>CAZYZR010000033.1:0-1975 GCA_964651945.1 uncultured Oscillospiraceae bacterium | reverse complement strand
TCTTTTGCAGGAGTCCTGATAGGAAATCATTTCGGCACGCGATACAAAGAAAAGGCTGAAATTTTCGGAGGGGGAATACTTATTTTTATAGGTCTCAGAATACTATTGGAACACTTGGGAGTGTTTTCCTAAAATAATTTACAAAAAATTTAAAGCCCGCCGAAAGGCGGGCTTTTGTCATACTTTGATCAGCAAAAAAGACAACAAAATATATTTTTATAGAATAATTAAAATGCTACCTAACCATTTATCAGTAGTCAAGTTTCTTTTTCTTTCTGTTCCTGACCACGGCGAGAACAATTACAATTAGGACCGCGGCTCCGAGCAAAACCGGAACCAGCATACTGTCCCCCTCCTCACTGTAGGAGCGGACATCGCTCCAGGCCTTGTCCATAGCTTCGTTTATTTCATCGGGTAAAACCGTGAAAACTTCGGTATTTTCAAGGACTTCCCGTGATGGGTAGGCTATGGGGTTGTTTTTGAGATCTTCGTCGAGAAACTCATAGGCTCCTGTGTGAGGGGTGGAATATCCTATGTATTCGGCGTTGGCAAGTGCAACTTCCGTCTCGCAGAGAAAGTTTATATACATATGAGCAGCCTCTACATTCCGGGCGTCCTTAGGTATTACTATTCCGTCCACAAAATAATTGGTCCCCTCTTTTGGTATTGCAAATGCCAGGTCGGGATTTTCGCTTGCCATTGTTATGTAGTCCCCTGAATAGTATGGGCCGAGAGCCGCTTCTCCCCCTTCCATCTTGTCAAATATCTCGTCATTCACATATGCCTGGACTACATTTTTCTGAGCCATGAGGTCTTCCTTTGCAATCTCTATGTCCTCCAGTGACTGCGGATTCAGAGATAGACCGTTTTTTTGCAAAGCTATCGCAAAAGCGTCGCGGCTGTTTCCGAACATAAGTATATCACCGGCATAATCCTCATCCCAGAGAATGTCCCAGCTGTCCACCGGCTTATCCACCATAGTGGTGTTGTATATTATGCCGACTACACCCCAGGTGTATGGAACATAGTAGTCATTTTCTTTGTCAAACTCAAGATGTTTGTACTGATCTCCTATGTAAAGGGCAAAATTCGGAATTTGGGAAAAATCAAGAGGCTGAAGCATATCCTCCTTTATCATCCTCCCTATCATATAGTCGGATGGTATGAGAATGTCATAGGAAGCACCTCCGCTTTTTAGCTTCGTGTACATTTCCTCGTTGTTGGCAAAAGTCTGATAATTGACTTTTATTCCGGTCTTTTTTTCAAACTCTGCATTTATGTCCATTGCCCCGTCCTGTCCCAGAGACATATACTCTCCCCAGTTAAAGACGTTGAGAGTTATATCCTGACCTCTCAGCCTGTCCCAGTCGTAATTTTCCCGGAGCAGTTCCGCTTCATCAAAAGTAATGTCATCAGCACCAGATCTTGCGGATATATCAGGGGCGGAAAAAGCTGTAAGTGAAATTGAAAATACCAGAACCACAGCCAAGAAAACACCAAAAAATTTTTTCAATTCAGTCTACCTCTTTGTTCCTTTTTAAATCTTTTTCTTTTTTTATCTCCCTGAAATTTACAAACAGGAGGATAATGAGTATTACCACGAACATCACCGTGGAAAGTGCATACATCTCAGGGCTCACACGCCTGCGGGCCATTGCATATATAGCGACGGGAAGGGTCTGGACATGCCCTGAGTTGAAATAGGATATCATAAAGTCGTCTATTGAAAAAGTCAGAGACATAAGGAAACCTGTGACTATTCCTGGCATAATCTCCGGAATGACAACCTTGAAAAATGCCTGCAGGGGGCTGCAACCCAGATCCAGTGCTGCCTCATAAAGCCTTATATCCATCTGCCTGAGCTTAGGCAGGACAGACAGGATTACATAGGGGAGGTTAAATGTTATGTGGGACAGAATAAGAGTTACGAGCCCAAACTCCAGCCCGAAAAATCTCTTGAAAAGGTTAAAAAGCA
>CAZYZR010000032.1:13049-14247 GCA_964651945.1 uncultured Oscillospiraceae bacterium | reverse complement strand
AAACTGTGCTCCGCCACGTTTTCCTCCTCCAGACTCCTCATAAGGCTCCAGCGCGGGATATATTTTAATCTTGAGATCAATGCGTCAAAATTGTACATGTCAACCCCCGGATATATAGTCACATTATATTACAACAACCTGTCAATTGCAAAATTATTTTTGTTCTTCCGGGTTTTGTTCCACTGCTTTTCTTGCGAGTTCTACCCGATCCCGGTAGGTGGAAAGGCTGCTTGTCATCTCTCGCAGCCGGGCGGCTCCCCTCATTCCTTTGAGATAGTGCACAGCCTGTCCTCTGGCTCTTTTCATTCCCAGTTCCTCTCCGCTCACCTCGCAAAGGCCTCTTGTGTGCTCAAGAAATATCTCCATTTTGTCTTTTGCGGGCGGGACACTGAAAATTTCTTTTCCCTCCAGTGCCCCCTTTACCTGCGGGAAAATCCAGGGATTTCCCAGGGCAGCCCTTCCTATCATAACCCGGTCAGCACCTGTATCCTCAAGCAGCTTTTTCCGGCTCTCCCCGTCGGCAATGTCCCCGTTTGCAATCACCGGAATTCTGACCGATTCTTTTACCAGCTTTATATATTCCAAGGCAATTCCCGGTTTATACATCTGTTTTTTAGTTCTCCCGTGGACAGTCAGAAAAGAAGCTCCCCGCTTTTCTGCCCGAGTTGCCAAATCCCCACAGGTTATACTGTCATCGTCCCATCCGGTTCTCATTTTCACACTTACAGGTATGCCCTTGCTGTTTTTCCGGCAGGCAGAGACTATTTCCCGGGCAAGGGGTATGTTTTTCATAAGTGCGCTGCCGGAGCCTCCGGAGGTGACCTTTGGCACAGGGCAGCCCATATTTATGTCTATGAAATCGGGGTGCAGTTCTGCGGCCAGCTTTGCGGCGAATGCAAAATCTTCCGGGTCAGACCCGAAGAGCTGTATTCCGTAAAACCCTCTGTGGGGTTTTGTCCTCATAAGTTCCCGGCTTTTCCTGTCCCCGTATCTCAGCGCCTTTGCCGATACCATTTCGCTCACTGTGCCGTCGGCACCGAATCTGTCTGCAATCCGCCTGTAGACAATGTCGCAGTATCCCGCCATAGGGGCGAGAAACACTTTTCCTTTTAAATTTTCAGGTGTGATTGTCACACAGCCACCCCCTTTTGTTTGCCAACAAATTATATCACATAATAAATTTTTGTGGTATACTGTT
>CAZYZR010000032.1:10597-12949 GCA_964651945.1 uncultured Oscillospiraceae bacterium | reverse complement strand
ATGGGGGATTCTTCCGACAACATACCCGGAGTGAAGGGAGTAGGTGAAAAAACCGCAGCTGACCTTCTGAGACAATACGGCAGTTTGGACGGAGTCTACCTAAACCTCGACGATCCGGATATGAAGACAAGCGTCAGGAACAAACTTGAAAATGACAAGGAAATGGCCTACCTTTCAAGGGAGCTGGGCAGGATATACACAGAAGTGCCCATAGAGAAAAACCGGAGTGCATACAAAAAGCGCCCCGCAGATTACCTCGGGGCTGAAAAGCTTCTTACCCGCCTTGAGATGTACACTATGATCCCTAAATTCTGCGGAGAAAAGGGAGAAAACTCAGCTCCCCGGGACTTTGAGGGCAGGCTGGTTACTCCATCCCTCTTTTCGGGATCTATGGAAAAAGCCATTGTGGGGCAGACCCCGGGCAGCTTTTATTTTGTCTGGAACGGAAAGGTGGAAGTTGCCGATGAGGATGACTTAATGCTCAAAGTCTACTTTGAGGACGAGGAAAAGGAAAAAGTGGCCACTGACGCAAAGCGGCTCTATAAGTTCTGCTTTGAAAAGGGGATTGACATAAAAAATGTAACTTTCTGCATGACACTTGCAGCTTATATTGACAACCCCTTAGCCTCGGGTTATGACCTTGAAATAATCGCAGGAGGACTTGGAGTGACAAGTTCCTTCGAATGTCCTCTGTACCCGGTGGCAGGCAGCCTGCAGGCCTGCTATGAAAAGCAAAGGGCCAGCATTGAAAGGGAGAACCAGCAGCAGCTTCTCTATGAGATAGAGCTCCCTCTTGCCAAAGTTCTTGCAAATATGGAGTATATAGGCTTTGCGGTGGACAAGGAGGGACTTCTCAATTTTGGCAATATGCTCAAGAGCCAGATCGAAATTTATCAGAATGAAATTTACGAAATTGTAGGGTATCCGTTCAACCTCAACAGCCCAAAACAGCTGTCAAAGGCTCTATATGACGACATGAATCTTCCCCATGGGAAAAAGACCAAGTCAGGGTACTCCACGGATGCGGCGACTTTGGAAAAGTTAAAGCACATCCCGGTGGTGGACAAGATACTCAAGTGGCGCACATACCAGAAACTGAACTCCACTTACGTAGACGGTATGATGGACAAAATTTCCCCCTCGGGAAGGGTGTATTCCAAGTTCAACCAGACTGAAACCAGGACCGGGAGGATTTCATCCAGCGAGCCAAACCTGCAGAATATTCCAGTCAGGACACAGCTTGGCAGCGAAATGAGAAAGTTTTTCGTAGCAGAGGAGGGATGTGTCTTAGTAGATGCGGACTATTCCCAGATAGAACTCAGGATTCTCGCCCATCTGAGCCAGGACCGGGTTATGAGGCAGGCTTTTATCGACGGGGACGACATACACGCCCGCACGGCCGCCCGGGTTCTGAAGCTTCCGATGGAAATGGTCACCGGTGAACTGAGGAGCAGGGCAAAAGCGGTAAACTTCGGGATAGTTTACGGCATGGGGGCATATACATTGTCCCAGGACACGGATATGACACTAAAAGAGGCGGAAAAATTCATTGACGACTATCTCGCAAACTTCAGCGGTGTTGACAAATACATGAAAGAGATAAAAAAATTCGCCAGGGAAAACGGATACGTTTCCACTATGTACAACCGCAAAAGGATGATTCCGGAGATAACAAACCCCAATAAATCTGTGCAGGCCCTCGGGGAGAGAATAGCTATGAACACTCCCGTCCAGGGCTCCAGCGCTGACATAATAAAAATAGCGATGGTCAGGGTGTATAATCGTCTGAAGCGGGAAGGCCTTTCTGCAAGACTGATACTGCAGGTACACGATGAACTCATTGTCGAGGCACCTCTCGATGAGCGGGAGAAAGTCAGGACAATACTGACGGATGAGATGCAGAATGCCGCGGTATTGTCAGTTCCACTGAAAGTGGATGTGCACATTGGCAAGAACTGGTATGAAGCAAAAGGCTGAGATAAGGCCCGCGGTTTCAGAGGATCTGGGAAGGGTTGCCGAAATTTCAGCTTCTTTCCCCGAAGGATGGAGTGAACTTTCCCTGAAGGAAAGCCTGGGGAAGGATTTTTACAAAATATTTGTGGCTGAAGTTGAGGGCTGTGTTCTTGGGTATTGCATATACTCCACCGCCGATGTACCGGAATTATTGAACATAGCGGTGGACCCTCGGCACAGGATGCAGGGGACGGCCTCTGCTCTACTTGAACAAACCCTGCCGATATTTTCCCGCAGTGGTAAGGCGGTTCTGGAGGTAAGACGGGGAAATGCCCCTGCCATCTCCCTTTACAGAAAATTCGGCTTTGAAATGGTCTCAGTCAGGAAAAATTTATATTC
>CAZYZR010000032.1:0-10497 GCA_964651945.1 uncultured Oscillospiraceae bacterium | reverse complement strand
GGAGTCGTGCCGGAGATTGCCTCCCGCAGGCATATTGAGGCAATAAGCCGGGTCACACAAGCTGCCCTTAAAGAAGCCGACTTAGGTCCTATGGACATTGATGCAGTGGCCTGTACATACGCCCCCGGGCTTATAGGTGCCCTCCTTGTTGGGGTGAGCTTTGCAAAAGGCTTTGCTTATTCTGCCCAAAAGCCTCTTGTCCCCGTTCATCACCTCAGGGGACATATAGCGGCGCTCTACCTCACCTGGCCCCGGCTCCGGCCGCCTTTTCTGTGCCTTGTTGCCTCAGGAGGCCACAGTCACATAGTCGCGGTGGAGGATTACACAAAATTTACTGTCCTGGGAAGAACAGTGGACGATGCGGCGGGTGAGGCTTTCGACAAGGTGAGCAGGGTACTGGGTCTTGGCTACCCCGGTGGACCTGCCATAGCCAAAGCGGCAAAAGAAGGGGACAAGACAAAGTATTTTCTGCCAACTCCCCATACCCGGGGGAAGTACGATGTCAGCTTTTCAGGTCTGAAGACTGCGGTCATTAATCTGGTAAACACGGCCTCAATGAAGGGCGAAGCCATTGACATACCCTCTCTTGCGGCCTCTTTTCAGGAAAAAGTTGCAGACATTCTGAGCAGCAATCTTGTAAATGCCGCCCGGGAGTACGGATTTTGTAAAATTGCCCTTCGGGGCGGAGTCTGTGCAAATGAGAGGCTGAGGGAACTTGTAGCGGAAAAGCGGGGGGACAGGCTGGTTTATGCCCCGGATATCCGGCTCTGCGGGGACAACGGGGCTATGATTGCCTCCCGGGCTTATTACGAGTATATGGACGGGAAAAGGGGAGGCCTAGATCTGAACGGAATAGCATCCCTTGACATTTCCGCCGGTTAGAGAGCCTCTCCCTGTTACACGGGTTGACAAAGACGGCAAAATATGTATACTAGTTACATAAAACTTTAAGGGAGATTTTATCATGGTATTCGAAAAACTCAGGGATATAATTTGCGATGAGATGGAGATTCCCAAAGAAGATTTTGTTCCTGGTGCAGACATAAGGGAAGATTTTGACCTGGACAGCATTGACATGGTGGATATCATTATGGATATAGAAGATGAATTCGGAGTGGAGATCTCCGAGGACGACATTGACAATCTGATCACGGTAAAAGACGTAGTTGATTATATTGAAGCCAGAATCTGAGATTCCGGCGCATTTCGGTTTTGCAAAGAGGTAAAAATGCCCAAAGATAAAAAGTTCGTGAGCGAGATAACTTCCAGGGACCGGGATTTCGCCCAGTGGTTTACGGATGTCTGCCTCAAGGCTGAACTCATAGATTATTCCTCCGTAAAAGGATTTACTATAATGAGGCCCTACGGCCAGGCTCTGTGGGAAAACATAACCCGCATATTGGATAAAAAGTTCAAGGAGACCGGCCACGAAAATGTGGCCATGCCCCTTCTTATTCCCGAGAGCCTCCTGCAGAAGGAGAAGGACCACATTGCGGGTTTTGCCCCTGAGGTGGCGTGGGTGACTCACGGAGGGAATGAAGAACTTGAGGAGAGACTCTGCATCCGCCCGACAAGCGAGACACTTTTCTGTGACCACTGGTCACACATACTCCAGTCGTACCGCCAGCTTCCGATGAAATACAACCAGTGGTGCAGCGTGGTAAGGTGGGAGAAGACCACAAGGCCTTTTCTGAGGGGCAGGGAGTTTTTCTGGCAGGAGGGTCACACTATCCATGAGACCCCGGAAGAGGCCATACGGGAGACCCTGACGATGCTGGATATCTATGCGGATTTTGCAGAAAACAGCCTCATGATGCCGGTTATAAAAGGGCAGAAGACTGAGAGCGAAAAATTTGCCGGCGGACTTGCCACTTACACTGTGGAAGCCATGATGCACGACGGAAAGGCCCTGCAGGCCGGCACCAGCCACTATTTCGGCGACGGTTTTGCCAGGGCATACGATGTGACTTTTACCGGGCGCGACAATAGGATCTGCTATCCTTATCAGACCAGTTGGGGCGTGTCAACCAGACTCATAGGAGCTATAATAATGTGCCACGGGGACGACTACGGTCTTGTCCTTCCCCCGGCTGTGGCTCCGGTTCAGGTTGTGATAGTACCTGTAGCGCAACACAAGCCCGGAGTTTTGGGAAAAGCGAGGGAGCTTCGGGGGCAGCTAGGTAAAATCTACAGGGTAAAGCTTGACGACACCGACAATACCCCGGGTTGGAAATTCAACGAATACGAAATGAAAGGAGTCCCCTTAAGGGTTGAGATAGGCCCCAGGGACATAGAACGGGGCAATTGTGTGCTTGTCCGCAGGGACACAAGAGAAAAAATATTCGTCCCGTTTGAAAATCTTGTGGGGGAAGTGGAAAAGCAACTATCAGCTTTTGCGTCCTCAATATACAAAAAGGCCAAGGACAACCTCGATTCCAGGACCGAGACGCTAACCGACATGGACGAAATAATAAAGTCCTCCCGGTCCAGGGACAATTTTATAGTCACTCCCTGGTGCGGGGACGCACGGTGTGAGGCCGAAATGAAGGAAAGGGCAGGGCTTACAAGCAGATGCATGCCTTTTGGCATGCAGGACAATGTTGAGGGTGTCTGTCCCGTGTGTGGCAAAAAAGCAAAATATATGGTTGTCTGGGGCAAAGCTTATTAGGCTTTGCCTTTGATATAGCCCGGGTTTACCCGGCGAAAACTGATTTATACAAGTCTGAAAGTGAGGTATTGACTATGGCATTTATGTCTTATGACCCCTGGGCGGGTATTACCAGCAGGAACGGAATTCCCGGGGACGAACTTGTCGCAGGGCTGCAGAAATCAATAAGGAGAGCTGATTATGAGATAGCCATCGATATAGCTTACGAAATGTACATAACCAGCGAGCAGTTCGAGGACAAACTCTGGAGGCGCCTTACGATAATCGCCTGCGAGGACATAGGATTCGGAAATCCGTATGCAATCACTGTCATAAATAACCTTGATATTGCCAGAAAAAAGTTCCCCTACAATGACGGAGACAGGCCATATTTCTTTATGTATGCAATACGCTTTTTGTGCGCCCAGCCCAAGGAGCGCTCGACAGATTGTCTCAAAAATCTTGTTATAAAGAAATTTGAGCAGGGGTATGTCCCCACGATACCCGACTATGCCTACGATGTCCACACAAAAAAGGGCAGAGAGAAGGGCAGAGATATGATACATTTCCTCGACGAAGCCAGCAAGGTCTATCCTGTGATGGAGGGGTACGACGACACCTACCGCCAAAAGCTCAGGGAAGTGGTAAAAGAGGAAATGGAAAACGGGACAAAGCCAAAAGAGGGGTCTTTCCAGTACAATGTCTGGCAGGCCTAGCCCGGATTTGTTTCCGACTGAAAAAGGAAATTCAAGCGATATAAAAGAAAGGGCGGATTATTCCGCCCTTTTGCGGAGGAAAATATGAAAACTGCCCTTGTCACCGGAGGAAGCGGGGGAATAGGAAAGCGGATATGCAGACAACTGGATAATCTGGGTTACCGGGTTGCAGTGGGATATAATCAAAACAGGTCGTCCGCTGATGAGCTTTGCCGTATTCTACGGGAGGCCTTTCCCGTTTACTGCGACTTGGCGGACCCCCTGCGGCCTGAAAAGGCAATGGAGCTGGTGAAAAAAAGATATGGCAGAGTTGATATACTTGTAAACTGCCGGGGGATATCTTTTTACGGGCTGATTCAGGAGATGCCGCCTGAGGAAATAGACAGGCTCATAGATATAGACTTCAGAGGGGTGATATACTCCTGCCGCCGGGCGGCAAAGTACATGGTTCCTGCCCACTCGGGGCTCATAATAAATATCTCTTCAGTCTGGGGAACCTGCGGGGCATCCTGTGAGGCTGTATATTCTGCATGCAAAGGAGGGGTTACGGCCTTTACCAAAGCACTGGCAAAGGAGCTCGGCCCGTCGGGTATAAGGGTAAACCGGATAAGTCCCGGAGTCATTGACACGTCTATGCTGGATATTTTCACCGATGAGGACAAAAAATCCTTGGTTCACGACACTCCTTTGGGAAGGCTTGGAGTCCCCGAAGATGTGGCACAGGCAGTAAAATTTTTGGTTGAAGACACTTTTGTCACCGGACGGAATATTCCCGTTGACGGTGGATTCGGGCTTTGATGGGACCGAGCCCGAAATCAAGGAGCTGTTTTGCTCCAGTCTGTCCTATAGAAATAATTTATTGCAGGTGATAGCAAAATTCATATTGATTTATCACGCCTAAGGTGATATTATTTTAGCAACAATCAAGAGGAGGGACAGACCGTGACAGGAAGAACAAGCCGAATGTACATGTGCATGATGAATGCTCGCTTCCGTAAACGGTTTGCGTGGGCTTTTTCCTGCACGTAGAAATCTGTCCGATGGTTTAACCGTATTTTACAGGGAGCGAAGGAGTGCTCCCTGTTTTTTTGTGTGAAAGGAGACAAAAATGTCAGATCTGAGAGAAAAAATAGTGCGGTATGTAGATGAGAACAAGACCGACTGGGAAAAAATTGCCCTGGACATCCATGCGAAGCCCGAGGTGTCCAACTACGAATTTTTTGCCAGTGAAATATTGTCTGAAAAGCTCAAGCGGGACGGCTTTGAAGTAGAGCTTCCCGCCGCAGGACACAGGACAGGTTTTGCGGCCAGTTACAAATCTTCCAAACCGGGCCCTGTCATCTGCTTCCTTGCTGAGTACGACGCCCTCAACGGTTTGGGTCACGGCTGCGGCCACAACCTTTTCGGAGCCTCAAGCGGCCTTGCCGGTTCTGCACTCAAGAGTGTAATAGACGAGGCCGGAGGAGAGGTCAGAGTATACGGAACTCCGGGCGAAGAGGGTGGAGAAAACGGAAGCGCCAAGGGAAGCTTTGTCCGTGAGGGATATTTTAAGGATGTTGATTTTGCCCTCTGTGTTCACCCCGGCGCAGGCCCTGAGAACAGCCTGACGGGGAAAAACCTGGGCTGTGTCCCCGTAGACATAGAATTCTGGGGAAAATCCGCCCACGCGGCAGCACAGCCTGAAAAGGGAATAAATGCCCTTGACGCCCTGATTATGGTTTACAATGCCATCAATGCCCTCCGCCAGCAGTGCACCGATGATGTGAGGATACACGGAATTATTGTGAACGGCGGAAAAGCTCCCAACGCAATTCCGGACTATGCTGCGGCAAAATTCTATCTTCGCGCTGCCGCCAAGAGCACCCTTGAAGAACTCTACCGGAAAGTCGAAAAAATAGTCGAGGGCGCTGCCCTGCAGACAGGGGCAAAGGGCCGCATGGCACCATATCAGAACTGGGTTGAAAACCAGGTTCCCACCCCGAGTTTTGATGCCGTTTTCGAAAAGAACTTAAACCTTTTCGGCCTCACAGTGAAAAACCATGAAGTGGAGAGAGGAATGGGGTCCTCCGATGTGGGCAATGTCACACAGGTGGTTCCCACAATACAGCCCAGCATAGGAATATCCGACGTTCCGATTACAGGCCACAGCGAGGAAATGGTTAAAGCAGCCTGTTCCAGGAAGGGCCTTGACGAAATATCCATAGCGGCTAAAGTCCTGGTATACACTGCCCTGGACCTCATAGAAGATCCGGATCTTCAGAAGAAGATAAAAGAAGATCATGCCTGGGCCGTGCGGCATCAGCGGGATTGAGTTATGACCTATCAGCAGATACTGTATGTGCTCACTGTCCGGGAAACCGGTTCTATGAGAAATGCCGGGGAAAAGCTTTTTATCACCCAGCCCACCCTGACAAGTGCGGTGAAAAGTCTGGAGGACGAGCTTTCCATTCAGATTTTCACCCGCACCGGCAAAGGGGTGCAGCTGACCCCTCGGGGCAAGGAGTTCATCACCTATGCCCGAGGGGCGCAGCAGCGGTATGACCTGATTATTCAGAGGTACAAAGGCGGAGATAATATTAAATACCGCTTCAGCGTTTCGGCACAGCACTATTCCTTCGCTGTAAAAGCTTTTATAGAGACGGTAAAGCGGTTTGGCAACAGGCGGTATGAGTACTCCATAAAAGAGACAAAAACTTTGGAAGTGATAGAAGATGTAGCCACTGCCGCAAGTGAAGTGGGAGTGCTGTATCTCTCCGACTACAACCGAAAGTATATGACCGGACTTTTCAGGCAAAGAGGCCTTGAATTTCAGAGCCTGGCAAAATGTGACGCCTGCGTTTACCTGTGGAAAGGACACCCCCTGGCAAAAAACAAGTCCATAACATTTGAGGAGCTGAAGAATTATCCATGCCTCTCCTTTGAGCAGGGGGAAAAAGGATCTTTCTACCTGTCAGAGGAGATCCTCCTGGATAAGGATTACGACTGGATTATAAAAACAAGCGACAGGGCCACTATGTTTAATCTTATGCTCGGCCTCAACGGCTTTATACTCTGCTCGGGAGTTATATGTGAGGAACTGAACGGCCGGGACTATGTGGCAATACCCTACCGGGGAGACCGGGACAGTCCCAACAGCGAGATGGAGCTGGGATACATAACCAAAACCCATACCCGCCTAACCCGGATAGGCACTAGATATGTGGAAGAACTGAAAAAGTATTTTGAGTAGGTATTTACTTTAATTATCAGTGAAAATCGCACAGCATAATCCCACTAAATTGATAGGAAAATTTTATAGAGAGAGGTAAATTTATGAAAAAAACAATCGCAATACTTACCGCCTTGACTTTGTCACTGTGTTTTCTGACATCCTGCGGCGGAGGCGGGAATGAGGATGAACCCCGGGACAAAAAGGTGTTGAACTGGTTTTCACTTGGAGAAGTCACGACTATGGACAGCGTAAAGAGCTACGACATATATTCAGGTGCCCGGCTCGCTTATTTTAACGATACACTTCTGGTCCTGGACGAAAATGAAACTGCCCAGCCGAACCTTGCAGCTGCCCTGCCGGAGGTGAGCCGGGACGGTCTTACGGCAACGATAAAAATAAGAGATGACGCCTACTATTCAAACGGAGAACAGATAACTGCGAAAGACGTAGTTTACGCTGCCCAGAGGACGGTTGACCCCGCCACTGGCTCCCAGGCCTCCGCCAACCTGATATGGATAAAAAATGCAGAAAAAGTAATCGCCGGAGAGCTGCCGGCAAGTGAACTCGGAATCTCTGCCCCCGACGATTTTACCTTGGTTATTGAGCTTACTGCTCCAACCCCGTACTTAAACAACGAACTGACCAGTATGAATCTTGCCCCTCTTTCGAGGGAATTTGTGGAGAGTCAGGGAGAGAATTACGCTCTTTCCTCAGAAGCTGTCTTGTCAAGCGGCCCTTATATACTCACCGACTGGTCAGGAGCCGACATATCCTGGAAATATGTGAAAAACGAAAATTACTGGAATGCCGACAGCGTGTATTTTGACGAGATAAATATACAGGTAGTCAAGGATACGGCCACATCCATCAGCCTCTACGAGGCAGGGGAGTTGGACGGAGTTCCGGTAACCGGGGAATATGTTTCACTGTGGAAGGACAAGCCCGACTTCCTCACCGTGCCCACCCTCCGCATGATAAATCTTGAAATGGGAATAAGTTCCAGCGAAGTTCTCCAGAATCTCAATGTGAGAAAAGCCCTCAGCTACGCAGTGGACCGCGAGACTATGGTCACAGAGGTTGCGAATATGGCGGGGACACCAGCTGTCGGGATGATTCCCGACGGGATAGCCACGAATCCGGAAACCGGCGCCTCGGTGGCGGAGGATTTCGGACATCAGGCGGAGTACGACCCTGAGAAAGCCCTTGAGTACTGGAACAAGGCATTATCAGAGCTTGGCACTGATTCAGTCACCCTGACCCTCGAGACATCAGACGATGATGAGAGCATAAAAATAGGCACATTTCTTCAGGACCAGTTCCAGAAGACTCTCCCCGGTCTTACGATTGAAGTTAAAAACGTCACTTCACAGGTGAGGTTTGAGGATATGATGTCCTTTGATTTTGACCTGGCTCTGGGAGGTTGGACCGGAGATTTTGACCCTACTTCATATGTGCAGCAGCACGAGACAAATTTTGCACACAACCATTCTCAGTGGAAAAGCCGGGAGCTCACGGATCTTGTGAATAAACTGCTCAGCGGAGACGGAAATGATTTTGCCCTGAGATGGCAGCATCTTAAAGAGGCAAATCAGTACCTTATAGACAATCAGGTGACAATAAATCTCTATCAGAATGCGCAGAACTTTCTTGTTAACCCGGATCTCAAAGGTTACAAGACACACGTGCTTGGCTCAATAGCAATCGACATAAGGTATGCATATTTTGAATAATTTATCTCCGGAAGGACAGCGTAGAAGACAGAGAGGTTGATACTTTGAAGCATTGGATAAAGTATATAGGGGGTAGGGCGCTCCAGATGATTTTCACCCTGTTTATTATAACTACGGTGACCTTCTTTCTAATGAGCAGCCTTCCCGGCACCCCTTACAACAACCAGGAGAAACTCAGTGAAAAACAGCTTGAGGTTCTCAATGAGACCTACGGCCTGCAGGGCTCCACCTGGGACAGGTATGTCAAATATATGAAGAATGTTCTGAAAGGTGATTTCGGGATTTCCCTGCAGTTTTCCGATCAGAAAGTCTCGCGGATAATTGCTTCCCGCATAGGCCCTTCCCTGCAGCTTGCATTTCAGCGGATCATTTTCGGCACTTTCTTCGGAGTGATTCTGGGGCGGATAGCAGCAGTAAAGCAAAACACGCTTATCGACACATTCTGTTCCCTCTTGGCCATTACCGGCCGCAGCGTACCTAATTTTGTGGTGGCAGTGGTGCTGCAGTATGTATTTGCCATAACTTTGAAAATACTTCCCATCGGACTCTGGAACGAAGGATTCAGATCTTCCATACTTCCCTCCCTGGCTTTGTCCATAAGCCCTATGGCAGATGCCGCAAGGTTTGTCAGGACTGAGATGATAGAGGTACTTAATTCGGATTATATGGAATTTGCCCGCTCGAAGGGATTTTCAAATTTCAAACTGGTTGTGAAACATGGGCTGCGAAATGCACTGATTCCCCTTATAACCACAATGGGACCTCTGACCGTGTCACTTATGACGGGTTCTATGGTGGTGGAAAATATATTTTCCGTTCCCGGGATAGGCGAGCAGCTGACAAAGTCAATCCTTGCCAACGATTACTACACAATAATGGCAACTACGATTCTCTATTCCGCTCTTCTCGTGACAGTGCTTTTTATCACGGATATACTGTATCAGATAGTTGATCCCAGAATGAGGATAAAGGAGGGAGAAAGATGAATACAGAGGATTACAGCCCTGAGCTTTTCACCCTCCGGGAGGGCGATGTACCCTCAGTGGAAAAATCTTCCGGAGCACCGGCTCAGAGTTTTATGCAGGACGCGCTGAGAAGGCTTTTAAAAAACAAAGTCTCGGTTTTCTGCGCCGTTGTCCTGATCATAATAATCGTCCTGGCTTATTCTGCCCCGATTATAGCCCCAAGCGATCCCAATGAGCAGAATGTTCCACTGGCAAACCTCCCCATAAAAATTCCTGGAATAAAAATCCACGGTTTTGACGGCTATGCAAAGGTAGGGGGTACCTGGGTGGACAGATACCGGAGCGCCGGTCTGGATGATGATGTATATTTTATTTTCGGGACGGACGAATTCGGAAGAGATCTTTTTTCCCGCGCTCTTTACGGCACAAGAATTTCCCTCACCATAGCTTTTATACGGGCGTTTCTCGATCTGACCATAGGTATAGTCTACGGGCTGTTTGCCGGACTTTCCGGGGGATGGGTTGACTCTTGTCTGATGAGGTTTCTTGAGATATTGTCCGGAGTCCCCAACCTTGTAATAGTAGTTCTAATGATACTTATTTTTGAGCCCGGTATGACAAGTATACTGATAGCCATGGTGATTTCCAGCTGGATTCCAATGGCCAGAATGGTAAGGGCGCAGACGATAAAGATAAAAAATATGGAATATGTCAGTGCTGCCAGGGCCC
Source organism: uncultured Oscillospiraceae bacterium (assembly GCA_964651945.1). Classification (GTDB taxonomy): domain Bacteria; phylum Bacillota; class Clostridia; order Oscillospirales; family Ruminococcaceae; genus RGIG3102. The sequence goes on along the minus strand of CAZYZR010000032.1, from coordinate 499 downwards.
TGGGAGCCGGGAACATAAGGATTGCCTTCAGCCACATACTCCCCAATATAAGCGGTCTCATCATAGTCAGGACTATGTTTTCGATTCCTTCCTCTATATTTTTTGAGACGTTTTTGAGCTTTATTGGTGTGGGAATGAGAATCCCCAATGCTTCAATAGGGACTCTTCTGAACAGCGGATACAAAGCTTTCAGGATTTATCCCTATCAGATGTGGATTCCCGCTGCAATAATCTGTGTGATAATGCTGATGTTCAACCTTTTTGCCGACGGACTAAGGGACGCCTTCGATCCGAAAATGAAAGACTGATATAATGGAGAAAATTTTACAGGTAAAGAACCTGAGTGTCAATTTCAGCACTTCCCGGGGCACGGTTTATGCCGTCAGGGACGTGAGCTTTTCTCTGAGAAAAGGGGAAACTCACGCGATAGTGGGGGAGAGCGGCTGCGGCAAAACAGTAACCTGCAGATCCATAATGAGACTTCTTCCCAGAAACGCCC
>CAZYZR010000031.1:3603-14271 GCA_964651945.1 uncultured Oscillospiraceae bacterium | reverse complement strand
AGCGTTGCCAGATATGCAAAGAGAGCCGGCACGAGGGCAGGCTGTGAACCATGTCAGGTGGGGAACCAAGCAGCATTAAGCAGATTCTCCCTGCGATGTCCAAGTTCTCTTTGTATATGTGGCAATGGGCTGTCCTGTTTTACAGTGAGGGTTTATATAAATGCATACTGCTCTTTACAGAAAATACAGGCCCAGGACTTTCAGCGATGTAGTGGGTCAGAAATACGTGGTGGATGCACTGAGAAATCAGGTTTCAAACGGGAAAATCGGTCATGCATTTATATTTTACGGCACAAGGGGGACCGGAAAAACCACCTGTGCGAAAATATTTGCAAAAGCTGTGAACTGTCTCCACCCTGTAAACGGGGAACCTTGCCTTGAATGTGAGATTTGTAAAGGAATTGAGGACGGAAGCATTCTCGATGTCACCGAGCTGGATGCAGCTTCAAACAACTCAGTTGAGGACATAAGGGATATAATAGGCGAGGTAAATTATCTTCCGGCAGTTGCCAGGTACAGAGTTTTTATAATAGATGAGGCACACATGCTTTCTACGGAGGCAGCCAACGCTCTTCTTAAAACTCTTGAAGAGCCTCCACGGCATGTAATCTTTATTCTGGCCACGACTGAGATTCACAAGATAAAGCCGACCATCTTGTCAAGATGTCAGAGATATGACTTCAATCGACTTCCCCTTGACGACATTGCAAAGAATCTCATTGATATTTCAAACAAGGAAAACATAGAACTCACACCTCAGGCGGCAGGAATGATAGCGTCATTGAGTGACGGGGCAATGAGGGACGCATTGTCCTTACTCGATACGTGTGCCGCCGGAGGGGTTAAAGTCGACGAAAATCTGGTTTCAAGCGTAACCGGAACTCCTTCGGACGATGAGATCTTTGATCTTGTGGATTGCCTCTTGGCGGGAGATTCCGCCGGTGCCTATTCCGTGATTGACAAAATGTCCGCGGGAAATGTAGAGATGAAGCTTATGTGCGAGTCTGCAATCAATCATTTCAGCAGTCTTATGGTTGCGGGACTTAAGGACAGTTCGCCTGAGCTTATGAGAGTTTCAGAGGAAAAATTCAAAAAGCTGAGACACCAGACTCAGAAGTGCAATATTGAGTTTATAGACAGGGGTCTTGAAACATTTATTGCGGCTTCTGAGAGGATTGTGAACGGACAAAGCCCCGGTGTAGCTATGGATATAGCGATTTTCAATATGCTTTCCCCTGATGTTAAATCAAATTCCCTTAATAAAATTGATGAGACAAAGAGTATACCTGAAGTTTCTCCTATTCCGGAATCAGAGCCTAAAAAAGCTGAGGCCACAGACACAGAAGGCGGCCCTTCAACGTGGGATAAATGGCAGCAGGTAGTTGATAGTTTAAAAGATACTGACATCTCATTATATAGTTTTATAAATGGTTCAACTGCATATCTTTATGACAATGTTGTTTACATAAAAGGAAATGAAAGCCTTAACAATTATATCAGGACCAATAAAGAAGTTAACGGCATTATAAAAAAAGCAATATTGGATGTATCAGGAAATTCATACAACATAGGGGGCTATAAAAATATTGCCCATATGTTTGAAAAGAAAAAAAACACAAGTTTTGACGAGATTTTATCATTGAGAGACAAAGGTGTCCCAGTGGAAATAGTTGACTGATTAATTCAAAATTTAAAGAAGGAGTAAAATATGAAAGCAAGAGTGCCCCAGGGCGCAGGTGGTCCTCGGAATATGAACCAGCTGATAAAACAGGCCCAGAAAATGCAGGACGATATGAAAGAGCTGCAGGACAGGCTTGATGTAACCGAATACCAGGGGAAAAGTGGCGGAGGACTTGTAACCGCCACAGTTACAGGCAGGCATGATGTGGTAGCTATTAAAATTTCTCCTGAGGCTGTTGACCCGGAGGATATTGAGATGCTTGAAGACCTTGTTGCCGCAGCAGTCAACGATGCAATATCGTCAGCTAGGCGGGACAGCGAGGAGGAACTTGGAAAAATTACCGATGGAATGAATATTCCGGGAGTTGTCTGATGGCAGGATTTAATGCAGAACCGCTTGAGAGGCTCATAAATAATTTTTCACGCCTTTCCGGAGTAGGAAGAAAAGGTGCCACAAGGATGGCATACCAGGTTCTGTCCATGGACGAAAAAGATGCCAGGGAATTTGCCGAGGCCATTATTGATGTCCATACAAAGATAAAGCGCTGTCCTGTGTGCCGGAATTTCACCGATAAAGATATATGTCCTGTTTGTTCGTCTCCCAAAAGGGATCACACTGTTATATGCGTAGTCGAAAGTCCAAAGGATGTTGCCACGTTTGAGAGAACGAGGGAGTATAACGGGGTATATCATGTTTTGCATGGCCTTATCTCACCTCTTGACGGAATAAGCCCTGAGCAGCTTACTGTAAAAGAGCTGCTGTCCCGTCTGTCTGACAATGATGGCAAGGATAAAGTAAAAGAAGTAATAATGGCCACAAACTCGACTGTGGAAGGAGAGACTACTGCCATGTATATTTCGAGACTGATTAAACCTTTGGGCATAAAAGTTACCAGACTTGCGTATGGTCTGCCTGTGGGAGCGTCACTTGAATATGCAGATGAGGTCACACTTACCAGGGCTCTTGAGGGAAGAAGAGAGATTTAGTGAAAATATCGGAAACGGTGCAGCTTAAAATGACAGGCTGCGCTGTTTTGTTTTTTGTAAATTAAGTTGATTATTTTTCCAAGAAATATTTTGAATTTTAATTATGTCGGGATTTAAAAGTATAAAAGATTTTAAATTGACGTTTTTGCAGCAAATCCTGCCTTTAAAAGACAAATTAAAAATATTTAAAAATTATTCTGGTAATGTTTCCTTTAAATTGTTCTGTAAATTTAAGTAAGTATTGAAAAAAAGCCATAATTCGATTATTATATACCTATATGTTTTTGTGGGAGGGATAAAATGGGAAAAAGATTTTTGCTGGTGGACAGTGAAGCTTTGCCAAATGTTTTTCTGAAAGTTGTCAGGGCAAAAGAGCTTCTGGCCTCAGGTCAGGTAAAAAATTTATCCGCTGCCGCAAAAGAAGTGAATATTTCCAGGAGTGCCCTCTACAAATACAAGGATAAAATCTTTGATGTCAGTGAGACCAAGACGATTGCGGCACTTCATGTGGTGCTTCTTGACGAACTCGGCGCTTTGCAGAGTCTCCTGAAAATAATAGCAAAGTACAACATAAGCATCGTCACTATAACTCAGTCAGCACCTGTGGATGGGACTGCGGCGGTATCAATAACCATGAAAGTCAAAGATATGATAGGGGACGTCGACAGCTTGGTGGAGGAAATAAAAAGGCAGAGTTTTGTTGTCACGGCAAAGAGAATTATGCAGGACCTCTGATTATGGGATATATAGTAAAGTGTGTTGCTGGACGGGATCTTTCTCCTTACGAGGACTATTTTGGAAAAGATAAGCAGTATAACAGCAACCGTACTGTGTTCATTTGTCACCCGGATTCGGATGCTCTGAGATATTTTAAGAGGAATCAGAAAAAAGAAACCGCTCGGGAAATTGAAAGCAGTTGTGAAAATCCCATTGTGCTGACTTCTTCCGACCCGTTGTTCCGGGCTGTAAAAATTTCACGGGATCTTTTCGCTGAGGAGTGTATAATTTATACCAGAAGCGGCGGAGTGTTTACATCCGGAGATAGAGCCAAGGGAAAACTTATAGAACGGCTTGACTATGACGAAGCGCTTGAAATGCTCGCCGGAGGGTATGACTTTCTCAGAGCAGATATAGTGGAATTTGCCAAAAGAAACGGAGTTGAAATAAAACTTGTTCCGTTTCAAGGCAACTGCTCCGGGACAGTGATAAAAGAAGTTTTATCGGTAAACGGCGGAATTATCAAAGGGGTTATAAAAGATCCTGATGTGTGCATAGTTTCACTGGCAGATATACCTGACATAGTCGGCATATCCTATAGAATTTTCAAGATAGTCAGCGAAGCGGACATCACAGTGGATATTATCTCCCTTCCCGCCTCAGGCAAGGGAAAACAGGATATTAGCTTTACAGTCCGCAGGAAAGACAGAAGGAAGACAGAGAGAGTGCTGAAAGAAAACCAGCAAAACCTCGGATTTTCCCGGCTCAGTATCAATGATAATGTCACCAAAGTTTCCGTTGTGGGATCTGATCTGCGGTCAGGGAAGGGAATTGCCGCTGCAATGTTCAAAGTCTTATACGAAAACAATATAAGTCTGAGGCTGATTAATACCAGTGAAATAAAAATTTCTGTCATAATAGACAGGCAAGACGCAAATTTAGCAGTTATGAAAATTCACGAAAATTTTATTGATGATAAAGATAAGGAGAGCAAATGTTAAACTTACATATTTCCGGAGGGGTCAATCTCACAGTGATTCCCAACACAAAGTTTAAAAGAAACAGGCTGAGCGTCAGTTTTATAATTCCCAATTCCAGGGACAAGGCAACTATGTATGCAATGCTGCCAGGATTGCTGGAGAGGGCATACACCGATTATCCGGATTTAAGGCTGTTTTCAAGGAAACTGGCAAAGATGTACGACGCCCGGGTTGGAGTGACCGGGAATGTCCTTGGCCGGAACAGAATTATAAAATTTTCTATACAGGGAATAAAAAACGAATATTGTCCCGGGGGAGAGGATCTCCTCTCAGAAATGTGCGATGTTCTGCTTGGTATGATTTTCCGTCCTTGTGTGGAAAACGAGAGTTTTAATCCCCGGTGGGTAGATATTGAAAAGACAAAGCTAAAGGAAGATATTCTTACTGAAATAAACGATAAGCGCTCCTATTGTGTGAAAAATGCCAGGAGAAAATTTTTCGGTGACAGACCCGAAGGAGTGGAGAGGCTGGGGTATTACGATGAGATTGATGGAATAACTCCGCATCAGCTATATATTTGCTATATGGAGATGCTGCGGAAAGCCCGGGTGGAAATAAACATAACCGCAAATGACGCCGATGAAACTGTGGAGAAATTTCGCATTGCATTCGAGTCCGAGAGGCAAGGATGGATTAAGCCATATGGCAGATCTGCTCTTCCCGGTTTTTACATACCGGATAAGTATACAGAAACTGTAGATGCTGTCCAAAGCAAACTTTGTCTGGTTTTTACGACCTGCCGTCCTCTTGACGGAATTGAAAGGTACCGGATGATGGTAGCGACTGCCCTTTTTGGGGGAACTGCAAATTCAAGACTTTTCAAAAACGTAAGGGAAAAGATGAGTCTGTGTTATTATTGTTCGGCGTCATATAACAATATGACGGGTTCGATGACAGTGGATTCCGGTGTGGAACATAATAATATTGATGTCACACTTAAAGCTATACTGGATGAACTGGAAGATCTTATTTACGGGGAAATAACAGACAGCGAAATAAGTGAAACCAAACTGGCTCTCAAAAACCGGCTTTACAGCACATATGATGTTATTCAGGGCCTTGAGAACTGGTATTTAAACGAAAAGTTTATGGAGAGCAACCGGACTCCTGAAGAGGCAGCGGCAAATATCGACAAGGTCACTGCACGGCATATAAAAGATGTCCTGTATCTTCTCAGTCTCAATGTAATATATATTCTTACAAAGTGAGGTCATAATGGAAATAAAAAGCGATATTTTGAATGAGAGCTATTCAGTGTTCAGGACCGAAAGCGGCCTTGAAATTGCCTGTTATCCAATGAAAGGGTATAACGCAGTTTACGCTGTATTTGCAACAGATTTTGGGTCTGTGGACAGGAGTTTCTCAGTAAACGGCAAACGATATGACATTCCTGCCGGTGTTGCTCATTTTCTTGAGCATAAGATGTTTGAAAGCGAGGACGGGGATGCGTTTGACAGGTATGCTCTTACAGGAGCGAATGCCAATGCTTTTACCAGTTTTGACAAAACCTGTTATATATTCACTGCGACTGAAAATGTGGACCGGTCCTTGGATATTTTACTTGATTTTGTTACCAGCCCCTATTTTACGCAAGATACGGTAAATAAAGAGCAGGGTATAATAGGCCAGGAGATAAAAATGTATGACGACAGCCCCAACTGGAGGCTGCTTTTCGGAGTTCTCGAGGGCTTGTATGTAAGGCATCCTGTGAGGGATGATATAGCGGGAACGGTCGAGAGTATATCTCAAATTACTCCTGATATGCTTTACACCGTCACAAAAGCCTTTTATTCTCCCTCACAGATGATGCTCGCCGTAGCCGGAAATGTTACCCCTGACCAGGTAAAGGCTGCACGGGAGAGGGCAGGAATACACTCAGAAGAATTGACAGTGGAAAAAATACCAACTGATGAGCCGGATGAAATAAATTACAGCGAAAAAACGATAAAGATGTCAGTTGCACTCCCTATGGCCGCAATAGGATACAAGGAAAGAGTCACTCCTCCCGTGAGCGAAAGGGAGGAACTAATAGGTGAAATAATAATGCAGGCACTTACCGGCCCCACCAGTGAACTTTTTAACAGACTCTATGATGAAAATATTGTCAACGGTACGTTTGAAGGTGAAGTTTTCAGTGGAAAGGACTATTATTCCATGATAATCTCCGGAGAGAGCAAGGATCCTCGGAAGATGATAATTGAAACTGAAAATGCAGTGAAAACTTTAAAAGAAAAAGGAATATCAGAGGATGATTTTCTGGTTGTCAAAAATTCAATGTACGGTGATATGATAGTTGATTTTGAAGATATAGAGGTTGTGGCTAACAACATAGTGGCCTCACATTTCAGAAATGAAAATCTTTTTTCCGCCCTGGAAACACTCTCATCCATTACTTTGGAAGATGTAAACTGCCAGCTTAAAACAATGTTCCGCGATGACAAAAAATGTGTATTTACAATAATGCCCGGAGGTGGAGATGATTAATCATGTTCAATTTCCGGCACTTGGAATTACAATTACTGTAAATAGAATTGCCTTTACAATATTCGGAATTGATATTTACTGGTATGGGATAATACTTACCTCCGGAATTCTGATTTCTGTCCTTGTCGGCTTTTCACTGGCAAAAAAGCTCAATATGGATACTGACAGGCTACTTGATGTTGTCTTGGTTGGAGGGGTAATGAGCATAGTATGTGCCAGGGCTTACTATGTGGCTTTTGCCCCCTTCAAATATGACAGTTTTCTTGATATTATTAATATTCGCGACGGCGGCATAGGAGTCTATGGGTCTATTATAGGTGCTTTTGTTTTCGGAGGCATTACTTGTTTAGTCCGCAAAGTAAATATACTTGACACAGCTGACATTGCAGGAATCTGTTTTCTCCTCGGACAGGCAATTGGGCGCTGGGGCAACTTCGTAAATCAGGAGGCATTCGGCACAAATACAGACAGTGTGTTTGGTATGATAAGCGAAGGGACGACTAGATACCTGTTGGCAAATCAATCACGGCTTGCTTCACAGGGGATAATCGTTAACCCATATAAACCTGTACATCCGACTTTTCTGTACGAGTCCTTATGGTGTTTTGCGGGTTTTCTTCTTCTGTATTTCTATTTCAAACACAGGAAATTCAAAGGTGAGATGTTTTGCCTATATCTTGTGTGGTACGGGCTGGGGAGATTTTTTATTGAGGGTCTTCGCACTGACAGCCTTACCGCAGGAAACAGCCTCAGGGTCAGTCAGGTAGTTGCATTGGCAAGTTCTATTGCTGCGGCACTTGTGCTTATATACAACTGGTGGAAAATAAAGAAAGAGGATAGCAAAGTCATAAATGTATGAAGAGAAACTTATAAGCGGCAAAATTATCGCTTCCCAGATAAAAAATGAAGTTAAGGAACGTGTTTCGGAATTGTCTGAAATTGGCATTGTTCCAAAACTTGCCGTCATAATTGTCGGAGATGATCCTGCCAGCCTAAGTTATATCAGAGGGAAGAAAAAAGACTGCGCAGAATGCGGAATTCTTTCAGAAACCATAAGCCTTCCGTATACTGCAACACAGCGTGAATTGATCGGGCATATAGAGAGACTCAACAGGGATCTGACAGTACACGGGATTCTCGTTCAGCTTCCTTTGCCTCCCCATATAGATGAGTACCGGGTTGTCAACACAATAGATCCCAGAAAGGACGTTGACGGCTTCACAGCTGTAAATGTGGGGAATTTGCATATTGGAAAAGATTGCTTTCTGCCTTGCACACCCTCAGGTTGCATTGATATGCTGAAATATGCAGGAATTGATATAGCGGGGAAAGACGCAGTTGTCATAGGACGAAGCAACATCGTCGGGAAGCCTCTTGCAGCGTTGCTTCTCAGGGAAAATGCAACAGTTACAGTCTGCCATTCAAAAACAAGGAACATATCCGAAAAGACAAAAAAAGCAGACATTGTAGTTGTCGCAGTAGGAAGGGAAAAATTTCTTACGGGAAATATGCTGAAAGAGGGAAGTGTTGTAATAGACGTCGGTATAAACCGAAATGGCGATGGAAAAATTTGCGGAGATGCGGATTTTGATTCCTGTATTCCGGTAGTGTCCCGCATAACACCTGTGCCCGGAGGTGTAGGGCTTATGACCAGGGCAAATCTGCTGCGCAATACCGTAAAGAGCACTGAAAAATTTGCAGGGGTATTGTAACATTTTTTAAAAATATCTGCTTTTGAAGGCATATATAAAAATAATGAAAAGCATTCGGAAATTGACTTTTGTTAAAACCCCGGATATATGCATCTGAATGTAGTATAATATTTTTGTCCGACGATCTTTTACATGGAATTGAAAATAGCTCCTGGAAGAGTTTTGTTGCTATTGTATTATTTGTGCTTTCTGGCAATGCAATTTAAAATTTGTGGCTGCATAAACTTTTTTCTAAAAAGTACTTGAAATTTGCTTTGAGGTAGTGTATTATAATATAGTCATCTGGGTGTGGCGCAGATGGTAGCGCGCTACCTTGGGGTGGTAGAGGTCGCCTGTTCAAATCAGGTCACTCAGACCACATAAAGCCTGTGAAAACAGGCTTTATTTTTTAATGAAATTCTCAGGGAATTTGTTTTAAATGTTATCCAAAGGACAGGCCGGATTTTACTGTTGACATTTACTATCCTTTGTGATAATATAATTTAGCCGCATGTAAAAGGTTGTAAGACGCCTATGCGCACCTGATTCAGCGAGACTTAGTTTATGCGAGGGTATTATGAAAGCAGTGTTTGTTACCGGAGGCAAGCAGTATTCTGTTTGCGAGGGTGATGTGGTATACGTTGAGAAGCTGGGAGTCCGGGAGGGCGAAACGGTAAGTTTCGATAACGTGCTCTTTGTAGGCGAGGGAGCGGACGCAAAAGTCGGCACTCCCAATGTGGAAGGCGCTTCCGTGGAGGGAAAAGCCCTCAAAAACGGCAAAGGCAAAAAGCTCAATATTATCACTTACAAGCCAAAAAAGGGCTATGCCAGGAGGAAAGGACACAGGCAGCCTTACACGAAACTTGAAATTACAAAAATCAACGGTTAATTCTGAAGGGAGGATTTACTGATGGCACATAAAAAAGGTGTTGGTTCAACCAAAAACGGGCGCGATTCCGAATCCAAGAGACTCGGGACAAAGAGAGCAGACGGTCAGTTTGTGAAAGCCGGAAATATACTTGTGCGCCAGAGAGGCACCCATATTCACCCCGGTGAAAATGTGGGACGTGGCGGTGATGATACATTGTTTGCACTTGTGGATGGCACAGTCAGATTTGAGAGAATGGGCCGCGATCACAGGAAAGTGAGCGTTTACAGCAAATAAAAGCTTAGATACACCCGGGCTTATGTCCGGGTTTTTCTTTTACAATATCATATCTTTGATTGTTGATGATTTAAATATTGGTATTTTGTTATACTAAAATTTTATTATACTGAATATATATCGAAAGCAGGCTAAATTGTGCAGTTTGTTGATGTCGCAAAAATATATATAAAAGCCGGAGACGGAGGAAATGGTGCCGTATCTTTTCGCAGGGAAAAATATGTGGCTGCCGGCGGTCCAGACGGTGGAGACGGCGGAAAGGGCGGTAATATCGTTTTCCGAGGTGACGGCAACCTTTCCACTCTGATGGATTTCAGATACAAAAGAAAATATATTGCTGCTGACGGCGAGGCAGGCAAAGGCTCCAACAAACGTGGAAAATCCGGAGAGGATCTTGTAATAAGGGTGCCCCTTGGGACTGTAATAAAAGATTTTGAAACAGGGCTTGTGATAGCGGATATTTCCCGGGAAGAAGAGTATATTGTGGCAAAAGGCGGCACAGGGGGCTGGGGAAACCGGCGTTTTGCAACTGCCACAAGACAGATCCCAAATTTCTCAAAACCGGGATATCCCGGAGAAGGCAGATTTGTGCTGCTTGAACTGAAGCTTATTGCAGATGTTGGGCTGATAGGGTTTCCAAATGTAGGGAAATCCACAATCATATCAAGAATATCTTCTGCAAAGCCTAAAATTGCAGATTACCACTTTACTACATTGACTCCTGTGCTTGGAGTGGTCAGGGTCAGCGACGATGCATCCTTTGTGGCTGCTGACATTCCCGGAATAATTGAGGGAGCTTCAGAAGGTATCGGTCTTGGTCACGATTTTCTGCGCCATATAGAGAGGTGCAGGCTGCTGCTTCATGTCGTGGATGTGCGGGGAAGCGAGGGAAGAGATCCAAAAG
>CAZYZR010000031.1:0-3503 GCA_964651945.1 uncultured Oscillospiraceae bacterium | reverse complement strand
GGAATAATAGACAGACTTGTCGATATGGGAATAAAGGAAGGGGATACTGTCAGAATAGATGATTTTGAATTTGATTTTGTAAACTGAAAATGAGCGGAGAAAGATGATAGATATTAAGGAGCAGTCGCCATTGTCCCTGGCTTTTGTGGGGGATGCGGTGTATTCACTTTCTATAAGACAGAGGATTGTGAACCGGAAGAAAATGTCTCTTGGTAAATTAAACTCCATTGCAATAAGATATGTTAGTGCCACAGGCCAGTATGAAGCATTGAAGTTGCTGGAAAATGTACTTACACCCGAGGAGGCTGACTGGGTCAGAAGGGGGAGAAATTCTTCCAAGTCCACCGTTCCCAAAAATGCCGATACTATGGAATACCGTGCTTCCACAGGGTTTGAATGTATGCTGGGATACCTGTTTTTAAGCGGAGAAACCAAAAGAATAGATTATCTTGTGGATTATATTCTGGAAAAAATGCCATTTTGAATTTTTATCTTATTTTTGTTCTTTCTTGAATAAAAATAAGATTTTTTCGGATGTAACATAAGCTATTTTAATATTTTAATTTTAGGACAATGATAATCATTTTTTAATTGAGAGGTAATCCTATGGTAATAACTGAAAAAAATGTCAAAAGCATCCTTACCAAATCAAATCTCCCCGTTGCTGACTACTCTGTGAATCCATATGTAGGCTGCTCACACGCCTGCAAGTATTGCTATGCTTCTTTTATGAAGCGATTTACACTTCACAATGAACCCTGGGGTTCATTTGTGGATGTAAAATACTGGGAACCGATAAAAAATCCCGGGAAATATGCCGGGAAAGAGCTTTTTATAGGATCTGTGACAGACCCATATATGCCCGAGGAGGAAAAATTCGGCAGAACAAGGGCACTTCTTGAGGAAATGCAAGGTAGCGGCTGTAAAATAAGCATTTCCACAAAATCAGATCTGATACTAAGGGACTTGGACATTATCAAGACGTTTCCTGATGCCAGGGTATGCTGGTCTATAAATACACTCGATGAAAAATTCAGGGAAGAGATGGACAATTCGGTTTCCATAGAAAGGAAAATAGCCGCTATGGAAAAATTTCACCGGGCAGGGGTGAGGACTACCTGTTTTATCTCCCCGATTTTTCCGGGAATAACCGATGTAAAGGAAATAATAAACAGGACTAAGGATATCTGCAACCTTATCTGGCTTGAGAATCTTAACCTGAGAGGGGATTACAAGGCCAGGATTTTTGATTACATCAAAGAAAACCATCCGGATCTTTATGACATATATGATGAAATATACAATATGAAGTCAAGGGCTTACTGGGAAGCCCTTGACAGGGAAATAGGGAAATTCTGCAAGGAACAGGGTCTTAATTATGTGCGAAATGATGATACTGTGCAGAATAAATTTGAGGACCCGCCTGTGGTGGTAAATTATTTTTACCACGAGGAAATAACCAGATAAGACTGATTATCGTGTTTGTCTGTCAAATAAAAGCGCAGTGCGTTTTGTTGTAGCGCACTGCGTTTAATATACTGCAATTTAACTAATCAGACTGATATTTCAATATTTCAGTTGTAAAAATCAGATTTAGGAAGCAGGGTGTCATCATCTTTCTTTTTTGGGGAGGACAATTCTTTCAAAAAATCGGTGTAAAGTTCCGGAGAATTTATTACTATTCCCAGTATACAGTTGAAAATTTCCCGGCCGTGAAGCACAAACTGTCTCGCAGCCAGTTCAGCAATTTTTTTGTCAGGCATATGAATGTCCATAGAGAAAATTGAAAAATTTTCATCTTCAAGCTTGCACCTCAGGGTGTACCCCTTGTCCGGCGCCGGAATTATTTCTACCTTGTTCTGTTTTTTGAGGGCATCATACTGCACAAGAGCCAATGCCATGTTATAGGCATATTTTTTTATTCTGTCAGGTACGTCTCCCTCGAGCTGACTTGCGACTTCTTTCCCCCGTGGGAGTATGGAAAACCCTTCCTCTCCGTATTCAATAAGTCCCTGTTCGACCAGCTGGCCAAGAGCAGTCTGCATCTCAAAATAATTAACCAGTTCCTGGCCACATACCCGCGCATTCAGCTGATCCTGGGTGATAGGTCTGTCAAGTGTTGCCAAAAGGTAACACAGCAATATTTTAATCTGTGTCCTGTCATTCAGACCGCCAAGGCGGACCCCGGCAGTTATTGCATCATTGTCCATATCTGTCTCCCTTTCCCGTTACAATGATACTATTTTTGCCGTTTAAAGTAAATAGAACACTTGTAAACTTCTATGAAATATGATACCATTTTAACATTAAAGGAGGTTTTCAACTATGAAGCTTTTTATTGATACAGCCAATGTAGATGAAATCAGAAAGGCAAATGATCTCGGGGTTATCTGCGGTGTGACAACGAATCCATCCCTCATAGCAAAAGAGGGGAGAGATTTCAAGGAGGTTGTAAAGGAAATTACAACAATTGTCGATGGACCTATTTCCGCCGAGGTCGTCAGCATGGAGCGGGGAAAAATGGTCCGGGAGGCTGACGAACTGACAAAAATCCATCCCAATATTGTAATTAAAATTCCAATGTGCGAAGAGGGCCTCAAAGCGGTCAAAATCCTCTCTGCCAAAGGGGTCAGGACAAATGTAACGCTCATTTTTTCCGCTGCCCAGGCTCTCCTTGCCGCAAGGGCGGGGGCATCCTATGTGTCGCCTTTTGTCGGAAGGCTTGATGATGTGGGGGAGGAAGGTGTCAATCTCGTGGCGGACGTCCGGGAAATTTTTTCCATCCACGGAATAGAAACTGAGATTATAGCAGCTTCAATCCGCAATCCTATACATGTCATTGCTTGTGCCAGGGCGGGGGCGGATATTGCCACAGTTCCCTATAAAATTATTTTGCAGATGATAAAGCACCCTCTGACTGACGCCGGAATTGAAAAATTCCTTAAGGACTGGGAGACAGTTCCCCAAAAATAGAAAAGTCAATATCTTTTTAAGAGCCCTTAAGGGCTCTTTTTTATAATATGGACAATGATATTTGACAAAAAGGGGAAAGTATATATAAAATATTAAAAAAGTTTATTATTTTGTGAGGTAATATATGAAAAAGCTAAAAGATAAACTGGGACAACTCCCGCTGACTTCATTTATCCTTATGATTGTGGTAGGAGTGTATCTGCTATACACAGTGCACATACTTTATAAAAACGTGGGAACTCATACAGGCAGTGTGCGGCCTCTGTACTTTTTTATGGCTGTATTCACGCTTATTGCCTTAGTTTTTCTGTTGATTGCCGTTTTTCATATTGTTACCCACAGGTATAAAAAAAAGCCTGAAACCCGGGAAAATACAGAAGAGATTGAAATATTGCCAGATTCCCTTGATGATGGAACCGAAGACTGGGAAGATGAGGATTCTGACGATTCTGTGGATATTTCCGATGAAGTAGAAAAGCTCCTGAATGAAGATGAAAACGATGAAACTGGGGATGGGAATCGGGATTTAG
>CAZYZR010000030.1:1263-14559 GCA_964651945.1 uncultured Oscillospiraceae bacterium | reverse complement strand
TCCCCTGAGGCCGCAGACCCAACCAGGGTGGCTGTGGTTCTCTCCACAGTAAACCTCAGCGATTCCGACCAGGCAATTGCCATGCTTCCGTCTATCTTCAGCACATCATTGTCCAGGTCAACCACGATAAGCTCTTCCGCGGGAACGGGGCTCTCCAGGACGGCGATGCCGCTTCCCACAAGAGTTGTGTTGAAAAGCCCCTCATTGCCCAGAACGGCGGAGGAAAGGGTACTCCTGGCCGTGACTCTCATTTCAACGGAGTCATCACAGGCAAGGAACATCTCATCCTCGATGGTAAGACTCCCTGACCAGTCGGCAGGATTTTCAAATAAAATATACTTGTAGGTGGGCTCGAGAACCAAAATGCCGGTTCCCGAGTAGCGGGGTTTTATAGTAGTCTCACCCGTAACTCTGCTTCCCACGAACTTCTTCATGAGGTCCCCTGCACCTTTTACATTCGTGGCGGCGGATATACCGCCTACAATCATCTGCATAGCCCCTGCCTGCAGAATCACTCCCCCGTCGTTATTCATAGTCACTATCACCTGCTTTTTCCTCACATTCATCTCAGCGGAGAAAAATGCGGTGCTGGCAGTCGAGGGGGTTATGGACATATCCCTTTCGTACTCAAGAAGGGAGTATCTGCCCACTTGTTTCACAATCTTGTGGGCTTCAGTCGGTGCGAATAAATTTGTCTTTATCATTTGTACCTCCTAATTGCTCCGGTCTATAGCCGGAACAGAAATTTTTAACATTAAAAGTATCAAATCCTCAGCTGCTCAGGCAACTGAACCTTGGCACACAGAGAAGAGCAATGTGTAAAATAAAAATTTCGAATGTCAGTCATCCAGCGGTTTCATAGTCGGGAAGAGCAGCACGTCCCTTATTGATGGGGAATCGGTCAGCAGCATTACCAACCTGTCGAAGCCAAATCCCAGACCGCCAGTAGGGGCGAGCCCATATTCGAGGGCGTTTACATAGTCATAATCCACCCTGGCCCTGCTCTGCGGATCCAGCTGTTTCCTCTCTGCAACTTGTCTCTCAAATCTCTCCTTCTGATCAATGGGATCGTTAAGCTCGCTGAATGCGTTGCCGAACTCCGTGGCATTTATAAAATACTCAAACCTCTCGGTGAACATGGGATCACCGGGTTTGCGCTTTGCCAAGGGGCTTATCTCTACCGGGTAATCGTAAATAAAGGTGGGTTGTATGAGCTTTTCCTCTACAAATGCGTCAAAAAATTCTGACAGGATTGCCCCCTTTGTGGGTATCTCCGGAAGCTCCACATGGTACTTCCGGGAAAGTTCGATTGCCTCCTGGTCGTCTTTGACTAGGTCAAAATCCACTCCGGAGTACTTTTTCACTGCCTCTTTCATAGTCATTCTCTCCCAGTGGCCCAGGTCTATGTCCGTTCCCTGGTAATTTATTACAAGAGTTCCACACACATTTTTTGCCACTGCCTTCATCATATCCTCCACCAGATCCATCATTCCATGGTAGTCGGTAAACGCCTGATAGAGCTCGATACTGGTAAATTCAGGGTTGTGTTTTGTATCCATACCCTCGTTGCGGAAAATCCTTCCCACTTCGTAAACCCTGTCAAAACCCCCGACTATGAGCCTTTTCAGATACAATTCGGTCTCTATTCTCAGAACCATGTCCATGTCCAGGGTGTTGTGATGGGTGTAGAATGGTTTTGCCGCAGCCCCCACTTCAAAAGGAGTGAGTATCGGGGTGTCCACCTCAAGAAATCCCCTGCCGTCAAGAAAGGAGCGGATTTCCTTGAGTATCCGGCTGCGCTTAACAAATGTGTCTTTTACCTCCGGGTTCACGATGAGATCCAGGTATCTCTGGCGGTATCTGGTGTCGGTGTCGGTGAGCCCGTGCCATTTTTCCGGCAGCGGGTTGAGAGCCTTTGCCAGAAGTTCAATTTCCTTTACCCTAATGGAGATTTCCCCATGGTGGGTTTTGAAGATCTCTCCCCGGACACCCACAATGTCACCGATATCCCAGCCGCACACCTCTTTAAAATAATCCTTCCCCAGGATATCCTGCCTGAGATATATCTGAATTTTTCCCGTGGAATCCACCAGATCCATAAAAGCGGCCTTGCCCATTACTCTCTTTGACATGAGTCTTCCCGCTACCCTGGCAGTTCCATGATCCTCGGCATTATCGTCAAAAGCTGCGACTATGTCCCTGGCATAGTCGGCTACATCGTATCTTGTCTTTGTAAACGGGTCTTTCCCCCGGTCTTTCAGCGCTTGCAGCTTCCGGCGGCGCACCTGCATTTCATCAGAAATATCCACCCCGGTTTCCTGCGGGGCTTTTACATTTTCGTCCATCTATTTCTCCTTATAATTTTTGACTGTTTTATAATTTTAACACAAATGGTATCTCTGTACAATACCGGGCACAAAAAAGCCGGCAGGAAAGCCGGCTTTAAATGCAAGTGACAAAAGTCATTCGTTTACCATTATCTCTTTTATCTTGTATCGCTTTATTTTGCCGGTGGGAAGTTCCACTGTTGCCACAGTGCCCACTTTGTGTCCGTGAAGGGCAGCACCTACAGGGGAATCCTCGCTGATTTTTCCGTTGGCAGGATCGAATTCAGTGCTGCCCACAATGTCATAGCTGAGTTCTTTCCCGTTTTCATCCTCCACCACCACGTGAGTGCCCACGGATACCGTCCCGGCATCCATATTGTCCCTGGTCACAATCTTGGCCATCTTCATCATGGCCTCCAGCTCCATTATGCGCTGTTCTACAAGTCCCTGTTCATTTTTGGCCTCGTCGTACTCGCTGTTCTCCGACAGATCGCCAAAGCCTCTTGCTATTTTTATCTTTTCCGCCAGTTCCCGGCGTTTTTCGGTTTTGAGATAATCAAGCTCCTTTACCAGCTCTTCGTAACCCTCCTGGGTAAGTAACACTTCTTTCGCCATTTTGGCTTCTCCTCTGAGAAAATAATTAGTTTTTATTATAGTACCACCGAAAGGCTATGTCAACAAAAGAACGGATCTTTTCAAACTCGGCCTGCCGGCGGAATCCTTATTATGAACGGAAAACTTCCCTTTTCCGGGGAAGTTTTCCGCCTGGTCTGTATTTATTTGCTAGATAAGCCGAAATGCGGGATTATTCGTCATCGTCCTTGGCGACAATGTACTTTTTCGCCTCTTCTATGACCTTGCCCTCAAGGTTCTGAGGAAGTTGCTCGTACCTTGCGAAGTCAAAGGTGAAATATCCTCTTCCGGCCGTGAGGGAGCGGATATATGTGGTAAAGTCGCTCATCTCGCTTACCGGGCACTCCGCCATAACTTTCTGAAGTCCGTCCTCAGCCGGCTCGATCCCGAGAACCCTGCCGCGGCGCTTGTTGACCTCTCCCATCACATCCCCAGTATTTGTGTCCGGTACAAAGGCTTCAAGGTAACCTATGGGCTCGAGGAGACAAGGAGATGCCTCTTTAAGGCCAGCTTTGTACGCCAGGTTAGCCGCAAGCTTGAAGGCCATTTCGGAGGAATCCACGGGGTGATAAGATCCATCCAGAAGGGTGGCTTTCAGACCGACTACCGGATACCCGGCAAGGACACCGTTCTTGACTGCTTCCTGAAGGCCCTTTTCAACTGCCGGGAAGTAGTTTTTGGGCACTGCCCCGCCGAATACATTTTCCTCGAAAACAAGCTCTTCGCTGTCAGTGGGTTCAAATTCGATGATCACATGTCCGTACTGTCCGTGGCCGCCGGACTGCTTTTTGTGCTTGCCCTCGGCCTTGGCTTTTTTCCTTATCGTCTCCCTGTATGCAACCCTGGGGGTGGAGAGCTCCGCATCCACGCCGAACTTGTTCTTCATCCTGGCGAGGACAACTTCCAGGTGCTGCTCCCCAAGTCCCTTGATGAGCTGCTGAGAAGTCTCCTGGTCCTGGCGGTAGGATATAGTCTGATCCTCCTCCATTATCCTCTGAAGAGCAGTGGATATCTTAGCCTCGTCCCCCCTGTTCTTCGGCCTTATGGCCATCTCCATAGTGGGAAGCGGGAATTCGTTGGACAGGGCCTTGTAGTCGTTCTGAGGATCGCAGAGGATATCCCCTGTCTTTGTGTTGGCAAGCTTTGTCACGGCACCTATGTCCCCGGCTTTTATGCAATCTGTATCTATCTGCTTTTTGCCCCTCATAAACAGAAGCTTGCCCAGTTTCTCGCGGTCTCCCAGGGTTGTGTTTACAACCTCGGAATCCGGCCTGAGTTCGCCGCTGAGGACTTTTACATAGCTGAGTTTCCCGACAAAGGGATCAGCCACTGTCTTGAACACCAGGGCAGCGACCTGGCTGTGGGGATTGAACGGGAGGACAACCTGGGCGCTCCCGAGTTCCAAGGGAGTGCCGTCCGTGTCTTCCGGGGAAGGCAGCAGGTCGTTGATAACTTCCAGCAGCATGTCCATAGCTTCCATCTTCACGGCACAGCCGCAGACCACGGGGGTGATGGTCCCGGATTTTATCCCGCTCTTTATCCCCGAGACTATCTCGGCTTTGGTAAACTGCTCCCCGGAAAAGTACTTTTCAAACAGGTCCTCATCCGTTTCAGCCACGGCTTCGTTTATGCTGGTGATTAACCCGTCAAGGCGGTGGCCGGTGGTGGGCATGACAACTTCCTCAGCTTTGCCGCCCTTGTAGGAGTAGGCCTTGAGATCCATAAGGTTTATGTATACCTGGGTGTCACCATGGGCGACAGGCACAATTATCGGGCAGATCTGGGGGCCGAATTCAGTTTTAAGATCTTCAAAAACCTTGTAGAAATCCGCATGCTCCAAATCAGTCTTCGAGACATAGATCATAGTGCTGCGGCCGTTCTTTATACTGGCTTTGAATGCTTTCCCGCTTCCGACTTCCACTCCGTCCTTGGCGCTTACCACAATCATTGTGGTCTCCCGGGCCTTTATGCCTTCCCACATCCCCAGCTCGAAGTCAAACAGGCCGGGAACATCTATCAGGTTTACCTTTGTGCCGCCATATTCATAGGGCGCCACGGCGCTGGAAAGGGATGAACCCCTCTTTATCTCCTCACCGTCAAAATCCGTTACGGTGTTGCCGTCCTCCACCCTGCCCTGGCGGTCTGTGGCACCTGCCGCGTAGAGAAGAGCTTCCGCAAGGCTTGTCTTCCCACTTCCTGCATGACCTGCCAGCATGACATTTTTGATTTTCAGCTGATTGTAGTCCATAAAAAATGAACCCTCCTTGGATTTGTAATTATCTTCTATATAAATCTCAGAAAATTATACGGATACTAAGAAAATTATACCACCGATCCCTTGTTTTTTAAATAACCGGGGTCAATAATTTGCCCTTGATTTGTAGAATTTATAACTACAGCATTGTATATTTTTACTAAATCCGGGACAAATATATGTTTTAAACAACAAATATCCCGGCGGTAATTTATCCTAAATAACAAGAGGAAAATCCGGCTGCCATTTGATTGTTTAAAGCGATAAAAACCGAAGAGGCAGCGATATGTAAGCACACGATATTAGAATATCTTTCGCTTTTATGCCGGCTGTTAAAAAAATAAAATGCAAAGGAGAGGACACAAGTCCTCCCCTTTTTGTATTGACTCTACAAATCAGATCTTTGCAAGCATATCGTCAATTGTGGGCATATCCACAATTGTCTTTGCGTAGTGGGCCTCTTTCACAGTCAGGTCCCCGTCCACATAGAAGAAAGCCGGGAGCTGCTGCTCATTGCCCTCATAGTCGCCGTGCTTAAAGCCCGCTGCCGCGGCTGCTGCACTTTTCGCCTGCAGCCCGGCCATATCTCCGCCCACAAGGGCCCGCATGTCAGCGGCAGGAAGGATATCAAGGGTCTTGTAGATCTCCTGCTGTGAATCGCAGATAAGATAAAAAGGAAGGGTGTCGCCTTCAAGATCCCTCTGAACTTTTTCGGGAGTGGACTGCATGACTACCACAACATTAACACCTTTGTCCTTGAACTCGCCGTATCTCTGGGTGAGCATGTGCACATCATAGCGGCAGACTGTACAGCCTATGTAGCGCAATACCATAAACATGGTGGGCTTTCCGTCTACAATCTGCTCTATGGTGAGCCCGTTTTCGAAAGCGGTGTCAACCTTGAAATTGGGGAATTTGTCCCCTACTTTTAGTTTTGCCATAATTTTTCTCCTTTATTCTGCCGGGTTTTCCGGCTTAATGAAAGTGAAATTTTCGCCTGCAGGGTTTAAATTCTTCGGCTGTGAAAATCACTTTATCTTTGCCAGCGCTTCGTCTGCCAGGGGCATGTCAGCTATATTTCTGGCGTAATGGGCCTCTAGGACGGTCATATCGCTGTCCACGTAGAAAAATGCAGGGAGCTGCCGCTCGTTGCCTTCGTAATCGCCATGAACTATTCCCATCTCCTGGATGCCCTGCATTTTGTACCGCATCTTTTTCTGCTCTTCCTCGGTGAGCTCTCCGCGGTTCTCCATATCCATACTGCCTATTTCCAGATCCTTGTAAAGGCTTTCGGTCGGGTCGCAGATCAGCGGGAAAGGAAGGGTCACATCTCCCATATCCCTCTTTACGATCTCAGGCTTTGACTGCATCACCACTGCGATGTTCACACCCTTTTCATCGAACTTGGGTTTTGCATTCATCAGAAGGTGAACATCCAGGCGACAGGGAGGGCATCCAATGTACCTCTGAAACCAGAACATGGTGGGCTTTCCTCCCATAATCCGGCTTATTTTCAACCCGCTTTCGTATACCGTGTCCACTGTGTAATCCGGGAATTTATCTCCGGCTTTTAGTTTTGCCATAATTATATACCTCTTTCAAAAAATTATTGACTAAAGTTTTGCCAGCATCTCATCCACGGAGGGCATGTCCGCAATGCCGGCGGCATAGTGCCCGTAAAGGACCTTTTTATCTCCGTTCAGCAGGAAAAGGGCGGGAAGCTGCTGTTCATTGCCCTCGTATTCCCCGTGCTCAAAGCCAAATTTCTTTGCGGCCCTCATCTTTTCCAGCGCCTTGAATGGGTTGCTGCCCACAAGAGAAAGCTTGTTTTTGGCAGGTTCCACCTCAAACTGGCGGTAAAGCTCCTGCCCGGGGTTGCAGATTATCTCAAAGGGAAATGTGCCCCGGGGGGCCTCTCTTGCAACCAGGTCGGGATCTGACTGGAGCACTACGGCGATTTTTGCCCCCTTGTCAAGAAATTCCCTGTATCTCTGCCCATACACGTGAAGGTCCAGGCGGCAGACAGTGCACCCGTAGTAGCGAAGAAAAACAAGAAATGTCTTCCCGTCTCCCGCAAAATCATAAAAATTCTTTTCTCCCTCCCCATAGGGGTCAGGATAGTTAAAATCCGGGACAACCCGGCCTTCTTTCAGTTTCATGAAAACTCCTCCGCAAAAAAACATAGGGATAAATTGCTCTAAATATAAATATATTCTAAACCTTTGGAAGTGTAAGTGATTTTGTCACAGATACAATATACACGACAATTATGTATTTTCTGTGGTATATCTCCGTTATATCCTCGGGGGAATGACAAAAAAATATGTGGCGACAGCTGCGGCAACAGTTCACAAAGTCTGATTTCCCGCAAATTTTTGCCCATTCGGAACACAATGCATATTCAGTGCGGTTTTATGACAGGTAAACAACGGTAGCGTTTAACCTGCGGGGAATATCCTGTCAGCACCGAATAAAGCGTATTGATTTTTTCACAATGCGCTCCATAACAAAGGAAATGATTGCAGACAAATATATTTTAAAACTCCACAGCCGTAAATTGTGATCATAAAATACAAAAATCCGCAAGGGTTATAACAGAAAATTCCGATTATGCTTTTTGGCAATGCCAAATTTATGCAAGATAATGCCCGGCAAAATTTGTGGGGAAGCATCAAACTGCTCAGGATACAAAAAAGCAGTATATGTCCTCATACTATAGATTTTTCTTATCTCACTTCCGCCTGTCCTATTTGTGGACAAGTTGCGGGATATGTAGTAATATAAAGGCTATAGCAAGTATTGCGGCAGGAGCAGATATGAAAATCTCAGAGATACTGAAAAGAAGACCCACCCTTTCATTTGAGGTGTTTCCCCCTAAAAAAGGGCGGAACATATCCACAATATACAGCACCATAGAGTCCCTGGCGATGTTGTCTCCCGACTTTATAAGCGTGACTTACGGGGCAGGGGGTTCCACCAAGAGGAGCACTGTTGAGATTGCAGCCCGGGTAAAGCAGCAGGGGGTTGAGCCTGTGGCCCACCTGACAGGGCTTTCCACCCGCAGAGAAGAGGTAATTGATATCTGTCAAAAGCTTGATAAAAACGGAGTCGAAAACATCCTGGCACTCAGGGGCGACATTCCTGCGGACGGAAACTACAGCCAAGGGGACGGGGATTTTGAGCACGCCGACCGGCTGATGAGATTTATTGAAGAGAAATTCCCCGGCAAATTCTGCCTGTCAGGAGCCTGCTATCCGGAAGTCCACAACGACTCGGACGGGCTAAAAGAAGATATAAAGGCACTGAAATCCAAGCAGGACTCCGGGGCCAAGTACCTGGTGACGCAGATTTTCTATGACAACAGATACTATTATCGCCTGGTAAAAGAGGCGAGAAAAGCGGGGGTCACAATACCTGTCCTTGCCGGAATAATGCCTGCGGTAAATGCGAAGAGCCTTATCCGAACAGCAAGGATGTGCGGAGCCTCCATACCCTATGATCTTTCCACAATGCTTCAGAAATATTACGACAGTCCCCGGGCTATGAAGGAGGTCGGAATAACCTATGCCGCCCAGCAGATAGCGGACCTCATCACCAACGGGGTGGACGGAATACACATATACACTATGAACCGTCCCCGGATTGCCAAATCCATTTTCGAATGCATCCCCACTATTCTCGGAAAACTCAGACGGGAATGACGGACTTGAGCAGATATTCCCGGA
Source organism: uncultured Oscillospiraceae bacterium (assembly GCA_964651945.1). Classification (GTDB taxonomy): domain Bacteria; phylum Bacillota; class Clostridia; order Oscillospirales; family Ruminococcaceae; genus RGIG3102. The sequence continues at coordinate 5,620 of CAZYZR010000030.1, read as the reverse complement.
GCAACGCGGATTTAAAATAAAAATTGAAGAGATCAAACGGAGGGATAGATACGGATTATAAGGCAGTGCTGCGCTACCTGGGACACCGGCAAAGCGCAGGAGGCGATCTTTCCGGGCAGATAGAAAAGCGGCAGAATATTATGGAAAAAGCTGTGCGGTTTAAATACGTATCCGGCATTTTTGCCCTGGATGGTCCTCCATACAAAATTGCAGGCACCGGGATTGAACTTGGGTCCAAAGATGCGGATTTTTACCTGGAAGGTTGCACGGAGTGCCGGGTATCCGCTTACACCCTTGGATTTGAGGCGGAGAGGGTCATAAAATACTATCAGCACCTGGACCTGTCCTTTGCCCTTGTCCTGGACCGGACCGCCAACCGGATGCTGGAGGAACTGCGGGACAATGCGGACAGAAGCAGATTGCCGAAGGAGAGGACATTCCGCTTTGCCCCGGGATACGGGGACATACCCGTTTCTCTTTTGTCCCCTTTGTCTGGTTTGATAGGAGCGGGCAAAGCCATAGGGCTGTCGGTCAATCCAAATGGACTTATGAGCCCGGCAAAAAGCATACTGGGGATAATCGGAATAGGGGCAGTAAAAAACAGAACCTGTGGAAGCTGCATAAGAAAAGATTACTGCCTTCTGAGAAAAGGGGGAGAGAGATGTTACGCGATAGACTAGGCAGGGACTTCCTGCTTTTTGACGGAGCTATGGGAACACAGCTTCAGTCCCGGGGCCTGCCCCGGGGTCGGATCCCGGAGGAGTGGAATATAACCCACCCGGAGGTCATAAAATCAATACACGAAAAATACCTTCGGGCAGGTGCGGATTTTATAACCACAAATACATTCGGCTGCAATCCGCTGAAGACTGCGGACAGTCAATTTGATTTTGCCGATATGATCAGGCGGGCTGTAAATAATGCCAAGGAGGCAAGGCGGAAGGTAAAGCCCAATTCATATATAGTCCTGGACATAGGACCCATAGGGCAGATGCTGAGACCACTGGGGCCTCTGAGTTTTGATGAGGCCTACGACATTATTGCCGCGCAGGTCAGGGCCGGGCGGGAAGCCGGGGCGGATGCCGTGCTCCTGGAGACAATGACCGACCTCAGGGAAGTGAAAGCCGGAATGCTGGCCGTCAAAGAAAACTGCGACCTGCCCTTGTTTGTGACAATGACTTTCGGGGAAGACGGCAGGACCTTGACCGGGGCTGATCCCATGCTGTTTGTAACCGTAGCGGGAAATCTGGGGGCAGATATGCTGGGAGCCAACTGCTCCCTGGGCCCAAGGGAGATAAAACCCGTGGCAGAAAAAATACTGAAATATTCCCCGGTCCCGGTTATGATACAGCCGAATGCGGGAATGCCTGCAATAGAAAACGGGGAGACGGTTTATCACCTGACCGCAGAGGAATTTGTGCGGGGAATTTCAGAGCTGATTCCCTTGGGAGCCCGGGTTCTGGGGGGCTGCTGCGGCTCCACACCCGAATTTATAGAAAAATTGTCCCGGATAAAACCGAAGGCCCCTGTGCCAAGAAAAGTTCGTAGGCAGGTGGCCGCTGCCGGAGCGGCGGAAACTGCAGTTTTCGGACAGGAAGTTTTAGTCTGCGGCGAAAGACTTAACCCCACAGGGCAAAAAGCACTGGCAAAGGCTTTGAGGGAGGGAAGGTACGAGGAGTACGCCGCAGAGGCCGTGAGGCAGCAGCGGGCAGGAGCACAAATCCTGGATGTGAACACGGGACTGCCCGGAATTGACGAAAAAGAAGCAATGGTGAGGGCAATTGAGCGGATACAGGAAGTAGTGACACTGCCGCTGATGATTGACTCCCGGGACCCGGAGGTCATTCGGCGCGCCTGCAGAATTTACAACGGAAGGCCTGTGATAAATTCAGTCAACGGAAAAGAAAGCACGATGGCGGAAATATTTCCCATTGCAAAGAAATACGGGGCACTGGTGGTGGGACTCTGCATTGAAAGCGGTGTTCCGGAAAAGCCCGGAGATAGGGCCGAAATAGCGGGGAAAATAATATCGAAGGCCGAGGAATACGGAATACCGGGAGAGGATATAATTGTGGATTGCCTCACCCTGGCGGCCTCGGCACAGCCCGACAGCGCAGAGCGGACTCTGCAGGCAATAAGGCTTGTAAAAGAAAAATACGGGGCCTATACCCTGCTGGGCGTCTCGAACATATCTTTCGGACTTCCCGGGCGCCCGCTGCTAAACAGAACATTTCTTTCCATGGCACTGGAAGCAGGGCTGGATATGCCCATTATAAATCCCTTGGATGAGGACATAATGAACACAGTTTCTGCCTATAGGCTGCTTTCCGGTCAGGACAGGACCGGAGAGCGGTATATACTGGGCAGGGCAGACATTTCACCCAAGGAAAAAACAGCCGGGAAAAACTTTACTCCATCCGAAATAATATACCGAGGCCTAAAAGATGAGGCCGGACCCGTTTTCAGGGAACTGCTCAGAAAACGGGAACCTATGGAGATAATTAACGGGACAGTTATTCCCGCCCTGGACGAGGTGGGAAAAGATTACCAGGACGGGAAAATTTTCCTCCCTCAGCTTATACAGTCCGCAGAGGCCGCAAAAGCTGCCTTCGAAGAGATAAAATCCTCATTCGGAACCTCCCGGGGACAAAGGGGGCCTGTCCTGATCTGCACAGTGGAGGGGGACGTTCACGACATAGGCAAAAATATAGTGAAAGTCGTGCTTGAGAGCTACGGCTGGAATGTCATAGACCTGGGAAAGGATGTGCCCGCCCGGGAAGTCGTTGAAGCCCGGAAAAAATACAACCCGGCAATAATTGGACTCAGTGCCCTTATGACCACCACGGTGCCGAATATGGAAAAAACTATCAAAGCTCTCAAAAAAAGCGGATGTACCTGTCCCGTCTGGGTGGGCGGCGCAGTGATGACAGAAAAAACAGCCCGAGATATCGGAGCTGACTACTATACTCCCGACGCCCTGGCCTCGGCAAGGCTTTTGGAGGAGCTGTTTCCCGCACGGGACAGGAAGAGCGGAATATAACATAAGGCGGGACGTGTTCCCTTTGATATCCAAAATATTTTTTGGTTTTACGGCAGACTTTTCTTTTGAAAAAATCCAGGTGTTTTATGGTGACAGTGTCCGAACATTTTGCCGGGAAATTTGTCTCTGTAAGTCAGATAAAATATTTGCAGTTACCTCACCGTGTTTTGCAAGGACGATGCTGCCTGCGGATAACCTGAAAAATCCGGAAATTTGTCCGTCCCCCCCTCGGGACATGTAAGGATTTTATTTGAATTCGGGTTTAATAATCAGCAAGTTCAACCGGCTTTAATTATGCTAAAATATTGTTTGCAGTTAAGCAGGTCCTTTAGTGGAATCCGCCGAAATGGCCAATGAAATTTATAAATAGTTTTTTATTGACAGAAACGGGTTTTAAAAAATATTCTGTCTTATGATGTCGGAAAGGAAAACGATGAAAAAGAAAATTGTAGCGCTCTGCGGCAGCGCAAGGAAAAACGGAAACAGCGCCCGGATGCTGTCCTCTTTTTTAAAAGGCGTGTGCAGCCGTGGGGAATTTGAAATACGGGAAGTAAACCTGTTTGAACTGGATTACAAAGGATGCAGAGGGTGTCTCGGCTGCAACCTTAAAGACAGGGAGGAGAACGGATGCGTACAGAGAGACGGGGCTTATCAGCTGCTCAGAGACATGCGCCGGGCGGACGGAATTGTATTTGCATCCCCTGTTTATTTCTGGGAGTTGTCTTCCCGGACCAGGGCAGTGTGGGAAAGGTTTTTGTACCCCGGCAGCCTCTCTCACCACCGGGAGATTGAGGCAATATACACTATGTTTCAGCCCCGGGAAGTTTCAAGGTGGGCGTTCCCATATCACGCTGACACAGTGAAAACAGTGAGCGAAATGTTCTTAGGGGATATAAACTACTGCCAGCTGATAATTAACCAGACCATAGGCTGGGACGAGGACAGGGCGGACACCCTGGATATGGCCAAAGAGGAGATTGAGAGGCAGAAAGCTGTAAAACGCAGCCGCTGGGACAAAGACTTGCGGCGGGCTATGGAAGAGGGACAAAAGTTTGCGGAGAGGATACTGAATTCCTCTGTCTGAATACTTGATGGTTCCTGAGATGTTCAGAAGATAAATTTGCTTATCAATACCGAAAATTTACTGATAACTTAAAATAATGAACCATAAAAAGTCTGTAAAACAATCGTGCATATTGATTAAAAAAATTGAGACCATTTTCAGATTTTTTTACAAATATATAATCGAATTTTTCATTTCTAAGCTATTAAAAACTATTTTACAAGTGCCGCAGATAAAATAATAAATAAGATAAG
>CAZYZR010000030.1:0-1163 GCA_964651945.1 uncultured Oscillospiraceae bacterium | reverse complement strand
TAACCGGGGCGTATTTTAATTTTTGTGGCGCATAGTCGGCCTTTGCTATCAATTCAAAAACTTATATACTTTTCTCCTTCGCTTGTATCGCAGGATTTTTTCCCTGAAAATTTTTTCTGTATTCGCCGGGAGCCATTCCCAGGTGCTTTAAGCAAAACTTATAAAATCCCGAATAACTCACAAATCCCAGCTCAATCGAAATCTGTTCAAGACTTTTTTTGCTGTTCTGCAGGTAATCCCTTGCCACTATTGTCTTTCTAAGATCAACGAGCTCTCTGAAATTCATACCTACATTCTTTTTAAGTAACTCTGACAGATACCGAGGATCATAGTTCATTTCCCGCCGCAGATCTTTGAGGACAACCGTATCAAAATTTTCCCTTATATATTTTAATATACTTGCGATATCATCAGCAGAAGAACCCCCTTCAAGTGGCACAAATCCTTTTTCGCTGATTTCGCTTAACCTCTGAAGGAGCCTTACTATCCTTACAATTATAAAGTCTTTGGAGTAAGGGGCCTCTGTCCGATCGGAATACAGCACTTCGAAACTGGGAATGAGTTTCTGAGTCTGCGGATAGTGAAACAAAAGCACATTTTTACTTAGTTGCTTCACATAATTTTTCAGCTCTGCAGAGTTAATACTCAAAAACCCGGCCTCTTCGGCAATATTTATAAATTTATCACATTTGATGATCAGTACATATGTCTTGGTTCCGGTAACCGACTGTTCAAGATTAAGCAGTTTTTCTCCCGGAACACATAGAAAATCATTTCCCAGCATATAAATTATTCCTTTTTCATACAGAACGGACGGCCGTTTTATGCCTACTGCCCGCACCCCGCCGAAAGACCAGAAAATAGCCAGGTCATTTGCCCCGAGATAAAAACCGTCTTCTTTTTCAAGATCTACAATCTCATAAAAACAGCACCAATGTCTGTTTTCATTTAGACTCGAATCATTATCTATTTCCATATCAAGGTTATCCTCCGCATCATTCACTTTTGCTTTAAAATCAGCAGAAATTCCGAAAATTAACTTTTAAATTTTTCTGTCATTCCTGTAAACTTTTCCACCTTTCATTACAAGGACTATGTTTTCAGGTGTACAAAGTATTTCAAGATCTTCAAGAGGGCTCCCTATTACGAATAAGAGATATGCA
>CAZYZR010000029.1:0-14800 GCA_964651945.1 uncultured Oscillospiraceae bacterium | reverse complement strand
CTCGATTATTATATTCTATTTTTCATAAAAATCAACTCTTAGTTGTGATATAGCCATTTATAAAATTCTATATAATCTTTTTGTGTAAAAGCTTTTATTTACAAAATCTTTCGAAAGATGTAAAACTAATTTTAAGGAGAATGTTTTATGACATTTATGAGAAAGTTGGTTGGTTCTCTTGTTGCTTTGGCATTGTCTTTCGGCTTACTGCTAAGTATTGCTTCACCTGCAATGGCTCGGTCAGACCCCGTCAGACCAATAAAAGGGGATATGGATATGTCCGACTATTTAAATTGCGTTCTCTCCTTTGAAAGCGTTGAAAAATCCGGACAGTATCTCAACATTCTTAAAGAGAATCTTGAAAATGTTGTAAACTACACTAATGTCACTTCCTGGACATACGACCGGAATGATGCTTTGCAGAAGTGGAGAATCTACGAAGCTCCTGGTATGGAAGAGTACAATTATTATAGAATTTGTAATTCCACTACTACGGAGTGGGCTTTGGATTTTTACTGGGGCAGTGGTGAAAATTATCACAATGCAGATGTTTATTGGTATCCTATGGACAGTGTATCGTATGACGATTATGCAGTTGTATTTAGGGATGAAAATCTGATTGACGGTGTAGGCGGAAAATATGGAATAGTAAAAATCCGCAGCGAAGAGCCGGGTATGAATTATGCTCTTACAATCACAGATACACCTGTACTTTCAACGGGATATGATGTCAGGTGGATAGTTGCTCCTCAGGATGATGATTCACAGATCTGGCATATCGATAAATTGACCTAATAATTAGTAAATAAAGGAGGAGGAATGCCTGTGATGTACTTCATAGGCATTCTGTTAAATAATTATGAAAAAATTAACAGGTGTTTTTGCTGCAATTCTCTCAGTTTGTCTTTTGTTTACATCTTGTTCTTCGAATAATTCAGGTAAGTCATCTGGAAATAATGAAATAGACGGGACGTTAAAATATATTCATGATTACTCTTATGCCAATAGCTATGGTTATTATGAGACAGGGAATCCCCATTCTTTACACAATGCCTCGAGCTTGATATATACCGATTTTGAGTCCGGAAAAAGGATTTTCATGTGCTCATCAGCAAACTGCCGGCACAACGATGACAGCTGTGACAGCTATCTTCCGGGACACGTCACGATTCTGGCTCCTTCTGACGAAAATATTATTTTTTTCGGGACATATACACAGGACAATGGCGATATCAGCGACAGAATATATGTGATGGATACCGACGGCAAGAACAAAAAGCTGGTGTATGAATTCACTATGGGTAAAGACGGGCTTGAGCCTTTTAAGGGATTGGCCAGAGATGACAGCAATCTTTACTTTATCGGTGCATATATTGATGAGGATGACAACAGGACCGAGGGACTTTACAAAGCTGACACGGTCAACGGTGGTATAGAGTGTATCGTAGATTTTGATAAGACGTTAAATATCGGTAATGTTTCTATAGAAGGCGTGTATGAAGATAAATTTATTTGTTTTGGAACTTTCAGAGAAGATGACAGTTATGAGGTGTTCACATTAGATGTAAACGGGAACATAACCGAAGATATTCCCCGAACCGCTTTTGATCCTGAGGAAAAAACTTTTTATTTCAATGGGGACAATATGATTACGATCTCTTTCTCTGACAAGACGTTTACTCAGAAAAATCTTAAAACAGGTGAGGAAGTTACGTTAAGTTATGACGGGATAATTCCTGATTCGTTTCACTCAACCGGAATAGGTAAAGACCAGTTCATAGCAGATAAGTTTATAATAGGTCCTGTAACTCACACAAATGATGAGCGGACAAAAACAGAAACCAGGACAGAATACACGTATTCTGTGGATTTTAATTCCGGGGAAATAAAAGAGATTACCCTTGATTACTATAATGAGGAGCGTTCTTCAACTGTGGATGTCCTTGTAAAAGCTGAATATGGAGATAAATTGCTGGTTATAAGCGACGTTGTGGTAAAAGAAGTGCGGCTTGAGCCCGGTGAAAAAGGAATAACAAGCATGACCCGGACAGAGCCTCAGTATGCCTTTATCTCAACAGAAGATTACTTTGCCTCTGTTCCGAATTATATTCCTGTTGAAAATGAAGTGGATATTATTTACAAATAACTCAGTAATGTAATATACCTCAAATTTAGATTTTTAATTTTGATATTCGCCGATCTGCGGAACTGCCCCGGTTTGTCTGTGTTTGTCTCTTAAAGCAAAATCTTTTTTGAGACTGTAATGGATTAATTGTCAAACCGGGGCAGTGTCTTTGTACAACATCGGATTTTGTAAAAATTAAATGTAACACTTGTTTTCAAACACGAAAATAATCTGATCAGATATCGGCTATCGGCCTTTTGACTTTTTTATTCTTTAGTATTTTAAATTTGTTATAAATTGAAAATATTTTTATTTGAAATTAAAAAACTTGCGAAGAAGACGGAGTTGTTTATTTATTTCGTCTTGCTTTTGTGTGCGAACTTTTTTCTGCTCTGGTTTACCTGCAGGCCTTATGGGAATGAGATAAGCCCGTCACGGTACAGAAATCTGACAGCGGCGACGGAGGGTTTGACTGAAGAGGAAAAGAAAGATTTAATTTACACCGATTATGAAACTGCGAATGGGCTAAACAATATATCCATAATTGTAAACAACTATAGTGAAAACAGCAGTGAATTCAAAAAGCTTGTCTCCGGGAAATACCGGGAAGATTTTGCCAACTATTCCCGGCTCTATGCATCCGGGGGTTATCTCAAGTACACAGACAATATAGAACGGGAGTACAAATTCCTCCTCAGGATGAAAGATGAGTTTGACACTGTATACGGGTACAAAGATTTTCTAAGGGATATAGAAGAGAGAAATGAAACACTCTCGGGTATCTCCATCTTCCATCTGAACGGCGATTACAACATTGAAAACATAAGAAGTACCGCAGAGGCTTACAAAAACCTTTCAGATGTAGAACCAAAATTTTCTCCTCAGGAGGGAATTGTACAGGCCCTTTCCTTCGGATATACAGATCTCTGCATATTTCTTTTTGCAATATTATTCTCGTTTTACATAGTCAGGGAGGAAAAGGAAAGCGGAATGCTTTCCCTCATATGCTCCCGGCCGCGGGGAAGAGTAAAAACTGCACTTGCCAAAATTTTCCTTTTGTTTTTAGGTATGTTTTTGGGTGTGGCTATGCTTTATCTTACGAACATACTTTATTGCGGAAATATTTACGGGCTTGGGGATCTGACAAGACCTATACAGTCAGTGGCGTACTACATTGGCTGCACTTTAAAGGTAAATGTTTTCCAGTTTATTGTGATATTCATCTTTACAAAATTTCTCGCCTGCTGTGTCCTTGGTCTTTGGGTTATGTTTTCAGTTGCGGTCTGTGACAATGCTTTTACCGCTTATCTCATTTCAATTTCACTTCCCCGGGCAAGTTTTTGTCTTAAAAGATTCATTTCCGGTTCCTCAAAATTCAATTTTTTCAAATATACAAACCTGTCCGGAATTATGGCTTCCAACGATATACTGGAAAATTTCAAAAATATCAATTTTCTCGGCCATCCTGTTCCCCTTTCGAAAGTCCGGATTTTTTCGGGAATAGTCTACAGCGTTGTTTTCTTTGTTCGGATATGCTATGTCTTTGCGGGGCATTTTATAAGCAGCAGCCGAAGGAAATTTACATTACCTGTTTTATCTAAGCAAAAGCCCAAGAGCCTGTTCGGGTGGGAAATGAAAAAGACACTGTTTTCAAGCGGAGGAGCGCTGTTTCTGGCGGTCTTTGTACTTTTCCGGATAAACGACACAATAAGTGCCCCGGATACGATCGTCCTGGACGAAAAATATTACGGGGAATATATGCGAGAACTGACAGGACCATATGACAGTGACGCACAGAAATTTCTGATAGATGAGAGCGGGAAGTTTACGGAACTTGCCGAAGCCGAGGAAAAATTTAAACTCGGACTTATAAATTCAAGACAGTACAGGGAAATAACGGAAATGAACTATGCCCTTAATATGAGGTACTCTGCGTACAAAAGGGTTTTGTCGGACATACGCTCGCTTTCTCCCGGACAGCAGCTCATATATAAGACGGGGTATATAAAGCTTTTCGACTTTGATAACTTTTATGACATATACGATTATATGATTGCCATTCTTGTCTGCTGTGTGGTATTCGGGGGTGTATTTTCAAACGAAAAAGCCAATGGGATATTAAATCTTATAAAGACCAACCCCTCGGGGAGAAGGATTACAGTGGAGGCAAAACTGAGATCTTCCACAGTCCTCGGGGCGATAATCTGCATCGTGGGTATTTTTCCGAGGGCGTATGAGATACTGAATAACTACGGTGTAAAGGGATTTTTTGTGCCGGCCATGAGCATGCGGGAATTTTCAGATCTTCCATCATTTATTCCCGCAGGACTCCTTCTTATTCTTTTTGTAGCCGGCAGGGCACTGGCTATACTTTTTGCAGTATTTGTGGTACTGTATATTTCAAATAAATGCCGAAATTATCAGTCGGCTGTGATGTTCTCGCTTTTCATCCTTGAATTCCCCACGGTGCTTTACCACTTGGGAGTTGAATGGGCGGGATATCTTACATTTTTCAGACTGTTCAGGGTGATACCCGCAATAAGAACCGGGGGATTTGAGCTATTCCTTACTTTCATTTACAGTGTCATTGCGATTTCTGCACTGTTTATAATAAGGAATGAACTCATTGATTCCTATGAAGAGGTACCCAGGCAGATAAGCGACTGAAATATAAAATTTAGTACAGAGGATAATGCCATGCTGACTATATCACATTTGTCAAAAAAATATGCGAACCGGGGGAATGTATTTTCCAAAAACGAAGTGAAATACAAAAAAGCACTTAATGACATATCCCTGGAACTGGGTCCGGGGTTGTATGGCCTGCTCGGCCCAAACGGTGCCGGCAAGAGCACTCTCATAAACATAGTGACCGGGTCACTTAAGCAGAGCAGCGGGACTGTGAAATGGAACGATGTGTCAATAAAGAAACTTGGGAAAAAGTACAGGAAAATTCTTGGATTTATGCCTCAGCAGCAAACACTTTACGACAGCTTTACCGGCAAGCAGTTTCTGCAATATATGTGTGCTCTGAAAGAACTGCCTAAGGAAACAACCCGGTCTGAGGTAGACAGGGTTGCGGAAAAAGTGAATCTCACCGAAAATCTGAATAAAAGACTTTCGGCATTTTCAGGCGGTATGAAGCAGAGACTTCTTGCTGCCTCTGCTATTCTCGGAAAACCTGAGCTCCTGATTTTCGACGAACCCACCGCGGGTCTTGATCCCAAAGAGAGGGTGAGACTCAGGAGCCTTTTGAAAGAACTGTCTGAATCCGCCGTAGTTCTGGTGGCGACTCACGTTGTCAGCGATGTCGAGACGGTGGCAGATGACATAATACTTCTTAAAGACGGAAATATTGTGGATATGGACACTGTCCCTAACCTTATTGATAGGTATGCCCCCGGCGAAGACCTGGAAAAAGTATATCTCAATATTTTTGACGAAGAGGGGATATTCTGAATTTTTCCATATTCTTTTGGGATTATGATTCGCCAATTTTCAGTGATTTTAAAATTATTTTATATTTACATTTTTAATTTAAAATTTAATAATATTCATTAAATTAAATGTCATTATTCAGCAAAAAGGCGCCTGTGTAGAGGGCGCCTTAACCTTATTAAATATCAGGAGCTGAAATGTAAAATTTAAAATATTATTCGTAAAGGAGAAATTCCCGGGGAATTATGCTGTTGACTATGCCTTCCAGATATTCCATTGAAAATTCCGGGGTATATTCCTTTACTCCGTGGCTGTTTGCCAGGTCAGCAGTGTAGTCTTTCAGCAGATAATTCCTTATATTGGAAAAATTCCAGTCGTAATGGGTGACTGTGGGAACAAAAGCGGGATTTTCAATAGTGATCTCATAATTCCCCTCCCGGTCATATGTCTTCACTATATCAAACTGAAAGAGACCGCCCAGCATATTGTTCCCCCGGGACTGAGCGGAAATAAAGTTGCCGAGGGAATAGCAGATAAGTGTCTTGTTGTCATTTTCGCTGTTTGTATGCCATTCAACAGTCTGAATCACATGAGGATGGGTCCCTATTATCACATCAACGCCCATTACATTGAGCCTGTCTGCCACCATTTTCTGGTATTCGTTAATTTCATTTGTGTCTTCATATCCCCAGTGGCAGGATACTATCACTATATCCGAGTTCTCTTTTGCTTTAGCCACCTGTCTTTCAACTATTTCAAAGTCATCCGGGTGTATTATGTGGGGGCAGTTGTCATCGTAGAGTACGAGCCCGTTGGTGCCGTAAGTGTATGCCAGAAATGCCATTTTTATGTTGTTTACAGTCAGATATTTTATGTCTTTTTCGTCGTCATCCGTGTAAAATCCCACATTAACCACATTTTTGCTGTTCCAGTATTCTAGGGAGGAATAAATACCCTCCGCACCCTTGTCATAGCAATGGTTGTTTGAAGTCCCGATCACATTGAAGCCCATATCCACTACTTTGTCTCCCAGGTCCGTGGGTGATGAAAACAGGGGATAGGTTGACCGCTCAAAAGCCCCATTGACAAGGGTTTCCTGGTTAATGAACTTAACATCGAAGTCGTCAAAATAATCTTCGGTATTGGCATAGGCGTAGTCAAAATCATAGTGGTCTCCGCCTCTCCTCAGCGCCTGGAGATATACGGATCCGTGTATCAGATTGTCACCCGCAGCAACGAATTTTACCCTGTCCGGCCGATGTATTTCCGGTGAAGGAGATGGGGACACAGACCGGGATGAGGACTTTTCACCGGCTCCTTTTACACAGGCGGAAAGAGAAAAAGCCAGAACTGCTGTAAGAAGGACAGAAGTAATTTTTTTGAATTTTGTCATCTGAAGTAGACCTCCTGAATTGATTATTTATGACGTTTTATCAATTATATTGAATACTGACAGAAAATCTGATGCGAATCTTCTGAATTATAAAATTTATTTTTAGTGATTTTCAACTTTAAAACAGACGGAATTTATTGGTTCGCTTTCCTGAAGTTCAGATCTGGAATATTGAAAAAAACAGCAATCACAGTTTATATCATTGACATTATACCATAATATCAGAAAAATTTAATTAAGAAACCTTAAAATGCAAAAGATTGAAAAAGCAGGGAAATTATAATATAATAAAATGCGTCTTGAAAGAGGTGTGTTTATGGAAAGGGATTTACTGAAAAAGAGTGAGTATTATTTTGACCTTCCGAAGGAGTATATTGCCCAGACTCCGGCGATTCCGAGGGACAGCTGCAAAATGCTATGTGTCGACAGGAAGAGGCCGTTTATATATGAAGACAGGATTTTCAGTGACATATATGATATGCTGTATCCCGGCGATGTTCTGGTGCTAAATGACTCAAAAGTACTCCCTGCAAGACTTTACGGAGCAAAAACCACCGGGGGGGCCTGTGAATTTCTGATTTTAAAACAGATTGAGACAGATGTCTGGGAATGTATGGCAAAGCCGGGGAAGAGAATAAAACCCGGGAATGTGATAAACTTCGGAAACGGAATCCTGCGCGGCGAAATTCTTGAAAACCTTGAAAACGGAAACAAAAAAGTAAAATTCACATACGATGATGAGACTTTTTTTGCTGCCCTGGACAAAGTGGGAAGATTGCCGCTCCCGCATTATATAACCGAAGAACTTAAAGACGCATCCCTTTATCAGACTGAATATGCAAAGATTCTGGGTTCCGCCGCTGCGCCCACTGCCGGATTGCACTTCACAAAAGAACTTCTGCTGAGGCTGCAGGAAAAAGGTGTCAAGACTGAATATATAACCCTTCATGTGGGGATAGGGACTTTCAGACCTGTGAAAACTGAAAATATCCTTGAGCACCAGATGCACAGCGAGTGGTTTGAAATACCGGAAAAGACAGCTTTGGAAGTCCAGAGTGCAAAGAATGAGGGGAGAAGGGTAATAGCTGTGGGAACTACCAGTACCAGGACGCTTGAAGCCTGTTACAAGACCTATGGGGATGTAAGGCGGTGCAGTATGGACACGGATATATTTATTTACCCCGGATTTGAATTTGGCGTTCTGGACGGGCTTATCACCAATTTTCATTTGCCGGAGAGCACCCTTATAATGCTGGTGAGTGCATTTGCCGGGTACGACAACACCATGAAAGCCTACGAACACGCAATAAAGGAAAAATACAGATTTTACAGTTTCGGTGATGCGATGTTCATTTACTGATACGGAGAACTGATGTATACATTATTGAAAAAGGATGGATACGCCAGAAGGGGAATTTTTTCAACCCCTGACGGAAATATTAAGACCCCGGCATTTATGAATGTGGCAACCGCGGGAGCTATAAAGGGAGGCCTGTCTGCCAATGACTTAAAGAGAATAAACTGCCAGGTTATGCTCTGCAACACCTACCATTTACATTTAAGGCCGGGAGATGACAAGATAAAAAAGATGGGAGGCCTCCATAAATTTACCCGCTGGGACGGCCCGATACTCACGGACAGCGGGGGATTTCAGGTGTTCTCTCTTGCAAAGCTAAGAAAAATAAGAGAAGAAGGGGTGTATTTTTCATCTCACATTGACGGCAAGAAAATATTTATGGGTCCTGAAGAGAGCATTCAGATTCAGTCAAATCTCAGCTCCACAATAGCTATGGCCCTGGACGAATGTGTGGAGAATCCGGCGGAATACAGCTACTCCAAGCAGTCCTGCGAGAGGACAGTAAGGTGGCGGGAGAGGTGCAAAAATGAGATGAAAAAGCTCAACAGCATGTCTGATACGATAAATAACAGGCAACTGTTATTCGGAATAAATCAAGGGTGCTGCTTTGAGGATCTGAGAATTGAAAATATGAAGCGGCTTCGGCGGCTTGACCTGGACGGATACGCAATAGGAGGCCTTGCCGTGGGGGAAACCAGGGAGGAGATGTACCATATAATAAGCGTTGTAGAAGAATATATGCCTTCTGACAAAATAAGATACCTCATGGGAGTGGGTACTCCCGGAAATATACTTGAAGCAGTGCACAGAGGAGTGGATCTTTTTGACTGTGTCATGCCTTCAAGGAATGCAAGACATGGACATCTGAACACCTGGAAAGGCATAATAAATATCAAGAATGCCAAATATGAGACAGATGAAGGTCCAATTGACCCGGAATGCGACTGCCCCGTCTGCAAAAATTATTCAAGGGCGTATATAAGGCACCTTTTCAAAGCCGATGAAATTCTTGGTCTCAGGCTCGCTGTAACTCACAATCTGTATTTTTACAACACCCTGATGGAGAAAATAAGAGAAAATCTGGATAACGGTACTTATGATACTTTTTACCGGAAATATGTTGAACTTTTGGACACAAGAATCTGACACTATTTTCAATTATAATATTGCAAAGATTAGTATTTTATGATATATTATACTTTAGTTTATCGGGAGGTAATTTAAATGTTTTTCTTATTGGAAACTTCTTCAGAACCAAGTGTATTCCGGCAACTTATGGCCAACACTTTGCCGTTCGTCGTTGTACTAGTAGTTATGTACTTTATGCTGATTTCTCCCCAGAAAAAGAGAGAAAAGAAGCTTAATGATATGCGCAGTGGCGTTGAGATTGGAGACGGAGTCGTAACTGCCGGCGGCATCATTGGCAGGGTTATAAGCATAAAAGAAGATACTCTTGTGATAGAATCCGCATCATCCAGAATCAGAATCAAGAGATGGGCAATCTCTGAAGTTGAAAAACTGAATATGGACGAGTGATCATTTGTCATTTAAAAATAAAAGGCACCCCTTTAGGGTGCCTTTTTATATGTGTTTTAATACTAAATAAATTAAATAACTTATAGCGATCCAGTACCAGACAGCATCCGGTCATTACTATTATCTGTCTTTATAATTCATTAAATAATTCAAAGATATTAAAAGAGGATGATTGGGAAAATTAAAATTTAAAGCTATTCCAGATCGTCTCTTTTTCTTGTCTTCCTCACATTTGTATTTTTGAAATCCGACAGGGGAGAGCTCTTTGCCGCTTTAATAAGGGCATCATCAGATATATGTGTATAAATTTCAGTTGTGGAGACATGTTCGTGGCCAAGAATTTCCTTAAGGGCAAGCATATCCGCATTTCCGGAGCGGTAAAGCAGAGTAGCGGCAGTGTGGCGCAGTTTGTGAGTGGAAAATCCTTGTCCGTCCAGCCCTGCGGTTTTAAGAGCATCGGTGACAATCTGTTCAACTCTTCTTGCAGAAAGACGCTTTTTCCTGCTGCGTGAAATAAACAGCGCCGGTTCAACATCAGGGGAGACAAGGCTGTTTCTCTCCTTGAGATAGTCATCTATGGCTTCAAGACAGCCGTCATTTAAATAGACAGTTCTCTCCTTGTTGCCTTTACCGATAATCGTGAGGGTGTCATCCCTTATATCCTTTACATCAATGCCAACAAGCTCCGAAAGACGCATACCACAGTTTAAAAAAAGCATCAGAATACAGTAATCCCTGGTGGGGAAATCACTCTCTATATTAGAAAGAAGGTCCATACTCTGCTGTAAAGTAAGATACCTTGGCAGCCTTTTTTTGTTGTTTGGCAACTCTATATTTTCACATGGATTTTCTTTTAGCTGGCCGGTTTTCTGGGTCAGATACTTGAAAAATCCCCTTAAACTGCTTATTTTTCTGGATCTGGACGCAGCAGAATTCGATCTCTTATCCATAACAAAAAACAGAAAATCGAGGATATCAGTCTGAGTAATAGATTCCACAAAATCAAATGTAAGGTCATTTATCTTTACATCTTCTATAGTGTCGTTGTCGACATTTCCTTCTCTTTTCTGACGCATAAATCTTAAAAATAACTTCAGATCTATGTAATATGCCTCAACAGTGCGCACTGAAAGTCCCTTTATTGTCTGCATATAATAAAGAAATTCCCTCAGAAACGTAGGGCAATCGGAATAATCGGAATATATAACCGGTTTGGGGTTAGCCATATAACTTCACCTTTATTAATAAACGCAATTAAAATATATTATAAATTATATAAATATTGCTCTATATTTAAATTATATATCGTTTAATATAAAAATCAACCCTATAATCGTAGACAGAAGGACAGGGAACCGATAAAAATTTTGAGTAAATGTTTAGTAACATTGTTATATGTGTATTTATTTATATATATATAGCCATCCTGAATTTAATATTAAATTCATTTGCCCGTTAAGCTTAATAAAAACGGAAATTTATTTTAAATATAATTATAATGTTATATCAAATCCTAATAACGGTTAATTTAAATAAGCAAATAGTTATATATTTAACATATTTAGAATTATAATAATCTTAATTGAATATTCGATAGTAAAAATATATATATATAATAAAATATTTGCCTTTATAATTTTATTTCTTATATCATAATTAAACAGTTAATAACAAGGATAATAACCGGATTATAAAAACATTTATTGCAGTTAAAATTTAACTGTTGAAAGGACTAAGGAATTAAATCGACTAATAGTTAACCTGGGCATATCATTATTTTATATCAGAAAAATCTTTTAGAAAATGCGTCAAGTAATGAAAGAGTAAAAGAGTAAATGTGAAAATATTTAAATCAAATAATTCTGGTTAAAATGATGTAATACTCAGACATTAAAAAATAAATCGATTTCAAGCAAAATTTAAAATGAATGAAAGAAGAAATACAATTATAAAATTATAAATCAACGAAGGCATTAACCGATAAGAGATAAAAAAATTGATTTAGAATACAAATAAAGACAAGACATTTAAATTCGTCGTAAAAATTTATCAGGTAAAAATATTTTAAAATATAAAAAATAAAAATATAAAATTAATATAAAACAAATTCAGATATCTGAAAATAGATCATAGATATTTTACCGCAATTGAAAAAAATTTCTGATGCATAATTCTAAAACTTCATAATAAATTGTAAATATCAGTTATTTTAAAGCCTTAAGCAATTTTTGCCTTCCCTCCATTTCGCTAAATTTTTATTTAGCGAAATAAACTGTAAATTTTCAGCACAGTTCCCTATAGTGATTTATAGATAAAAATTTGTACAGAATCCCGCAGATTCTGTTACTTAAAAGTCAGTCATATAGTATCTTATTGAAAAATTGAGAGCCAAATAATCATTAATCATTAATCATGAAATTTAAAATATCCTCAGGAAAATTTTTTCGTCAATGGATTTTTTGATAAAAGGATATTTCAGTTTAATTTCTGTTAAAAAATTTAAGAATAAAAGAATTTTAAAATTGCAGAGGGGTAAGCCCCCCTGCCCTTTCAAAATAACAGATAAATTTTATCACATTATCTGAGAATAACAGCCGATCCTATATCCGTCAAAGGCATCTCTTCAATATACTGAACTTTGACATTGTGTGCAGACAAAAAATTTTCTATTTTTATTTTTTCATCCGGGTCTTCGATAGTTCCAAAGAAAAGCATTACGTCCTCAGAAATTTTCACACAGGCACCGCCTATAAAACCTTCATTGTAACCTTCCAGCTTTACAAGTTCCGGCTTAATTTTAATACAATCGACGTTTTCTCTTTTCAATGCATTGTATACTCCCTGATCCCGGGTTATGTATGCATCCTGAGTTACCTGGGCTATGGAACAGGAGGTGTACCCCTGCTTCACTGTTATATGCTTTATGTTTTCATATTTTATTTTAAGCTCATTGTAATCAAGGCTTGTCGCAGGGTTGTAAATATGATATTTATCGTTCAGTATAAAATTCAGTCCGCACTCTGTGATATAACCCGGTGAGAGATTGTCATACAGAAATACCCTGTAACCAAGGCTTTCAATAATGCCTGCGTTTTTCCCCTGACAAGATGAAATAACAAATGAAGCATCAGAAGTTTTTCTGTACAGCACATCGCTGTGACTGCTCAAAGGGCTGCTTACTTGCTTAGATGGAATAACATCTATACATATATATCCTGATTTTTCTAAATATTTTTTTATGACAGGAAAATTTCCGTTAATTATGCAATAGTTCATTACAGATAGCCGCCTTTTTGGCAGATTTTATCAGTTTAGTAAAATAAAATAAAATAAAACTGGTAAAATTAAAATAACAATTACTGAATCAGCATTATAGCTTGCTTTACATTATCTACACCGTAGATCTCCAGATCATAATCATTTTTATCTATCTGCTTTGCAGCCCGGGAGGGAATTATTACCCTGTCAAATCCCAGTCTCTGAATCTCTTTTAGCCTAAGATCCACATTTGAAACATTTCTGACCTCACCTCCCAGGCCTACCTCTCCAAAAACGGCGTAATCCGAGGGAACCGGTATGTCTTTCAGGCCGGAAAAGACACTCAGAATGACAGCAAGATCAATGGAAGTCTCCTCTATTTCAAGACCTCCGACTACATTTATATATATATCCATGTTCCGGATAAAAAATCCGGCTCTTTTTTCCAGAACAGCCAGCAGGAGATTTAGCCTGTTATAGTCTATCCCCACACTTGATCGCCTGGGAACTGCAAAATTTGTTTTTGTGGCCAGTGTCTGTATTTCAGCCAGAATCGGCCTTGACCCTTCAATTACACAGGTGACGCAGCTTCCGCTCACATCCTTTTCTCTGCCCTCAAGCAAAACTTTGGAAGGATTTATAATCCGGACAACTCCCCTGCCCGTCATGTCGAACATACCTATTTCATTGGTAGAACCATATCTGTTCTTTGAAGCCCTCAGGATTCTGTACGGAAGGGTTTTATCTCCTTCAAAATACAGGACAGTGTCCACTATGTGCTCCATTACTTTCGGCCCGGCTATTGCACCGTCTTTGTTGACATGTCCCACAATAAACAATGCGGTATCCCGCTTTTTGGCTTCTTTGAGCAACAAAGACGTGCACTCCCTTACCTGCGATAAACTCCCCGGACTTGATGAAATATCGCTGCAATTCATAGTCTGTATTGAATCTATCACAAGGACATCAGGTTTTAAGGACCGGATGCTGTCCACTATTGAATAAACATCTGTTTCGGTGGCTATAGAAATGTTGTCTCCCATTATACCCAGCCTGTTCGCCCTGAGTTTTATCTGTGAAATTGATTCCTCGCCGCTTATATATATTACATTATATATGTCACACAGCTTTCCGCATACCTGTAAAAGCAGAGTAGATTTACCTGCTCCCGGTTCACCGCCTATTAGTATTCCAGACCCCCTGACTATTCCTCCTCCGAGTACTCTGTCAAGTTCGCTTATCCCGGTTTTTATGCGGCTGTTGTCTTCATCAGCGTCCACATTTTTGAGCTCTTCGAATTTTATCTTGGTTTTTGTTGAACTTGAAGGACTTTTTCTTTCATTTGGTTCTTCCCTGACAACATCCTCGACAATAGTATTCCACTGCTTGCAAACTGAACACTGGCCCTGCCACCTGTGATACACTTCCCCGCAGTTTGTGCACACATACACTGTTTTAAATTTTTCTTTTGGCATCAGAAATCTCCGGCAAAAATATATATGTCTAATTATAAATTTCTGTATATTGCTTTGTCAAATTCATTTTATTTTCACTTACAAGAATAACAATATAAGGAAAATAAAAAGAGCAAAGATAAATCTTTGCCCTCAAAATTGTGGAGGCGCCAACCGGATTTGAACCGGTGATCAGGGTTTTGCAGACCCACGCCTTACCACTTGGCTATGGCGCCAAA
>CAZYZR010000028.1:0-14814 GCA_964651945.1 uncultured Oscillospiraceae bacterium | reverse complement strand
TCCAGTATTTTGTCAAATTCAAGTGATTTTAAACTTTTTTCGATCAAACAAGTAATCTCCCAAAAATCATGTTGTCAAGGAATTCAAGAGTTTTCAGTTCTTCAGACACATGTTGCCTTACATGTGCCTCACACACCCTGCAAAGCTGTTCCCTGTAAACTTCTGCAAGATTAAACGTAAACATCTGTTCGAGATCTGCATAGACTATATACCTCCGGGCCATTACAGCCGGCATTTCAATGAGTATATAGTCCATATCATATGGTTTAAAACAGTGATAGCAGATTATCTCCCCGTTTTCAGCGTCAAAATAAAATACTTTCGATTTATATCTGTAACATCTCCTGCAGTAGGCAAAGTTAGGCCTGAATCCCACATCGGACAGAAATCTTAGTTCGAAAGCCGCCTTGCAGACTTTTACATCCCATTTGCCCCGACATAGCATATACAGGACATTCAAAAAAAGTCTTAATATCTCATTGTTCATATCATCGGGAACAGTCACGGTACAGACAAGTTCGCCCATATACATTGCCAAAGCCAGAAATTCCACATTGTCACTCAGAGAATGAAAAATATGTTTTACACTGGCTTCATTCAGGGAATACAGTTCAGAAGTCCTGGATTCAAAAATTACAAAATCACTGTATGTAAACATCCCGGTTGCGGCGTGAAATTTATTTTTGAGTCTCATTCCACCTTTTACATATATCTTTATGACTCCCAATTCCCCGGTGAGAACCGTAATGATTTTATCACTTTCTCCCGTACCGGTCTGCTTTACAACTACACCCGAAACTTTAAGTGTCCCACTCATTTACATCTTTGCCCCCTGGTCAGAAGGGATTTTTCCCGGCAAATAAGCTCCTTCATCTGATCATAAAATATTTTTCAGCAAAAAGTGCCTGTTAAAAAGTAAAATTCAGATTAACCCAACAATATACTAATATCCCTGATTTATTATTTTATTCTTCCCTGTAACCGAAATCCTTTATAGAATACTCCTGGTTTCTCCAACCTTCCCTTACTTTAACCCAGCACTCCATATTTACCTTGGCCTGCAGGAAGTTCTCAATATCCGCCCTGGCCAGGGAGGCAATCTTTTTAAGCATTGCACCTTTTTTCCCGATTATCATTCCCTTGTGTGATTCTTTCTCGCAATATATCAATATACCAAGATCCACACTTTTTCCGTTTTTGTTTTCCTTGAAATATTCAACTTCCACATGTGTTCCGTGGGGAATTTCATCTCTCATAAACATCAGTATTTTTTCCCTGAAAATTTCAGCAACTATTGTTTTTTCCGGGATGTCCGTAAGACTGTCATCATCAAAATAATGGGGGCTTTTATATGCATATTCTGAAATTCCCTTCAGGAAATCTCCGACCCCCCGACCTGTGAGAGCGCTGAGCCTGTAGACGGACCGGAATGCACCTGTATCGAGTATATACTTTTCAAGGCTGTCCGGTTCTGACTTTTTATTTGCAAGGTCAATTTTGTTTATGACGGCAACACCCGGAAGCCGGCTGTCCTTTACCGATTTTATAAGTCCCAGCTCTGCATCGTTAATCTTTTCTCCGCATTCAAAAAGCATTGCAACCAGGTCTGCATCCCCTATCGCCTTTTGTCCTGATTTTATCATCCGGTTCCCGAGCTTATTCCTCGGTATATGCACGCCTGGTGTATCAAGAAAAACATACTGCACATTGTCTTTTGTAAGAATTCCGGTTATTCTTGTTCTTGTTGTCTGCGGCTTGCTTGTGACTATTGCGAGTTTTTCACCCAGGAGCTTATTCATAAGTGAAGACTTTCCGACATTCGGCTTTCCGACCAAGGCTACAAACAAAGTTTTTGAATTTTCCATATATCTATTTTTTCCTGATTTTCAGCAATATTTCGTCCCGCATTACAAACAAAATTGCCAGTACGGCAAATAAAAGCAAACCGGCAATTCTTAGAGGAGAAGATAAATAATATTTAAAAATATCTGAAATCACTGGGATATCCCAAAAGAGTATGAAAGCAGATACAACAGCACCTGCAGACATAAAAAACACACCTGCCGCAGCTGTATCTTTGGCATCGCCGGCCGACATATAGTGATTATCGTCCGGATTATCCACTGCCCTCTCAATAGCTGTATTCAGAAGTTCGAGGGCGGGAATCAAAAATATTAAAAGAATTACGACAACTTTTTCTCCTTTATCCAAATCATAAAAGAGAGATAATCTGTATACCGCAATCATAAATACAATGTCAATTCTGAGATTTCTCTCCTCTTTTATGCCTGACAGAAGGCCCTTCAGAGCATATCCCACGCTCCTGAGAAATTTTTTAATCATCGTTGAGCAGAGAATAGGAGACTGTCCTGGGGAGTCCGAGCTTTGACAATATCTTTTCTTCTTTTTCCCTCATTCTTGTTGCCTGCAATCCTCCCTGCTCGTGATCATATCCAAGAAGGTGCAGCATAGAATGAACAGTAAGGAAAGCTATCTCTCTTTGAAGGGAATGTCCATAGAGTTCACTTTGCTCCAATGCTTTTTCTATTGAGATGACTATATCTCCCAGCAGCAGAGCGCCCGTCTCAGGATTTTTGTCATAAACCCCGTTTTCACCAAGCGGAAAAGACAAAACATCGGTGGGTACAGGTTTGTTTCTGTATTCTTCGTTGAGCTTAGCAATTTTCCGGTTATCCACAAAAGTAACTGATATTTCACAAGGGGCAGTTACTTTTTCTTCGGTAAGTACTGCCTTGCAGCTCCTTCTGACAAGCATCCTCACACCGGAAGGAATTTTTACTTTTTTCTGATCATCTTTAATCCAGACTTTATTTGACATAATACCTCTTTGTTAATTTCTTTCCCTGCCCGCTTGCGGAATCCTGTCTTTGGGCAGCCTCGTAAGCTCTCACAATATCCTGTACAAGTTTGTGCCTTACCACATCTTTGTCAGTAAGCCTGACAATGGCGATATCGTCTATATTCCTCAGGACATTTATAGCATCTTTCAAGCCCGATTTCTTTTCGGCCGGAAGGTCTATCTGAGTTATATCCCCTGTGACAACTACTTTTGAACCCATTCCCATCCTGGTCAGAAACATCTTCATCTGTTCCCTTGTGGTGTTCTGTGCCTCATCAAGAATTATAAAGCTGTCATCAAGAGTCCTTCCCCTCATATATGCCAGAGGAGCCACCTCTATCACTCCTTTTTCAAGAAGCCTCGGAAAAGTTTCCTGGCCAAGCATATCAAAAAGTCCATCATAGAGCGGGCGAAGATAAGGATCCACTTTGTTCTGAAGGTCGCCCGGCAAAAACCCGAGTTTCTCGCCTGCTTCCACTGCCGGTCTGGTCAAAATTATCCTTGAAACCTGACCGGATTTGAAAGCTTTTACTGCCATAGCCACTGCAAGATAAGTTTTGCCTGTCCCGGCGGGACCGACACCAAAAGTTACAGAATTCTTTGAAATCGCCTTGAGGTAAGTTTTTTGTCCTATTGTTTTTGCTTTTACCGGTTTTCCTTTTGCCGTCAGAATCACAAGATCTGTATCAAGGTCCCCTGCCCTGAATTCATTGCCGCTTTCAGCTTCAGAAACGCAATATCTTGCAGCCTGTTCATCAAGATCCGTTCCGGAAGCATATAAATCTGACATCATTGAAAGGGCTTTGAATGTTTTGCTCACAGCCCGGTCTTCTCCGCTTATCTTGAAAAGATTGCCCCTGCAGACTATCTTTGCCCCAAAAGCTTTTTCAAGATATTCAATATTGCCGTTAAAAGGGCCGCAGATTGAAAACGCCGCCTCATTGTCCGCCGTTTCAAAGTTGATTTCTGACAAAATCTCACCTCATTGCATTATTTTTTAGTATATCATATTGAACAAAAATAGTAAATAAACAACTTTTATTTATGTATACGAATCAAATAAGCACACTGCCCATATAAGCAAGAGCTGTGGTGATGACAAAGCTTGTAAGGCGGAAGCTCAAGAGACATAATCAGATTGCATCAGGTATAAATATTTTACCTGACATTTCTATATAATGCAGTATCTGTCAAGATACGGTTCAAATATTTACTATTACAAAATAATAGTTTATACTGATTAAAGACATAACAAGAGAGGAAGAGAGGAACAGAGCATAGAATCCTGAATACATTGCAAAATAGATTTTATGCTGGTAATATTATGAGATTTTTCAGAAAAAAGAGCAATCTTTTCGGTGACAACATTTCCCCATCCTGCGAATATTGCCGGTTCGGTTCCCGGTCCTCCGACAACACTATGATACTGTGTGAAAAAAGGGGGATTGTCTCCCCTTTTTATTCCTGCAATAAATTCACAGATATGCCGACTAAAAGAAAACCCAAAAGAAGACCTGAACTCCCACGGTTTACAGATGAGGACTTTAAAATATAACTTGCTTTATCAAAATACAAAATATATAAATGTTGTCCAAAAAATGTTAATGAATATTAACAAATAAAAAATGAGGACAATCATTTTTCAATATCAACAACTAACAATTTTAAAATTTTCCGATCCGGGCCACAGAATTTCAAATACATTATTTAAAAACAGGCCCGGAATTTAATAATGAATTCTTAAAAGCTTTACAAGAGATATTATTTTTTACAGTACATAGCTTATTAACGGCAATATGGATTATTGTTGATTTTTATCGCAACTTGCTGTATCATATCTCTGTAATTGCAAGGAGAAAGTATATGAGCAACCCCTACAAAGAATCTTACAGGCGGGACATTAAGGACAATGTAAGCCTGTCCATATTTAACTGTGGACTTCAGAGCTGCACACCGGGGCATTCCTGGGGTCCCGGTATAAGGGATCATTATCTGATCCATCTGATTATTCAAGGCAAAGGTGTTTACGAATGCGGGGAAAAGAAGTTTGAACTTTCCCGGGGCCAGATGTTTTTAATAAGGCCAAACCGGATTGTGAGGTATGAGGCGGACAAAAACGAACCCTGGGAATATTACTGGGTGGGGTTCAACGGGTCCTGGGCGAGCAGGGCTGTCTCAGCTTTGCCTTTTACTGACGATATGCCCGTATATTCCCCAAATGATTATGATAGCTGCAAGGAGCTGCTATACAAAATTTATGACAACAGAGGTGCAAATCTTTCAAACCAGACTGCAATGCTGGGTTATCTGTACCTCTTTCTTTCAAAGCTCACGGAGGAGAACAATCTTATATCCCCTTCTCCGGCGCCAACCCGGTCTGCATATGTAATGAAAGCAATAGAATATATACAATTCAACTATTCCACAGAACTCAAAGTGGATGATATCGCAGATTATGTGGGTATAAGCAGAAGCCATCTGTACAGGGTTTTTGTTTCAAATCTCGGCAAATCCCCTATAGATTATCTCACTGAGTACAGGATCGACGAGGCCTGTGATTTGTTAAAGAACAAAAATCTTTCAGTAGCTCAGGTCGCGGCTTCTGTAGGATTTTTTGACCAGTTCTATTTTTCAAGGGTGTTCAAAAAGCTGAAGGGAGTTCCTCCGAGCAAGTATTCACAGGGAGCTGAAACAAACAAATGAAAAAAGTTGTTGCCATTTTGCTGACTGCTGGTTTTTTACTCCTGTCTGGTTGCAAAGAAAAAGAGCCGACTTATGATGTGATATTTTTTACCCCTGAATGCAAAAAAATTTATGAAACCTACTAAGTGCAACGTAAAGAAAATGTAAAATATATCCTTCTGGAAGAAGTACAGACAATGGAATCTTTCCGGGAGGATATTCTTCCTTCGTCGGAAAGTGTATCGATATTCTCAGAAACTTTTACAGATGAAGATTCAATATGGGTGACGGATTTTTGCAAGGGTAAGAATATTCCCATTATTTTTATGGGATGCCCTGTCACGGACAACACTCTCGAAAACTATGACAAGGCATACAAAATTTATTACGACTATGAATTAGCGGGAGAGGTTTTTGCGGAATTCACAAAACAGGTGTGGACAAACAGAATCATAGACAAAAACGGAGATCAGATATTTGAATTCGCAGTGATAACGCCGGAGACCGTACGAAGCAATTATCAGATTTTTTACGACAGTTATCTGCATTATATAGAACTTATAGGAATTCCTCTGGAAGAAAAGGAAGTAATCTATCTTTCACAGGGTGATCTTGTAAATTACTGCCGGGAGAACCGGGCTGAAACAGAGGGATTTATGATACTTTCCGATGAATACCTGAGGTTTTTATCCCGGGGCTACCGGCCGGAATCAGGGGGAATAGAGCTTCTCGGATTGTCAGAGGACAGTCCTTATGAAACAGGGAGTGCTGCCCGGTGTGTTATAGGTTACCAGGAATTTTTTAATGCAAGGAACACTATCCTTTCCAATATTGACCGGAAGATATACCCATTTGAAAATCTTCGGAACAATGTAATAGGAAAGACAGTATACATATCTCCTACGGTTTGGTACAGCGATGAAGAGCCAGCAGAAGAAATTGTTGAAGAATGAAATCATAACCGCAGAAATTACCGATATTCACCGCGAGGGAAACGGCGTAGCAAAATACGGAGATCTCGTGATCTTTACTCCCGGTGTCGCTGTGGGGGATATCTGCCGACTGAAAATAGTCAAAGTAAAATCCGGATATTGTTTTGCAAAATGCATTGAATTTTTAAAACCTTCCCCCGAGCGTACAGACCCGCCTTGCCCATATTTCGGAAAATGCGGAGGCTGTCAGTTTATGAACATAAACTACCGGGAGGAAAAAAGATTAAAAACTTCTTTCGTAAATGCAGATTTCAATATCAGGGAAAAAATTGGCTGTGAAGTAGCTCCCATACTGTCATGTGAAAAAATATATGGATACAGAAACAAAGCCCGGTTCCCCGTAAGGAGAGATCCGGAGGGAAATGCCATAGCAGGATTTTTTGCCCCCGGAAGTCACAGACTTATTCAGATTGATAAATGCCTGCTGCAAAATGACAAACTGAATGAAATAGCCTGCTTCATTGTGAAAAAGATGAACCGGCTTGGAATAAAAGGCTATGATGAAGATAACAATGACGGGGATATCAGGCACATATATCTTCGTATCGGAGAAGCAACAGGCGAAATTATGGTTTGTCTTGTATGCACATCTCCGGGCTTCCCCGGACTTTCCGGTCTGTGCGATGATGTTTGCAGTGCTTTCCCCCGGGTGTCTTCTTTTTGCATAAATATCAACAGAAAGAGGACAAATGTTATTATGGGAGACGAGACATTTGCGTTAAAGGGAAAGGAAACTATAAACGACACAGTTGCAGGTATAAACTGTGAAATAAGCCCGGCAGCTTTCTATCAGGTAAACAGAGACGGAGCTGAAAAAATTTATGCAATTGCCAAAGATTTTCTGAATCCGGATATTCAGGATTGCCTTTTGGACCTGTACTGCGGGGCCGGGATCATCGGTCTGTCTATGGCGAAGAATGTGAATTCCGTTACGGGAGTTGAAATAATCCCGGATGCTGTAAAAAACGCAAAGAAAAACGCTGATAAAAACGGAATTTACAATGCAAAATTTTTATGCCGGGATGCCTCTGAAGCTGCAAACAAATTAAAATCCCAAGGGTATACTCCTACTGAAGTTGTCGTAGATCCTCCACGAAAAGGGTGCGGGAAAGATGCACTGAATGCGGTTATATCCCTCTCGCCGCAAAAAATTGCTATGATAAGCTGCAACAGTGCAACAGCAGCATCTGACTGCAGATTTCTTGTTGAAAACGGATACTCGGTAAATAAAGTGCAGCCTTTTGATATGTTTCCCAGGACAAAACATGTGGAATGTATAATACTTCTGACTAAAGATTCTCTGTAAAATTTATGTTTTTATTCTCTTGTTTATGCGCAAATTGCTTGCTTAAAACAGAATAATTTATTAAGCAGACTTTATTGAACAACAAAATCAAGCCCTCTTGCTGGCCGCAAGAGGGCTTATTCTATATTTCCGGATTACAGCTTTGAATGCTATTCCGTGGCTGCAGGATCTTCCCGCCCTGTTTTTTCCCGCTCTTTTTTCTCATCGCTTTTTGCCGGGACAGGCTGCCGTGGTTTTTCATCAGGCTTTGCAGTTTTGCCGTCTATAACGACTTTCTTGTAATAATCTATAGAAAGTCTCACGACAATGTATACCGCTATAGATATAACACAAACAACCAGCAAGAATACTATAAAATACATTAAACCCGTCTTGATCCAAAAACTGGTCAGATATTCTTTATCCATTCAGTACCTCCTCAAAGATTATAAAATAACTGTTCATCGCTGAATATTAATCTGATTCTTTAATTATCCTCTATTTTACCTCCGTTATTATTTCTCTTTGCCAAAAGCTTTTCAGATTTTTTTAATTATAAACATTTCTGAATTTCTGAAAATTTTACACTGACTGAAAAATTTATAATTTTTGCCTTCAAATTTCCGGTTTAGTTACTCATCATCTGAACTCTGTAAAATAATATTGCTTCAAAAATGTGATAGGACTGTGAGATTATTAAACAAAATTTAAAATAAACAAACAAATGACACCTTATATAATAAATATCAAGTCCTGTTAAATATATTTTTAATTCAAAAAACATACCAAATTAATTCTCAATGCTTATTGACTCTAAGTTTTGTCAGAGTTTGATAAAAAACAAAAATGTCACCAGTACAAAATCATCAGTTTCCCCAGAAAGTTTTCAGTTTTGATGCAAGTAAAGCCGGATCTTTCACGTATTGTCTGTTTTCCCAATGTTCAGGCATTATTTTCTCATAATCCCGGTTTAAAAACCTCTTATCTATCAAGAGTACAACACCTTTGTCTGTCTCTGTCCTGATCACTCGCCCTGCAGCCTGCATAACTTTATTCATTCCGGGGTATTTTCCGGTAAAATCAAAACCATTCATACCCAGTCCGGAGTAATACCGGGATAATGCGTTTATTTCTGCTGAGGGGGCAGGAAGCCCAACTCCTATTACTGCGCTTCCTATGAGTTTATCGCCTGCCAAATCAACCCCTTCCCCGTAAATTCCGCCCATTACACAAAATGCCAGGAGGCCATGGGGGTAATCCTCATCAAACCTTGAAATAAAGTCCTTCCTTGCCCGGGGGCTCATATATCTTTCCTGCTTTATAATTGCCTGCCCACCAAAGTCCTCACCATAGAGCTCTGAATACCTTGAAAAAATTTTTTCCTTATACAAATGAGAAGGACAGTAAACT
Source organism: uncultured Oscillospiraceae bacterium (assembly GCA_964651945.1). Taxonomy (GTDB): domain Bacteria; phylum Bacillota; class Clostridia; order Oscillospirales; family Ruminococcaceae; genus RGIG3102. The sequence continues at coordinate 5,585 of CAZYZR010000028.1, read as the reverse complement.
ATGTAGTTTCCGGTTTTCGCAGAGCTGAGGGCATATATTTCATCACATATATCATCAAGTGTTTCATCCCTGTCCTTATAATATGTAGACAGCGGACTTATAAACAAACCGAAATTCCGTTTTGGAAAAGGGCTTGCCAGTGTTATATCCTTTCCGTTTTCAAATATCATTTTTTTGTAATAATCCATGGGCTCCAGAGTTGCGGAAAATATCACTGAGGCGTACCCGCAGGAAAGCCGCCCGTATATATATTCCCTGGGATCAAGACAGAGAACTTTTACCTGTGTGTCGCTGCCCTCCATATATTCAAGATATGTATATATCTTCCCTATATCCTCATACCTCCCGCAGGAAACCACCAGATCAAGGCAGAACATGCAGTCAAAATACAGCTGCTGCAAATCGGATCTTACCGGTTCATATCTGTGCAGATTTATATATGAATTATACCGGTTAATATATCCCCGGACGGCTTTCATTAGCTCTTTTCTGAATTCGTCGCTGCTCCTGCCTTCTTTTTTATCTTTTTTAAGATCTTTTTTTATTCCTTTGAATACATCGGCTATCTTTTTCAGAGATGATTTTATCTCTTTATCCTCATACCTCCCGCAGGAAACCACCAGATCAAGGCAGAACATGCAGTCAAAATACAGCTGCTGCAAATCGGATCTTACCGGTTCATATCTGTGCAGATTTATATATGAATTATACCGGTTAATATATCCCCGGACGGCTTTCATTAGCTCTTTGCTGAATTCGTCGCTGCTCCTGCCTTCTGTTTTATCTCTTTTAAGATCTTTTTTTATCCCTTTGAATATATCGGCTATCTTTTTCAGAGAGGATTTTATCTCTTTGTCCTCATCTGAAGTTTTATCCAAAAGTGAAATAACATTGTTACTGCTCAGTACGCAGGAGCAGGATTCCCTTACTCTGTCTGCCAGGTTATGTGCTTCATCAATAAGAAACACATAAGAATTTCCATTTTCAGCAAAATGTCTCTGAAGAGATGCTTTCGGGGAAAACAGATAGTTGTAATCACATATCACGAGATCCCGCCAGTCGCTGAGATCAAGGGCAAGTACATATGGACACATCTCATTTTCCAAGGCAATCTTTCTAATTTTTTCTATGGAATACAGATCGCATTCTTCGATATTATCAAGAATCACATCGTTTATCCTGTCAAAATAATTCTTTGCATATGGACAAAGATCCGGGGTACAGGACGGGGACGGGAGAAAACATATATCCTCTTTTGCGGACAGCACCACTGTTTTCAACGAAAGATCCCTGTTCCTCTCTTTAAGGTAACTTATGGCGTTCACAGCTATGTCTTTTGTCTCATTTTTAGCTGTAAAGTAAAATATCTTGTCGATATTTCCATCCCCCATTTTTTTAAGTGATGGGAATAAAACAGATATCGTCTTGCCAATTCCGGTAGGTGCGCAGGCAAAAAGAACTTCCTTTTGGGATATGGTTTCCCACACTTTTTCCATGAGTTCCTTCTGCCCCTGCCTTGTATTGTCATATGGAAATTGCAGATTTATTAAAGAGGCATTCCTTTCAATCGACAGGTTTGCAGACATTTTTCCCAGTTTCCGGTATCTGTCAAGAAGGTCAAAAACTTTCTCTTCAAGCTGCTTTTCCGTGAATATTTTAGACAGAATTCTGGTTTCATCCGTATCTACATTGTAATATGTGAGAGATACTTTTAATTTCGGAAGGTTTTCCTTTTTTGAAATAATATAGCCGTAGCACATACACTGTGCCCAGAATTCCGGATGATCATCCTCGTTTATAAGTTCCACCGGCAAAGTTACCGTTTTTATTTCATCAACAGTAATCCCCTCTTTGTTTCTAATTATTCCGTCTGTCCTCCCGCCTAATCTGTAGTCTACGCCTCCCCTTTTTATATCAATTGAGAGACTCACCTCCCGGGAATAATCCGGCCCCTTTTTGCTCTGAATTTCTTTGTGCAGCTTTGTTCCCTGCTCTGCCCTACCCCTGGGATTATAGCGATAATCTATGCTTCCTGCCCTCATTACCGTTTCAACTAGTTTTCTCACAGACAGTCTCACCGACAAAAAAATCACCTCCAATGATGCCTTCGGATTTCGGATTCAATAATTATTTTCTGAATATACCCTATAAACCTGTTTTTCAGTAAATAAAATTCAACTGTGATTTTATCACAAGAATAAACATTAATCAATTTTTTGACTGTGACACAATCAGATTTAACCAAATGCAAATAAGTAATTTTTTAATCGTCAGATGAAATATTTTTTTGACAATTTACCGGAATTTTACAATACTCTGATTTTTGTATTTACATTATTTTTTTAAACTGATAATCGTAAAATATTTATCGGAGATTTTGTATGAGTATATTTAATGTATTTTCCCTGCTGGGTGGACTGGCAATGTTTCTCTATGGAATGGACATCATGGGAGGAGCACTGGAACGTCTTGCGGGAAGCAGGATGAGCAAAATAATGGAAAAACTCACCTCGAACCCATTTAAAGGATTTCTCCTTGGACTGGTGGTAACTGCTGTAATTCAGTCTTCCTCTGCCACAACGGTCATGGTGGTGGGATTTGTAAACTCCGGAATTATGACTCTGAGCCAGGCTATAGGAGTAATAATGGGGTCAAATGTGGGAACTACCGTAACTGCCTGGATTTTAAGTCTGTCGGGAATCAGCGGGGAAAGTTTTCTTATGAAAATGCTGAAACCTTCGTCTTTCTCCCCCGTTCTTGCCTTTATAGGAATATTGATATATATGTCAGGCAAGGATGACAAAAAGAAGAATACAGGTTCAGTGCTGCTCGGATTTGCCATTTTAATGACCGGTATGGAAAATATGTCCCGGGCGGTCCGGCCTTTGTCGGAGCGGCCCTGGTTTGCCAGACTGTTTATAAGGTTTCAAAACCCTTTACTTGGACTGATGGCAGGAGCTGTTCTGACGGCTGTAATACAGTCATCATCCGCCTCTGTGGGTATATTGCAGGCCTTATCTTCCACAGGTGCAATAACTTTTGGCAGTGCCATACCCATAATTTTGGGGCAGAACATAGGCACCTGTGTAACGGCATTGCTTTCAAGCGTAGGGGCCGGGAAAAATGCAAAGCGCACTGCAATTGCACACCTCTATTTCAATATTATCGGCGCTGCGATATGTATGGCGGTTATTTATACTCTCAATTTTTTTCACCCGCTGGAGTTTATGCAGAAACCAATAGACCGGAAAAGTATTGCAATAGTTCACAGTCTCTTCAATATTACAGCAGCTGCGATTATGCTTCCTCTTTCCTCTTGGCTTGAAAAGCTGGCAGTTAAAACGATCAAAGGTGATAATGAGGAAGATGAATTCCGGGCCCTGGACACAAATCTTCTCTTTACACCTGTCACAGCAGTAAAAGTAAGCGAAAACTTTATAAACAAAATGGCAGATATTTCACTTGGAAGTTTTTTAAGCGCTATAAACTTTACAGATTCACCATCCCGGAAAGAGAAAAGTGAGATAGAAGAAGCAGAAATCAAGGCAGACAAATATGAGGATAAACTTGGATCGTACCTTGTGCGGGTTTCAGGACAGGATCTCAGTGCCCGGGACAGCAAAAAGATCACAAGAATGCTGACTTCCTTGAGTGACCTGGAAAGAATAAGCGATTACTCTGTTCAGCTCTCAAATGCAGCCATGGAGCAAAAAGACAAAAATACAGTATTTTCCAGACAGGCACAAGGGGAACTGAATACACTGAAAGCAGCGCTGTATGAACTTATCACAACTACATTGTCCGCATTTAAACAAAATAATATTGAGGAAGCAGGAAAAGTTGAACCTCTAAAAAATGTAACGGGTGAACTAATCGACACAATAAAAAAGAATCACATTGAAAGGCTCAGGAACAAGGAATGTACCATTGAGCAGGGCTTTATTCTTTCAGATATGCTCAATTCCTATGAAAGACGGGCAGGTCATTGTTCCAATATAGCAATTGCGGTGCTGCAGGAAGAAAATGCCGGACTGTCAGAACATGTGTTTGCGGATATATACAAAAGTGACCCGGATTCTGATTTCCGGAAAGAATACACAAAGCAAAAGGAAAAATATTTAATCCCGGACCTGACTTTAAAAAATCAAAAAATATAAAAAGAGTGCTTAAAACCCGCCCCTGCAAAAAAGGGCGGGTTTTTAAATTCAGGATCTGCATAAAATTCTTAGAATATATATTCTTATAATAAGATTTTTAAAACATAAATGCTATGTCAAAAACAATTTAACAGAGAAATTTTCACAAGAAAATTCGTATCTTATGTAAATCGTTTTAATACTTATCTGAAAACTCCGACTTGATGTCTCTGCTGAAAAGCCGTGGCAAAGCATCTTCCGGAGAAAAATTGTTATAGAGAATATCATAGACCATTTTAGAGATAGGCATTTCAACATTGTATTGCTCAGACAATTTCATAAGAGCCTTTGATGTGGCAACCCCCTCAGCAAGCTTTGTATATTCACCTCCGGTGATATATTTTTCACCAAACATCCTGTTCTGGCTGTGATGTGAGAACAGTGTGGCTTCATAGTCCCCGAGATGACTCAATCCATAGGCTGAGAGCTCATTTCCTCCCATAGCCTTTATGAGTCTTGAAACTTCTCTGGCTCCCCTTGCCATCAGGGCACCTTTGAGACTTACGAGTCCAAGGCCGTCAAGCATACCCGCAGCAATTCCCATCACATTTTTGGCTGCAGCCCCGATTTCAGTTCCGATAATATCATTTCCAAGGTATAGTCTGATGAGGTCCCCTGAAAATTTATTTACCACATCCCGGGTTACTTCAGGATCATCGCTGTCCACAACCATACAGTTTGGAAGTCCCTTCATAAAATCCTGTACATGTCCCGGGCCTACCCAGACGCACAGCTTTATGTCCTGTGATATGGTCTGTCTCACAACTGTAGTGAGCCTGTCACCGGTCTCGCTCTCTATTCCCTTCATACAGAGAATAAAAGTTTTCCCGCTGACGTCATATCCGTTTATTCTTTCGCAGAATTCCCTGAGATGCTGGGAACTTATGGATATAACAATATATTCAGCGTGGTTCAGAGCCTTTCCCAGATCAGGTTCAAGAACAAGCTCGTCAGGAAGCGTCAGATATGAATTTTTTCTTTCATTTAAAAGCTGCAGAAACTCCGGAGAATTTTCAAGGCCCCAAAGCGCAACATCATTCCTTCTGCTGTGGTATACTGCTAGAAAAGTTCCCCATCTTCCGGATCCCAATACCGTTACATTCATTATTAACCCTTTCAATGACCTCTTTCAAAGGTGTCTTACAATAAAGTTCAAAGCATTTTTAAAAAATCTGTACTTAACACCATTTAATTATTTTACCGCTGCCCCGACGATTCACCTTCTCCTTCACCGGAAGATTCGGCAGGAGGCGTTGTCTCCTCAGAAGGAGATGTGGGTTCAGGTGTCGACTCAGGCTCAGAGGGACCGGTTTCCGAAGAAGACGGTGTAACTTCACTGCTGGATGTACTACTCTCGGGTGGTACACTGCTGCTTGATGAAGTGCCCAC
>CAZYZR010000027.1:12838-15019 GCA_964651945.1 uncultured Oscillospiraceae bacterium | reverse complement strand
AAAACTCACAGTTCAATAAGCGTTCTTGTGGTCCTTGTGAGGTTCTCAGTGCCCATATTTGAGATATACAGCATATCCCCTATCCTAATGCCGAATCTCTCCTTTATGTAAATTCCGGGTTCCATAGTCACTACATTGCCGCTGGAGAGCACATCGGTTGAATCCAGGGAAAGATAAGGCGCCTCGTAGGGCTCTATTCCCACCCCGTGGCCCAGGGAGTGGCGGAAATATCTCTTATAGCCGTTGTCCTCTATATATTTTCTTATCTCGGTATCTGCGTCCTTGCCGGAAACTCCTTTTTTTATGTACTTGGATCCTATTACACAGGCATCCCGGACTACCCTGTAGGCTTTCCTGAACTCCTCATCCGCCTTCCCCACGCAAATTGTCCTGGCCATTGCGCTGTAGTACCCGTTGTAAGAGGCTCCGAACTCCATCATTATGTTGTCGCCTTTTTCGACTTTTCTGTCGGTGGCCTTTCCATGCACAAGGCTGGAGTTGGGTCCGCTGACGCAGCTTATGTAGAACTTTCCAAGGTCAGAGCCGTTTTCGAGCATAAGTTGCACAAGCCTGGCCTGGATCTGTTTTTCAGTGACACCTGGCTTTATTGAAGGGAGAAGGTCTTCAAAGCTCTTTTCGTTTATCCTCTGGGCGGTCTTTATATATTCCACTTCTTCCAGGTCCTTTACCATCCTCAGCCTGTCAAGCTGGCTTTTCAGAGGTAGAATCCTGGCGTAAAGGGCATTTTCATAGGAAAGATAGTCCTCATGACTCATGCCCTCGCTCTCAAGAAGTACGACCTTTATCTTGTCCGCCTGAATTATTTCGTTTATAAAAAGCGGGTACTCCCCTTCCCTCCCCACGGTTCTCACGGTAAATCCCTGGGGGGAGAGGACTTTGGATGCCAGTTCATCGTAAAGAGTGTCAACAAGGCAGTATCTGTTTCCCGCCCTTGTAATGATCACTATGCCGTTGTCTATTGAAAGTCCGGTGAGGTAAAGCCTGGCAGCCTCGCTCTTGACTATGCAGGCGTCCGCCTTAATAAGTTCAAGGACTTTCCTCAGCCTGTCTGCTCTCGCTTTGTGTGAATACATTCCTAATCACCTGACAAAAATCATCTTGCACCCCTGTGCGGTATAGGGTATAATCTTATGGGAAAATCACAAGTGGTAAATAATATAATACTATATTTTGAAAGTTAAAACAATAGATTTTTGTGAAATATTCCCTTTAAAACGGGAGGAATCCTTATGTATACCCTGGTCACCGACAGGATGTATATGACCCTGGCAAACCCGCGACTCGCTTCTGAGGTGGCCCGGTTCAATGTGAGAAACAGGGAAGACTTGGCGGACACAGAGCCTGCCAGACCTGCCATATTCTACACAAAGAGCGGACAGAGAAAACTTCTGAGAATGGACTACAAGGACGCCATGAATATGGAGGAATTCAGGTTCTATCTCACCCTGAAAGGGGAAAAGAAGATAATAGGCACGGTGAGCATTGGCTCCATAATGTTCGGCAGCGTAAAAAGCTGTACTTTGTCCTACAAGATGGACAAGGACTACCGAAACAGAGGCCTTTGCACAGAGGCAGTGAGGGAAATAATCCGGATGGCTTTCGGCACCTTAAAGCTCCACAGGATAGAAGCCCTCGTTATGCCGAGAAACGAAAGAAGCCTGCGGATAATGAGGAAGCTGGGGTTCAAAAAAGAGGGTCTTTCGGAAAAGTGCCTTGAAGTAAACCAGGTGTGGGAGGATCACTACCGCTTTGCGCTGATAAACGACAGAATAAGTGCCGTGCAGCACTACGACGATTGAATATTAGGAGGATTAAAATGACAATAGACATATACGGACTGGCGCCGAACAGCATAACGGACGGCCCCGGGCTGCGCTTCGGAGTTTTTGGGCAGGGGTGCAGCCACGACTGCCCCGGCTGCCACAACCCGGATTCCCACCGGTTCGGAGTGGGGGACAAGTACGAGGTGGGCGAAATTTACCGGATGATAAAAAAGGACCCCCTGGTCAGAGGTGTGACATTTTCCGGAGGTGAGCCTTTTGACCAGCCGGAGGCTTTCCGGGAACTGGCGGAGATGCTGAAAAAAGACGGGTATGAAGTTGCTGCCTATTCGGGGTACACCTTTGAGGAGCTGACCCGGGACAAGCGGAGTCCGAAATA
>CAZYZR010000027.1:4343-12738 GCA_964651945.1 uncultured Oscillospiraceae bacterium | reverse complement strand
TTTGCCCTGCTTTTTTCAGTGGTATTTACCGCTTATCCTCTCGATTTTAATTTTAATCACAACAGTTCCTTTTATTCTCTCCCGGGGCATTGGGTACTGCCGGAAATCAGAAATGTATTTTTTGGCGATTCGCTTCAGAACTTTTCCCTTTTCCGCCAAATCTTTTACAACCTCAGCTGTGCCCCTTATCACGACACTTTGGTACTTTGAATCCGAGGCACATATATTTTCCCCCTCCTGTGGCTTGATAACAGACTGAAAAGTGCTGACCTCAAAACAGACCCTCGGGCCCCTCATTATGTTGTCCAGCTTTTCCCCCGCCGGAAGCCCATGAAAATAGATCCGGTCCCCAAGTTTTACATAGTGCACCGCAACCGTGTAAGGATACCCGTCGGCCCCGTTGGTGGAAATTCTTCCCACCGGCCGGCTTTCCAGGAGAACTTCAATCTTCTCCGGGGTCATCTCAAATTCCATCATCCTGTGCTGCATAAAATTTCTCCTTTAAAAAGGGCGGTGAATACCGCCCTTTTGCCATTTTACAGGTAACTCTTAAACAAATCCGCAAGTTATTCAACGGAAATAAGGAAGTAATAGACAGGCTGACCTCCGTCCAGAAGGTTTACTTCACACCCCTTTGGAGCGCGCTCTCTTATCTTATTCCGGACATCTTCCCGGTCCTCTTTTGTCACTCCCTCTCCGTAGATCACCGTTACAAAATTGGTCCCTTTCTTTATCATCTGTTTTGCAAGCCTGATCGCAGCCTTGTTTACATTTTTTTCAATGAAGGCAAGCTTTGAGTTGTCAAGGGCGAGAATATCTCCCCTCTTTATTTTCTTGCCCTCGAAGTCGGAGTTCCTGGCTGCGAATGTTACGGAACCGGTGCTCACCTTTCCCGCAGCCGCATCCATATTTACCGCGTTGTCCCTGACCGAAAGCCGGGGGTCAAAATTCAGAAGTGCGGTTATTCCCCGGGGCACTGTCCTGGTGGGGAGAACTATTGCCCTCCTGTCTGCCAGCTTTGCCGCTTGTTCGGCAGCCATTATTATATTCTTGTTGTTGGGCAGCACAAAGACAGTCTTTGCAGGGACGGACTGTATTGCGCGGAGTATGTCGTCGGTGGATGGGTTCATGGTCTGGCCTCCCGTCACCACGGCGTCAACGCCCAGATCCCTGAAAGTTTTTATTATCCCTTCACCTGCTGCCACTGCGACAATGCCGATCGGTATGTCACCGTCAACGGCCCTGTACCTGAATTCCGTGTCTGTATCCCTGTCCCGGGCCTGCTTTTCAAGCCCTCTGCCCTTTTCTCCCAGGGCAGATACCTGCAGAGCCATATTCTCTATCTTTATATTCGTGAGATAGCCGTGATTCAAAGCTTCCGTGAGGGCTTTGCCGGGATCGGGGGTCTGGAAATAGCACTTGATTATTGCCCCGTCCTCCGCCACGGCAACACTGTCCGCTATTGTCTGCAGATAGGCGCGAAGCCTTTCCGCGCTGGCCTTTTCCCCTTTGTGCACCACAAACTCCACGCTGTAATCCTTTGTAGTGTGGGCCTGAGCCGCAGGGGAATACACCCCTTTTGCCTCAAAGTCGCCTTCCTCTTCCTTCGCAGGGCCTTCCTCTATGATAACCCCGTTCCGGAATACGGACAGCATTCCTTCGAGAACGTACACCAGCCCCTGTCCGCCTGCGTCCACAACCCCGGCTTTTTTGAGAACGGGGAGCTGATCCGGGGTCCGGGCCAAGGCAGTCTGTGCACTGTCTACCACCCGCCTCCATACCTCGACCTCGTCGTCTGTGTCCATGGACTCGGCTTTTTCACAGGCCACTCTGGCAACGGTCAGTATTGTCCCCTCTGTGGGCTTCATAACCGCCTTGTACGCGGAATCGACGCCTTTTCGCAAAGCAAACCTTATATCATCTGCCCCTGCGGTGCTCTTGTCCTTGAGTACCCTCGAAAAACCTCTGAAAAGCAGGGATGATATGACTCCGCTGTTTCCCCTGGCTCCTCTGAGCATGCTCCCGGCGGTGATGGAGGCCACCTGGCCCACGGTACAGCTGTCGGGCAATACCTCCAGTTCTTTTTTCGCACTGCCTATGGTCATGGACATATTCGTGCCGGTGTCTCCGTCCGGGACCGGGAAGACGTTGAGCTCGTCTACTTTGGTGCGGTTGTTTATAATATTGTTTGCGCCGGAAATAATGGCGTCTCGCAGAACTTTTCCTGTAATCATATCCTACCTCAGATCGTGTCTGTAATTATATCATCAATTGATATGTTGATTTTCTTTACTTTCAGGCCGGTGGCGTCCTCCACCGCGTAAATAACCCTCTCCCTTATGTTGTCGCAGATGGCCCTTACGCTTATCCCGTAAAGAATCCTGACATGCAGGTCGATGACCAGCCGGTTGTCCTCCACGCCGACAGAAACACCTCTGGGGTTTAATTCCTCCCCGAGAACAAAGGACATGACGCTGTCCGCTGCGTCGGAGGAGACTGTGCCCACCACTCCGTAGCAACTTGTAATGGCGGAGCTCACAAGCCCTTCAAAAAAATCGTCGGTGTATGTTATTTTGCCCAGCGGATTTACGTAGTTTATCATATTACCTCCTGTCCCAGGCTGAAAGCGACAGCGCGGGTATTCTAATATTCCTTCTAAATAACTGGCTGATAATCAATAAAATTATATTACTTAATTATGAAAATTTAAAGAGGAAATTTAATTATTTCAAAAGAAAGCCCTGCAAAGGGGCTTTTATATCTGTGTGTGAAAGTAAGATTATTCTTCTTCGCCTTCTGCTTTGTATTCTATAAGATTGTTTTGCCTGAGATGCTTTTTGAGTTTGTTTATAAAGTAAAGCAAATTTGCCCGAAATGCACATATAAACATAAAATTTCTTTGCATTACCTGCACTATATGGCTCAACTCCTGCGAGGCGTAAATGTCTATTTTGTACAGGGAGTACCACCAGAAATGTGCTGCCGCGATAATGATAAACAGAAGCGTTCCAAGGGCGATCGATTGTATTCTGTTTATTTCACTCTCTTTTATTTTCATCTCTAATTTAGCACTTCCACTTTGTAATATACATCATGCGGGGGTATGAGACCGGTAGGGGCAGTTGAATCCACCCTTGGAGTAAAAACAATACATTTGCGCAGGGCGGAAATAATCCCGCAATTTTGTAAAAAGCCTTTATAAGAAAACCTCTCCTTAGGGAAAATAAGGTAATTAATTTACAGAATACAACGATTTTCTGAACCTGTCGATATTTATATAATAGCTTGTTTGAACATAAACATAATAAGATATTATGTTAAATAATACTTGTCTGAATTTTTTACTCTCAGGGGATCTTGAGGCAGAGCTTTGCCTCATTCTCATTTGCGATTTTACACATCTGCGTCAGCTTTCGCTATTGTCAAAGCCGTTTTGAAAAAATGGAGAAAATCCTCAATATTATCCCAATGGATACAGATTTTAACCTTCTTTTTCAACTTGTCCGGAGCCCATAACATTGACTTTTTTTGCACTGTGATATATCATAAAAGAAAAAGGAGATTGTTTATGAAAGATCTGAAATTTTTATACTGTGAAAAATGCAAAAAAGTCCTTCTCACACTGAAGGACACCCGTGTTCCCACAATGTGCTGCGGACAGCCTATGACGGTACTGGAACCCAACACCTCAGGGGCGGCCGTCGAAAAGCATGTCCCTGTCCCGGAAGTGAAAGACGGCAAGATACTGGTAAAGGTGGGTGAGGCAGCCCATCCCATGACGCGGGAGCACCTTATTCAGCTAGTGGCCGTTCTCTTTGACGACGGAAGCTTTGCGGTGAAAGAGCTGTCGCCGGATTCTCTTCCCAAAGCGGAGTTTGCCCTTGGCGAAGCAAAACCCGTTGCAGTTTACGCCTGGTGCAACCTTCACGGCCTGTGGAAGCGGGAAATTTGACAGGCAATATTTTAAACAGATGCCTTTGAGAAACCTGAAAAAGCAAATCATTATGTTTCCGGGATTTTCGCAAGGTAAAACAAATAAAGAGGCAATCGAATGCCTCTTTATTTTTTTGCAGGTTTAATATTGCAATATTGTGTTCTTATCCGCAAATATTTTAAACCGTCAAATACTCCAGTTCCAGATTTTCCTGCAGTTTATGGCAGAGGAAAACAGTCAGTGCTAGGTAGGCTAAAGGGACGAAAAATTTCCCGGTTGAAATGATGCTTACAAAATGAAACAAATTGTACAGAGTAAACCATTTTGACCGCCGGACTCCCAGGCAGTGCAAAAGGGCGGGAAAGCCCAGGATCAAAAGGGAATACATCACAGAGGAAAGATATCCGGAGCAGCGCCGAGAAATGCCTGAAACTATCATGGATATGGCGTATGACGTCAACAATCTCACTGAAAATTGCAGGATGATCAGAGCAATAACCGGGATTGCCCTGGGGACGTACCTGTACGCCGACAAGCTCTTTGCGGGCACAAACATGCCCTCAAAGCCCCATCCCTTGTACATCTGCCAAATCCTCCCGAGAAAAATTGCGGATGTGACAAAGGCACTCACCGAAAACCGGATAAATTTCTTTGCCCTGACAGTCTGCTCCCTGCCCGAAGGAGTAGATTTTACAAGGTTGGCAGTGCCCTCTTTGCAGAAAAAGCCCCCTAAAATCAGACTCACAAAAATCACCGTCAGAAGGTAATCTCTGTCGTCACGGCTGTTATCGAGATCGAATAGCTTTTCGTAACCTGTCTCATATACAAGCTGCGCTCCGGGGTAATACTTGAGCTGCTCTATTTTTGAGAGAACCTGTCTGAAAACTTTATAGTCGATTGTCAGGCTCCGGTCATCGGAAAAATACTCGCTGTATTCCTCATAGGTAATGACCCCTTTGCTTAGAAAATACTCAGCCTGACTCAGGTGGCTAAATTTTTCCGACTCCCTTGACAAAAATTCAGCCGCCTCCCGGTCGTAAGGACCGGTGAGGTTTTTCATATAATAAGCGGTATACATCTCTTCTGCGGAAATGTAATTTTCCTCCCGGGAAACAATATATATCTGAAAAATCAGGAAGAAGGGTATGGTTATTGCCGCTCCGTTTAATATAAACAGCTTAAACATCTCCCAGCCCGTAACTGATACAGGGGAGATTTTCTTTAAAAAGGGTATGGGAATATCCACTTTATTGAGCTTGACAGGGGAAAAATTATTGAACACCAGAAAAAACAGGAACAGCAGAAAAGCCCAAAAACAGACCCGGGAAATTCCTTCCACCGAGGCCAGGCTTACCGGCCTTGAGAGAATAGGAATATTCCTGTAATTGCCCATAAATTCGTTTACATACAGAAGGCTCACCGGGTTGGAATATCTTATAAAGCTATATTTTCCGGAATATGGGGCAATGTATCTGATTAAATAGCAAATACACGTGAAAGAGGCGCAGGCTATAAATCCTGTGAATATGTTTTTTGACATAGTCAGGGCCGTCAGCGCCCACAGACCTATGATAGACATAAAGACCCGCTTGATTGTGACAAAAATTGCCACGTACTGCCAAACATTGACTTTCAGAGTGCACCTCACGAGTAATGGAACCGACTGTACTGACCTTGTCATATCCCCGAGGCCAAAAGCCAGATCACAGTACACAAGATTTGTGCCGTATATGACAAAGGAGAGGACCAGGAGGCTCGCCAGCACCACTGCATATTTTGCGGCTGCAGTCTTTATCCTTCCCCGGGAGGTGGAGCGGATCAGGGATACAATTCCTACCTCCCTTTCGGAGGTAATGATAAAAAGGGAAAGCAGCAAAACTCCCAGGAGAAGAATGAGATCGCTGTATTTAAAATTCAAGGCTTCCTCAATGCCTCTTCCCGGGTAATAGTCGGTTTCCACATCTTGCATATTTTCAAAAGCCGCAAGGGCCTTTCCTAGGTCCAGCATATTGTAATTCCCGGAAGAGGAAAATACGGGCATGCTCCGGTACAGCCTGGCTTCTCTTTCTAAATTGTCAAGATAATCCGAGTAGGATTTTACCCGAGTGTATTCATCGGATATTTCTTTCAGAAAATTGTATTCGGCATTCAGGTTGTCCGTAAATTCAAGATATTTCCCGGAATAGTACAGCTTTCCGTAAACTTTAAAAAGCTGTTTTGCCTCAGCTTTGCCGGTCTCAGAATAACTTTGCCTCGCCAACTCATCAACTTTATAGATCCCCGATATCCTGGTAAAACTATCTTCAATATATTTTTCCTTTTCCTCTGCATTAAGACCCCTCAAATTATCCGTCATCTTGCGATAGGCCGACGGGGGAGCGGAGGAATTTTTGGGAGTGGTCCCGAACCACAGCAAAAACAAATTTGCGCAGGCAAGCAATGCAAAAAATATGAGGAAGTCTTTTCTGGACCAGAGCTTCTTTATTTCGTAAAAAAACAGTTTCATTTTTCCCTGCGCATTAATCAAAAAACAGCGCTCCCATATTTTAAAACACGGGAACTGAAAATTCACCGCAGTTTTAAGCCGGTTCCGCTTATTTTCTTGTGGGAGTGGTTTGGGGCAGAAGTTTTAAATGTACCTTTAAAACTGTAAAAATTTCTTATTGGTTTAATTTGCCTATAAAAAAGGTGCTCAATTGCGGGCACCTTTTTTCTTTTCAGTTATAAACATAATCGGTTATGGGAATCAGATTCGCATTTCCTGCCCAGTAATCTTCCTTTTTTATCAGCGACATCACCATCACTCGTGTGTTGCTTACATATTCACTTCCATCCGGGGCGGGAATAGTTACATCCACTTGTTTTTCTCCGCTCTGAACAAAAAAGTAATCATCGCTCTCGCAGAATATCCCGCAAAAAGTATCTCCATTGTACACATTTACTTTTTTTGCGGATTTGTCACTCAGAGCAACCGCAATAAAATCTACGGTATTGTCCGCTTTAACTCCTTCGAGCAGAAGATGATTGTCAAAGAGATCCCGCCTCAGGTTTACTTCGTCGTATTTTACTCCGTCGATTTCATTGTCTTTATATTCGAAGACAATTTCGCTTTCCCCCGTCAGGACGTCTTGGGAACTTATGCTGCCAAGACGGGGATCAAGCACATAAAGCCTGTCGCTTTGGGATATGACAACCTTTTCTCCCTGAACATATGAAATCAGATCGCTCTCCCGTGAGGAATCCACATCAAACCGCACAATATTGTGGGTCTGCGTGCTCAGCTGCTCATGCCACGGCTTTTCCGGGTCCATTACACTCAGATTCTTTAAAACAAGTTTTCTTCCGCAGGCACCTATTATATACCATTTCTGGGACGGATCAAGCTCTTTCAGAACAGATTTTTCCCCTGTCTCAAATCCGATTTTCACAACATACATATGCCGCGTGGTTTCACCGTCAAGTATGCTCTCTATCAGGTATATGTTCTCCCCGTCACAGGCAACCCCGCTCTGGGAGTTTATCCACTCATTTGCCTCGAATGTATAGAATTTATTTTTGTCTGACCCGTCCTGATTCATTAAAGTAAGGGATGACAATGATTTTTCTCCGTACCACTCCACTGCCTGAGGAGTGGTGCTTTTTAGGACAATTAGCCTGTCGGATGTGGCAAATAAAACCACAGTTCCGTAACAGTCGGGTATATAGCTGTTGTTTTCGGGCGAATACGGGTCCCGGCCCGGATCGGAGTTCAAAAAAATCTTAGACCTGCTCTCATAGTCAGTATACACTATATTGGCAAAAAAATTGGGATTCTGTAAAATTTCATAGCATCCGTCATCAGTGCCTGCAAATTTTTTCCCGATAAGCCCATATTGGTCTGTCAGCATGTAAATATCCGGGGAGCCGGAGGGGATATTTTCCTTTTCTTCCTCTTTGGTACCGGAACAGCTGCAGAGAGATAAGCACAGTACAACAAGAAGGCTAATAATAAATTTTTTTATGAATTTCATATTATACCCGGAAAGCTATATTTTCAATAATCTGCTCTATTTCATAAATTTACGCTGATCGCTTATATCACGAACCCAATTTGTAGGACTAGATGAATCACTCCAAACACAAATTTTCCCATACGGATCATACACGGCAGTATTTTCATCAGTTACATTCAAATATGCAGCTCGGTTTGCCAATTTAATTGGATTACCTTGCAAACTGCTCATATCATAATCAATTACTACATCGTCATAATAATCACCTATCCATTCATAGAGCTGGACTTCCGGTATATTATAATTCCTATTAAAATCAATTGCTAATTGAGTATAATTATTTGCTATGATAATACATGTTCCATCTGCTAAAGTCCCGTGATCCCAGGCTTGTGTAGGATCACCTGGTATTCTACTCCAAGTAGTAACTTTAGTTCCACTTACTGGCACACCTGAAGTATACATATTT
>CAZYZR010000027.1:0-4243 GCA_964651945.1 uncultured Oscillospiraceae bacterium | reverse complement strand
TACATATTTTTGTTATTTTCCACATAAAAATAACTACCATGAGGGGAATCAAATGTCACTTCAGCTTTATTAAGTACGCGATCTGAGGCTGCATATGCGGATAAACCTAAAGTTAAAAAACCGCAAAAATAATAGAAAAAGATATTAATAACTTAGCAATTCTCTTCATAATTTTCTCCTCTTAAATTTTGAATTTGCGATTAAACTACAATTTATTTTTAATTATACAATATATCTTGAAAAAAAGTCGATAGTTATTTTATATAAAAAAGATATAATATTCTATATACTTTAGAAAAATTTTTTGAAATAAATTATTAGATTTCTAATATTTCCGTGTTATGTTGTTATGTTATAAATAATTCGAAAGCAAAACCAATTTTATTTAACTGTTGAGATAATATAGTACAATTGCAGAAAACGCATATTTTACTCCCATCAGAAATCCCGCTTTAAGACACACGCAAATAAAAAAAAGAGGCTTAAAACAGCAGCCTCTTTTTTAAAGATAATTCCTTTACTATATGTATAAAGCTTGTATATTTATAATGTATTTACTAAAGTTTTTGTAAAGTTGTGGAATAAAACTTTTACTGCGGTGCTAATGTTTTTCCGGCTGAGAGAAACAGAAAAATATCAGTTCTGCTGATATATCTGCTGGCCTTTTACCAGTTCGTAATTCACCAGGGCGGTGCCGTCCAGGTCTTCCCTGTGCATATCAACGGCTGATACCTGCCTGTTCCCGTAGGTTATATAATAGTATATCCCCTTGTCCAGGTTGCAGCAGGAGGAGTAAACCGTGGTCTCATACTTTTCGCCTATCATTACGGAGCCGCGCTGCTGTTCCACACTGGTGAGGGCATGGAAGAACTGGGTCACGCTCTCGTCCTCGCTGTCCCCGGATACGGAGTTGAGCTTCATAAATGAAGCGCGGACAAACCTTGACATTGAGGAGTTGTCACCGGGGAGCCCCAGACCGCCCATTCCGTTGGAATAGAGATCCAGGTCAACTGAACCTGAGAAGGTGTTCTCCGGCTGGCGGTTTGAGAGATGGCGATAGTTGTTCAGGTTGAAAAGATGCCTGTCAAATGTGGGGTTGTTGGTGAGGACGCCCACCGGGTTCTCGTAGACCTTTAGTCCGTCCCGCAGGCTCTCCACTACAATTGAGCCCGTCTTGTCCGCCAGCATCCAGTGCAGAGGAGAGGGAGGAAGCTGCTCCGAGAAACCGTCATCCGTCAGGTTTATTTTGCTCAGAAGTTCCCTGGCCTGCCGCAGATTTTCACACTGAGAGAGAACCCAGGGTATAAACTCAAAGGTGGCTACATTGTCATAGCCCTCCACGGGTTTTTTGAATTTGGCATTTCCCGGAAAGTTCAGCCCGGCCATGCCCAGGCCTTTCTCGTTGATTCCGTCGTAGTAGAGAGGATAGTCTTCCATCACAAATGCCATTCCCACGATGGCGTAGTGGGATTTGAGCTCTCCGGCTCTCCTGAACTTAAAGGGGTAGTTCCTGGGGGTCACCGTCACCGTCTCATGATAAGTGTACTCCAGGTCCAGGTTGCGTCCGAAATAGTGGTCTTTTGTGTTGTAGGTTATGGCTGTGCACATAATAGTCTACCTTCCTTTTGATTTATTGAATAATTATATCACTTTTAAAAATTTTGTAAAACAGTTATTTTGATTTGTCTTTGAGACGCAGAGACCAGCGGTCACTGCCGGGCGGAAAGAAGGGAAAATTTTTCCCTTGCCAGGGTGTCATAAAAGCTGTCGGTGTCGTACATTCTCCGCACATACCCCTCAAATACTTCCCCGTTGGCTGTCTTGAACATGCCCCACAGGCTCCACATTAGCCGTGCCACCGAAAGGTAGGCGTAAAACCTTGCCTCCTCCCCTGCGTCAGGTTCTCTGTCAAGATACAGCCTTAAAAGTGCATCGCTCCTCTCCCTGTCAAAAGC
The DNA here is from genome assembly GCA_964651945.1 of uncultured Oscillospiraceae bacterium. GTDB lineage: Bacteria > Bacillota > Clostridia > Oscillospirales > Ruminococcaceae > RGIG3102. Next base: position 2,288 of record CAZYZR010000027.1, on the reverse strand, counting down.
TGCGGACAGGCAGAACATCGCTATGTCGGTCAGAGGGTCCTGCCTCCCGGAGTACTCCCAGTCGATAAGCGTTACCTGTCCGTCCCCGGTGAGGAGGCAGTTTCCGGGGACAAAATCGATGTGACAAAAACACATCGGCCCCTTCAGCCCTTCCGCCATTGACAACAATTCCGCAGCTTTTGCCTTTCTCTCCCGATAATCAGGGAAAAATTCGCAGTCGCTGTCGCGGCATATCTCCTCGTAGTAGTCTATAGTCTTTCTGAAATCAAAATCCCTGGGGGCGGCAATGTCGGAATGGTGGAGTTTTCTCACGGCCTTCACAGCCCGGGAAAGGTGCCGGGGGTTATCCGGGTCTATTCCCTTGCTGTCCTCTAAGAATTCGCTTATCTTGACACCGCGGAAAGGGTCCAGATATACCAGCTTGTCGCTTATCCCCCTGTTCTGAAGAGCAAGGTAATTGGCATACTCCCTGAAGCGATCCACCAGCATTTCGCTGCCCACCCCCGCACTTCGGTAGATGTACTTTTTTCCTTTGCAGTAAAACACATAGCTGTCGTTTGTCATCCCTTTTTCCAGCATGGCAAACCCCTCGATGTCGTCGGGGGAGGCATTCAATACAAGGCATATCGTCTTAAGGGCGTCATGTATCTTTTCCCCGCTCTCCCTGGCTTTTTTCCTGTCCATTTCCCCCAGGGCAAGCTCTCCCGCCCGGGTGACCGTGTATCTTCCCTTATCCTCACTGAGGTATCCGCGGTTCAGCAAAAATTCCCTTGTCCGGGTCACGGCTCGGGAAGGAACCCCCCGCCAGGAGGCGATCCGGGCTTCTTCCCGGGAGGGGTTTTTCGAATAGGCCGAAAGTATCACAAAAGCAAAATTCTGCATGGCAGCCTCCTTTTAAGATTTGTGGATTTGTTCTTGTATGTTGGTTTGAAAATTGTTTCAATATTTCAATATATAATATTTTACTATAAAAAACAAAAGCAATTGGGGGCTTTTGGTGTAATTTTTGTGAAACATAAAAAAAGCCGCCCGAAGGCGGCTTTATTTCTTTTGCTAAATCCACATTCCGCAGCCGGAATAATTTAAAAATTATTTGGCGTTGGTCCGTGCCTTGCCTATGGCGTCGAGGTATGCACCGACGGAGATTGTAACTCCTGCCTTCAGCTCTTCGTCTGCGGCGACGAGAGAACCTTCCTCCTCACCGGCGACGGTCTCTGTGTTGACTATCTCATCGGTGGTCTTGCCGAGCATCCAGTCTTCGAAGGCGGCGAGCTGCTCATAAAGTTCTTTTCCTATGCCGGAAGCGCCCTTCATGCCGTAGTCTTCCTTCTTCTCGACCTTTGTCCTGGCATCGAAGTTCTCAGCGAGCTGGCCTGCAGTGTCAAACTCCACCTTGTTCTGGGCCACATCGAGAATTGAGCCGAGAACTTTGCCGTCTGCATCAAGAGCAAGAGCAGCAATGGTGGTGTCTATCTGGAGACTGCCGTTCTTGTCGGCTGTGGCATCGGTAGGTGTGGCGGAAACGTTAACGCCGAGACCTGTCTTTGCGGGTGCAGCAGCGAGATCGACTGTGTTCTCGGAAGCCTTCTGTACGGCCTCGAGCATTGAACCGATGTCTATTGTGACTCCGGCGCTGAGCTCCTCATCAGCGGGAACCTGGTCATGCTCCTCATCCCTTTCGGTGACGGGTGTGCTGACTATCTCTTCCACAGTCTTGCCGACCATCCAATCGGTGAAAGCGGCATACTGCTCGTAAACTTCCTTGCCTATGCCGGAAGAGTCCTTCATTCCGTAGTCATCGCCCTTCTCGACCTTTGTCCTGAGGTCAATGCTGTCGGGGTCTGCAATGGCACCTTCGCCTGTTATGGTACCTTTCTGCTGTGCCACATCAAGGCTTGCGGAAATTACTTTTCCTTCGTTGTCAAAGCTTACTGCCATGATGGTTGTATCTATCTGAGCATTGCCCTTATCGGCTTCCTCACTGTAGGATGAGGATGAACCGTTGCTGACAACTACTCCCAGGCCCAGCTTGTAAGCCTGTTCCACGGGCCGCGCGGATTCCGAATTCTCTGCTTCAGAGCTGGAATCTCCGCCGCCGCAGGCTACCAGTGAGAAAGCCAAGGCCAAAGACAGACCCAACGCAACTAACTTTTTCATTGGGGTAATTCCTCCTTAAAAATTTGAATCAAAATGTAAATTTTGATTTGTATCTTAGTTATATCACAGCCAAATTGCTTTGTCAACAACCTACAAAGTTATAAATCCTCAGTGTAATAACTTTGTAAGAA
>CAZYZR010000026.1:7940-15103 GCA_964651945.1 uncultured Oscillospiraceae bacterium | reverse complement strand
AATCCAGTATTTCAATGTGCTTTGAGGGATCAAGCAGTTTCTGGCTGTCATGCTGCCCATGGATATTGACTAACTCAGAAAACAATGATCTTATCACAGAGGCAGGATAAGGAACCGAATTGATTCTTGCCGTGCTTTTTCCGTCTTTTGTGATCTGACGGGAAAGTATGCACTCTGATGATATGTCTATATCCATCTGAGCAGCTTTGTCTACTATTCTTTTCTCCACATTTTCAAACACAGCAACTATTGAGGCTTTTTCAGCCCCTGTCCTGACGACGTTTTTTGACAGCCTTTCACCCAGAACGGCGTTGATTGAGTCAATTATGATGGATTTCCCCGCTCCCGTCTCACCGGTGAGACAGGTAAATCCTTCTTTAAAATAAATATGTGCTTTTTCAATTACAGCAACATTTTCTATAATCAGCTCACTAAGCATAAGCAATCACCGTCACTTGATGTACTTGGAAAGTTTCCGTGCGAGATCCCGGGCAACCTCTTCATTCCTGACAAGAATAAAAATTGTATTTTCGCCTGCGAGTGTACCGACAACTCCATCCCAGTGAACTCCGTCAAAGACCTCACAGGCAGCCTGTGCCATGCCGGGGTGACACTTGAGAACCACAGTGTTTCCTGCCCAGTCAACAGATTTGATGGACTCTGAGAAAAAGTAATCAAACCTGGTAAAAGTCGCTTTGGTGTCCTCGGTTATCGTGTTCTGGGTATACCTGTATTCCCCTGTGGCGGAAACTATTTTTACAAGGTTAAGTTCCTTAATGTCACGGGACACCGTTGCCTGGGTTACATCAAAACCTTCTTTGTGAAGATATTCGAGCAACAATTCCTGCCTGTCGATGTTGTACTCGTTTATCAGGGAAAGTATTGCTTTTTGTCTGGCCTTTTTCATAAGTATCTCCTTTTATAAACTTAACGCAGTTTAAGCTTTTTGTCTATCTTTTCAAGCTGTCCGAAATTTTTCAGAGTGTATATCTCCAGATAAACATCTGAAACTTTTATCTCTATAGAATCATCCTTTTCCAGCAATCTGTGTGCAGTGCCGTCATAAGAGACATACGTTCCGGAAAATCCATCCGATCCAAAGATTTCAACGGTTTTATCACTTCCCAGCACGACAGAAGTCCTGTTCAGGGTGTGGGGAGCCACCGGACTTAATACCATTGCCGCCAGATCACTGTCCACAACAGGCCCCCCTACAGACAAAGAATATGCAGTGGACCCGGTAGCAGATGAAACTATTAACCCGTCACCGGAAAATTTCATCAGCGGTTTGTCATTTACATTCACACAGAGATTTACTGTATTTACCTCAACGACTTTTGAAACTACAGCATCATTGAGACATAATACCGGATCATCTCCGCTCACAGATACTTCAAGAAAATTGTGCTTTTTAAGATAAAAGAAATTATAATCCTGTATTTTACTGATGAGTTCAGTCTGATTTCCCTCTATTGCGGTGAGAAATCCCAGATGTCCGGTGTTAATTCCCAGAACCGGCTTTGAATATTTTGCAGCTGTCTGTGCCACTTTGAGAAGTGTGCCGTCTCCCCCCACAGTGATCACTGCATCGCACTGCGAAACACCTTCTTCCATTGAAAGGGTATCGCATCTGAAAACATTGTTATCCGGTATTCTGTCATCCTCACACAAAGCAAAACTGTGACCTGACCTGTAAAAAAAATCTGCAATTTCCCCGAGGACTTTCCGGCTGTTTTCCTTTTCTATATTCACTTTTATAAAAAAATTCATCTGTTAAGCTCACTTCCGGCTTCTGAAACAATCCTGAGTATTTCATCGGAATTTATATCCGGAAAGCCGGCTCCCTTTACAACTCTTATTAGGAACTCGATATTGCCTTCCGGTCCTTTTATGGGTGAATATGTAAGACCGGCAACAGAAAATCCGTTTTCATTGGCAAACCTGACTGCAGATTCGATTGTCTCCGCATGTACCTGCGGATCTCTCACAACACCTTTTTTCCCGACTTTTTCCTTTCCGGCTTCAAATTGTGGTTTTACGAGACACACCCCTTCTGCTTTTTCTCCCGTGATTGCAGAAGCAACGGGAAAAATGTGCCTTAAAGAGATGAAAGATACATCAGCTGTAAAAAAATCAATTTCCTCTCCGATGTCTTCAGGGACAACATATCGGATATTTGTTTTCTCCATATTGATTACTCTCGGATCATTTCTCAGAGTCCAGGACAGCTGCCCATACCCCACATCCACCCGGTATACTTTTTTTGCTCCATTCTGCAGCATACAGTCCGTAAAACCTCCGGTGGAGGCACCTATATCCATACAGACAAGTCCCGACAGGTCAATATTCCAGATTTTGAGTGCTTTTTCTAGTTTGAGCCCTCCCCTGCTGACATACCCTATATCCTTTCCTCTTACCTCAACAATGTCGGTTTCCCTGACCATTGTGCCTGATTTGTCGGATTTGACATTATTTACATATACTATCCCCGACATTATCAGTGCCCGGGCTCTCCGCCTCGAAGGGGCATATCCCTGCTCGAAAATATATTGATCAAGCCTGATTTTCACGGTTTCCCCCAAAATCTCCTGCAATGGAAAGGAAATCAAGCCCGCATATTTCCCATAATTGCGGTACAGTAGCCCGTTTTACCTGATAATTTTTCACACAGTGACTCTTATAATTTCCTTTATACCCCATCTCAAAAAGATTGTATCCGAAACGCACAGCAATTCCGCCGTTTTCAACATGCTCTTCATAAAAACCTATATTTTTGTATTTAAGTGCAGTTTCAAGAGCGCCTTGTGGAATCGGATTTACAACAGTAAGCTTCAGTATATCCGCATAAATTCCTTCTTTTTCCAGACTTTCCTGTGCCTTAAGACACTGTGAAAGATGCCTTCCGTAACATACTATAAGGTTGTCCGCTATCTCAGAGGCTTTAATCAGATCAAATTCATTCCCGGAACAGCCGTAATTTTCAAGATTTTTCTCCTGGCCGCCTCTCGGATATCTCAGCACTTTAGCCCCCGTATATTCTTCAATGAGCTTTTTCTGCCAGAAAATCAGCTCTTCATAATTTGACGGACAGACTACGGGAGTGTCTGAATAATTTGTAAACAGAGCCAGATCAAATATTCCCTGATGTGTTTCTCCGTCCCCGGGGACAAGACCTGCCCTGTCAATTCCGAAAAATACATTGAGATTCAGAAGTTTTACATCCTGAAGATACTGGTCAAAAGCGCGCTGCATAAAAGTTGAATAAAGGCAGACAACAGGTTCCAGCCCGCTTTTTGCCAGAGCACCCCGGAAAGTTACAGCGTGTTCCTCCGCCATTCCCACATCAAAAAATCTCGCCCTGTGATCTCTGTAAAAGAACTGAAGGCCCGTTCCATATTTCATTGCAGCAGTTATCGCACAGAGATTCCCATTGGTATTAGCCAGCTCAGAGAGATTTTTCCCGAAAACATTGGAAAATGAATCTTCAGATGCCATATCCGGGTCCGGAACCTTCTCAAGATCGAATGCGCCGACTCCGTGAAATTCACTGGGATTTTCTTCAGCAGGCGGGTAGCCTTTTCCCTTTACAGTGACGGTATGTATGAAGACAGGTCCATTTGCCCTCTTTGAAGCCTGGAGAGCATCGCACATAATATGAACATCATTGCCGTTGTTCACTAAGTGATATGTAAATCCCAGATCTTCAAAGAAAGTCCCGGTCATATACATATTCCTGCGAACGAAACTCTTCATAGATACCAGGACTTTCTTGGTCCCTTGTCCCAGCACAGGAATATTGTCAAGGGCATCCGAAACGCCCTGTTTAATGTTCAGATATTCGTTGTTTGTCCTCAGCCTTGCGAAATAGTCTGACATTGTTCCCACATTTTTTGAAATTGACATTTTATTGTCATTGAGGATAACTATCAGATTATCGAGAGAAGGGTCAATGTTGTTGAGTCCTTCATAAATCATACCGCCGGTAAATGCACCGTCTCCGACGAGGACAACCACGTATCCGCCTTCCCTCTTGAGCTTCTTTGCTCTGGCAAGACCAATTCCGACTGATATGGACGTGCTTCCGTGTCCTGCAACAAAACTGTCAGTATCTGATTCTGCGGGGGAAGGAAATCCCGACAACCCTCCAAGTTGCCTCAGGGTGCCGAAATCATCACGTCTTCCCGTATATATTTTGTGGGCATAGCACTGATGTCCGACATCAAAAACGAAGCTGTCTCCGGGTGTGGAAAAGCAGTAATGCATTGCAGTAACTATTTCCACTACTCCCAGATTTGATGAGAGATGGCCTCCTGTCCTGGAAACATTTTCGACTATAAAATCCCTTGTTTCGCGGCAGAGCTCATCAAGCTGTTCCTCCCTGAGCCGTGAAACATCATCACTGCAATTGATTTTTTCCAGAAGCGGATAATTCATTTTATTTTCAGCAGTACAGCAACAGCCAGTCCGGTTATTGCACCGCCTATGACCTCCAGTGGGGTATGCCCCACAAGTTCCTTTAACTGTTTAATTTCAGAGGGATCAATATTCTCGGAAAGACTGTCTTGTATCCGGTTTATCACTCTTGCCTGTTCACCTGTTTCCCTTCTGACACCCATTGCATCGTACATAACTATCATTGCAATGCCAAAGGCCAGAGCAAAATTTGCAGATGCAAATCCGCAATATCTGCCTGTAGCCACTGCCATAGAGGTTACAAATGCAGCATGTGAAGAAGGCATTCCACCTGAACCTATCAGTCTTTCTGCGCTGAATTTTCTCTCGGATACAAAATTCAATGCTGTTTTTATCAGCTGGGCAAGAGCCCAGGCTATCACTGAAGCTTTTATTATATAGTTTGTAAATATTGCGTGTACCATGGATTACTGCCTATTTGTTTCTTTTGAGAAGATACCCTGCATACCGGCAGAGCCGGTCTGCCCTTTCACCAAAAGCTTCTTTGATTTTATCTTCTGCCTCAGAGCTCAGCTCCGAAGCTATTTTCTTTGATTCCCGCAATCCGTACAGCGACACAAAAGTGGATTTATTGCTCTCTATATCGCTTCCGACGGGTTTTCCAAGATCTTTCCGGTCTCCCTCAACATCAAGAATATCATCAACGATCTGAAACGCCAGTCCGATATTTTCAAAAAATGTATTCAGCGCATTTTTCTGCTTGTCAGAAAGATTTACGTCAAGACTCCCCAGAACGCCGCACAGAGAAATCATTTTCCCGGTTTTGTTTCTGTGTATTGTCCTCAGCTCTTCTTTGTTTGCCTGGATATTTTCATAAATCAGATCCAGTTCCTGGCCGTAAATCATGCCCATAGGTCCCATAGCGTCACAGAGTGCGGATATCGCCTCAAGTTTTGCAGCACAGCTTAACTTTTCATCGTCCGATATTGTCTGGACTGCACATCCGATCAGTGCATCTCCGGCAAGAAGAGCATTTGCCTCGCCGTATGCTATATGGCAGGAAGGTTTTCCTCTTCTGAGATCGTCATCATCCATACAGGGAAGATCATCGTGAATCAGCGAATAGCAGTGAACCATTTCAACCGCACAAGCCAGGGATAATATATCTTCAGGTCCCTTTCCGCACATCTGCCGGGTAAGAAAAATCAGCGTAGCCCTTGCTCGTTTGCCCGCTCCCAAAAGCGAATATCTTGCAGCTTTTCCCACAACTGAACCTTTGTAAAAATACCTGTCACAGCAATACTCCAGTCGTTCCTCAAGTGTAATCAGAAAAGCATCCTTATCCATTTGTGTCTTCAAACTTTCCGCCGTCGATTTTTTCAATTCTGAGTTTTGCCCGCCGGAGTTTTGAATTGCAGAAATCAATAAGCTTTACCCGCTCTTCATAAAGAGCCAGGGATTCATCAAGTGTAACATTGTTTTCAGAAAGAGCGGATGAGATTTCATCCAGCCTTTCCATTGCCTGTTCAAATGTAGTTTCCGTCACGGCTTTTCTTCCTTTCTCGGAGATACGGATACGATTTTGCACTCCAAATTCTGCAAATATGTAACGATTTCAGCATCGTCTCCTGCTGAAAAGGTTTTATCCTTTACAGGCAATCCGTCCTTATAAATCAGTGAGTATCCTCTTTTTAAAAGAGACAAGGGGCTTTGATTCTCAACAGCCCGTGAGACGGCGATTATCTGTCCCTCCTTACTGTTCAGTATCCCTGAGATTTTCTCCCTGGCCATATCTTTGCTGTGGGACAGGAACTGCTCCAGAACTGATATTCTTGACCTGACAGATAATATTCCGTCTGATTTCGAAAGATTTTCGAGTTTTTCAGAAAGTCTCTGAATTCTGTCAGGGAACCCTTCGATTATATTTCTCTGATATCCCAACAATTCCATATTGATATCGTAAATGTCAGGCATAACTATTTCGGCGGCAGCAGTCGGAGTTGCGGCCCTGGCGTCACATATGAGATCAAGGACGGAAAAATCCGTTTCGTGTCCCACTGCACTGACTGTAGGTTTTTTGCATGCTGCTACTGCTCTGGCTACTTTTTCACTGTCGAAAGCCCGGAGATCTTCGTTTCCGCCTCCGCCTCTTCCGATGATTATTACATCTGCATCGCCGGAATCAAGTTTTTTTACAGCCTGCACAATGCTGTCCTCTGCCCCGTCGCCCTGTACAAGGCAGGGAGCGAGAACTATTGTTGTGCAAGGGAATCTGCGCCTCGCAACACTGATGATGTCGTGAATTGCAGCGCCTTTTTCTGATGTGGCTACACCGATTTTAAAAGGATAGGCGGGAAGCTTCTTCTTTCTCTCAGGTGCAAATAACCCTTCGGAAGCAAGTTTTTGTTTAAGTTTCTGCACTGCAAGCCGGGCTGCTCCCTGGCCTGCTGTAAACATTGCAATTACGCTTATCTGGTAATTCCCGGTTTTTTCGTATAGTGTGACTCTGCCCCTTGCTATTACCTTCATACCGTTCCGTGGCACAAATCCCAGTTCCTTTGCGTAGTTCCCGAACATCACTGCGTGTATGGAACTTCCCGGATCCTGAAGAGAAAAATAACAGGTCCCGCTGGGAAAGTACTGTTTAAAATTTATTATTTCCCCTTCTATAGCTACATCCCTGAGATTTTTATCTCCGTCGAGAACTGATCTCACATATGTATTAAGTGCACTGACAGTAATAACATCAG
>CAZYZR010000026.1:0-7840 GCA_964651945.1 uncultured Oscillospiraceae bacterium | reverse complement strand
AACATCATATATTGCACATTCAAACGAATTCTCAAACTCAACAGAATAAAACCGGGATTAAATCTCAATCCGTCCCGGAACCGTTTTTCGTTTGAAAATTTTCTCTGAAAAACTTTTACTGATCCTCAGTTTCTGACTGTTTGTACTTTGCTGTCCCTGCTTACAAAAACCCTAAATCAACAGAAATATATCTTTACGGAAATTAGGCCTCTTTCGGATGGATTTCTCTGGATACAGAACCGAGAACGCCATTTACGAACTGATAATCTTTTTCGCCTGCAAATTTTTTTGCCAGTTCCACGGCTTCATTTATGACAATACTGTCAACGTCTTCATTGGAATACATCATCTCAGCAACGCTGAGTCTCAATATAGCCCCACAGACACGGGATATCCTGTCCTGTTTCCAGTTGATCAGCTTTGACTGAATCATATCGTTGACTTCATCGGCGTGATCATAGTACATTTTGATCAGTTCAAGGGCAAAATCATCCAGGGCATACTCCCGGTAATCGGGGGATTCCCGTGTGACTGCAAGTATCTCCTCCAGGTCGTTTCCGCTGAATCCCGCTTCAAAAATGGCTATGAAAGCGTTTTCTCTTGATTTTTGTCTGGTCATAATACTCACTTTCCCTTTATGATATTATTCCCGGCCGTCAACTTCCACACCGGCAACTATAACATTTACTTTGGAAACAGTTATATCTGCGGCATTCTGAATCTCGGTTTTGACAGCTCTCTGGACTTCTCTGCAAACTATCGGAATTTTATACCCGTACCTTGCAATAATATATATTGTCACTTCAGCCACGCCGTCATACAGATTTATATTTACCGCCTTCGGAAGGTTAGTTTTCGCAAAAAGTCCTTTAAATCCCATAGACCCTACAGACACTGCCTTTACACCTTCGATATCACTTGCGGCAAACTTTGCAACCTTTTCTATAACTGTGGTGGCTATTTTTACCTGCCCGTGCTCGTCATTGTTGTTTCTGACATCCATCTGAGTATTCCCCCTGTCTGTAAAAAAGCGAATAAATGCCGTCCATATGAAATAATTTACATATAAAAGACAATTTTCTGTCCGTTTTGAATATTATACCACCTATTTTGTGTTAAAACAACAGAATTTTATGTCTGAAAATATAAGATTATGTCGGAAAATTGTATTATTTTACAAATATTTCCGGCGCAACAAAAACTGTGAAAATTATTGAGAATAATTCTGAGTTTTCCGGAAATAAAATTTGTGCCTGAAAATTTTTTTTGTTTTTACAAAAGTATTCTGCTTTCTGAGCTTTTTTGAATTCTTATTGTCATTTTCAAAATCAGGAGATATTCATATCATATACGGAAAATCCTGATATGAAAACTGCCAGGTTCAAGCAGATTTTAATCAAAAAAAGACCCGCTTCTGCGGGCCTTTTATCTGAATATTTTCTATTTTGAATTTATAGCTGCTATGACCATATCTCTGAGGACAGAAGGATTTCCCTGACCTTTGCTGGCTTTCATGCACTGACCTACAAGGAATCCCACAACATTGGTCTTGCCGTTTTTGTAGTCGTTTACCGCTTTTTCGTTTTCAGCCAGCACTTTTTCCACAATGGCAGACAGCGTTCCGGTATCGCTTACCTGGGCAAGTCCTTTTTCCTTTACTATTTCAGACGGTGCTTTGTCCTGTTCAACAATAACATCAAACACAGTCTTTGCGGCAGCGTTTGATATCGTCTTATTCTCAATAAGCTCTATCATTGATACAAGGTTCTCCGGGGTCAGTGCCAGATCCTTTATACCGCAATGCCTCTCATTGAGCACCTTGAATATGTCGCCGAGAATCCATTTTGAAACCGACTTGGGCCGGCATCTTCCCAGACTCACGCAGCTTTCAAAAAATGCAGCATTGTCCTTGTCAAGGGCGATGAGTTCACTGTCGGCTTTTGAAAGACCGTAGTCCCTCATATATCTCAATGTTTTGGCCACGGGGAGTTCGGGAATTTCTTCTTTTATCCGGTCGATTTTTTCCTGTGAAACCTCAAAAGTGAGAAGGTCGGGATCCGGAAAATATCTGTAGTCCTGAGCATCTTCCTTTGAGCGGAGCACAACACTATGGCCTTTTACATCATCCCACTTCCTGGTCTCCTGTTCCACCTTGCCTCCGTGAGTCAGCACATCTATCTGCCTGTTCGCTTCGTAGATAATAGCCCTGTGGGTTGCAGAAAAACTGTTTACATTCTTCATTTCAACCCTTGTGCCGAACTCGGTCTGCCCCTTTGGTCTCACTGAAACGTTGACGTCGCACCTGACACTTCCCTCCTGCATTTTTGCATCGGAAATCCCCAGATACAGCAAAGTCGTGTGTATCGTGTCCAGATAAGCTTTTGCCTCATCGGCGGAGCGTATATCCGGCTCAGATACAATTTCTATCAGCGGTACCCCGCATCTGTTGTAATCCGCAAGAGTTCCGCCGAATTCATCATCGTGAATAAGTTTCCCGGCATCCTCTTCTATGTGGATTCTCGTTACTCCTATCCTCTTTACCTCATCACCTACCAATATATCAAGATATCCGTTTTCGCAAAGCGGCACATCATACTGGGAAATCTGGTAAGCTTTCGGAAGATCGGGATAGAAATAATTCTTTCTGTCGAGTTTTGTCACATTGTTAATTTTGCAGTTGAGAGCATGTCCCATTTTAATTGCATATTCCACCACCTGTTCGTTCAGAACGGGAAGAGTTCCTGGCATTCCCATACATACAGGACATACATTGGTGTTTACTTCTGCACCAAATTCATTTTTGCAGCTGCAGAATATTTTTGACTTCGTGGACAATTCAGCATGGACCTCAAGACCCACCACAACTTCATAATTACTGTTCATTCTCAAAACTCCTTTACAGCGAATCCTCCGACTGCATTTTCATATGCTTTTGCCACAGTCAGAAGTTTGTCCTCGCAGAATTTATTCCCTATGACCTGGAATCCCACCGGCATATTGTGTTCACTGTCAAATCCGCAGGGAACATTTATGCCCGGTAGGCCTGCGATGTTGAGTGTCACCGTGCAGATATCTCCCGCATACATTGCAAGAGGGTCGTCGCTCTTTTCACCGAGCTTAAAAGCCACAGTGGGACTTAGAGGAGTTATTATGACATCGCACCGGCTGAAAGAATCGCTGAATTCCTTTGAAATGTTCTTCTGCAGAACCTTAGCCCTCTTGTAATAGGCATCGTAAAATCCGCTGCTTAGCACATAAGTCCCAAGCATTATCCTTCTCTTGACTTCGTCTCCGAAGCCTTCACTCCTGCTTGAAACATACAGTTCCTCAAGGCTTCCTGTCTTCGAACCCCTGAATCCGTATTTTACCCCATCAAATCTTCCCAGGTTTGAAGATGCTTCCGCTGAAGAGATTATATAATATGCGGAAAGGGCATAATCCGTTGAAGGAAGTGAAATATCGACAATTTCAGCCCCGAGGGATCTGAGCACATCGACAGCTTCGTATATTTTTTCTTTTACGGGAACAGCTATCCCGTCGCCGAAATACTGTGACGGAATGCCTATCTTCATTCCTTTGATGTTGTCACCGTAAGGTTTAAAAGAATAGTTTTTACTGGTGGCATCTTTAGGATCCCTGCCGCATATGACACGGAAAAGTGCTGCGGCATCGTCAACCGTCCTGGCCATAGGCCCTATCTGGTCAAGGGAGGAGGCGAAAGCTATAAGACCATATCTTGAGACAGATCCATATGTCGGTTTGAGTCCGACTATCCCGCAGAGGCTTGAAGGCTGTCTTATGGAACCTCCGGTATCAGAACCAAGGGCCAGAGGAACCTGACAAGAGGCAACTGTAGCGGCACTTCCGGAGGAAGAGCCTCCGGGAACCCTGGTTGTATCCCAGGGGTTTTTTGCCACTGCAAAAGCTGAATTTTCTCCGGATGAGCCCATGGCAAATTCATCCATTGTCGTCTTTCCGATCACTACAGCTCCGCTGGCCTCTAGCCTGTCCACAACTGTGGCGTTGTAGGGCGGTACAAAATTCCCAAGCATCTTTGAGGAACATGTAGTGAAAAGGTCTTTCGTGCACATATTGTCCTTGACTGCAACAGGCACTCCTGCGAGCCGTCCTGCTTCCTCACCCTTGGAAATTTTTCCATCGATTTCCCGGGCTTTCTTTTCTGCAGCTTCAAAATTATATGTGTTGTATGCGTTAATTTCGCCGTCAGTAGCTTGTATTCGATCTATCGCTGACCTGGTAACCTCCACCGCCGAAATTTCTTTATTCTTTACCAGTCTGGTCAGTTCAGTTGCAGTAAGAGTGTATAATTTGTCCATATTTTCACCTCTCAGTCATCCACTACTTTTGGGATCAGAAGACAGCCTGCCGCAGTGGCGGGAGCATTCTTAAGCATATCATCCCTTGGATATGATGGCTTAACCTCATCTTTGCGCAGTTCCATTGTATCCCCGGGATCCAGCAGGGCACCCTCAGTATTGAGATCAGGAAGATTTTCCACCATGTCGATTATATCCTCCATCTCTTTCTGGAATTTTTCCACCTTTTCCTCAGGAATCGATAGCTTTGCCAGCTTCGCAATGTGCTTGATGTCAATTTCCATTTTTCTCTCCTTTATTTATCATTTTTAAAAATTTCTCTTCGTCAATTACCGGAATTCCGAGCTGCCTTGCCTTGTCAAGTTTGCTCCCTGCTTTGTCTCCGGCCAGAACATATGAAGTTCTCGCTGAAACTGAGGATGATGCCTTTCCTCCGTTGTCAGTTATCATTGCCTCTGCTTCACTTCTTGAAAGTGTAGGCAAAGTGCCAGTTACTACGACTGTCATTCCCTTCAGAACTTCACTTTCATTGGTGCTGATATATGTGGTATTAACACCTGCGTCTTTAAGTCTTCTGATAATATCCAACGCCTCGGGCTTTTCAAGATAGTCTTTTACACTTTTGGCTATTATATCACCAAGACCATCAATGACTTTTATATCTTCTTCCGATGCATCTATCAGACTGTCAATATCTCCGAAATTTTCCCGCAGGAGGACAGCAGCTTTCTCGCCCACATTCCTTATACCCAGACCGAAAATCAGTTTGTCAAGGTTTCTCCCTTTGCTCTCTTCTATCGCGCTGATAAGATTATGTGCCGATTTTTCCTTGAAACCGTCAATTTTCAGTGCATCTTCGTAATCCAAAGAATAAATGTCTGCCACATCGGTTATCATGTTTTTGTCTGACAGAATGTTTACCACAGCCTCACCCAGCCCCTCTATATCCATTGCATTTCTCGATGCAAAGTGGATTATATTCCTCACTGTCTGCCGTGGGCAGTCCGGATTTGTACACCTCAGTGCGGACTCATCGGTTTTCTCAACGATATGCCCGCAGGAAGGACAAACAAGGGGAATCTGAAACGCCCCCCGGGTATTTTTCTGTGAAACTCTGACAACTTCAGGAATAATGTCACCGGCCTTCCTCACCGTAATGATATCCCCAATGTTTACCTGCATCCGGTCAATATAGTCCTGATTGTGAAGTATTGCCCTTGAGACACTTGTTCCGGCGAGCTGAACCGTATCAAATACAGCGGTGGGTGTCAGTACACCGGTTCTTCCCACAGAAATCTCTATATCCCTTAGAAGCGTGTCCTTTTCCTCAGGTGGATATTTAAAAGCAATGGCCCATCTGGGATATTTGTTAGTACTTCCAAGCAGGTTCCTGTCAGCCAGATTGTCAAGCTTTATAACCGCGCCGTCAATATCA
This sequence comes from uncultured Oscillospiraceae bacterium, assembly GCA_964651945.1. Lineage (GTDB taxonomy): Bacteria > Bacillota > Clostridia > Oscillospirales > Ruminococcaceae > RGIG3102. Next base: position 2,068 of record CAZYZR010000026.1, on the reverse strand, counting down.
AAGGGGAAATCATCCCTCATCCGGCCGATTTTTTCGACCTCTTCTATGGCCCGTTCAATGCTGTTCACCAGGTTATATCTCGGGGATACGTGAAATCCGTAGCTTTTCAAAAGATCCAGGGATTCCTTATGTCCGGAAATTTTCTTGTCCCGACTTATCTGCTGAATATTGAAAATAAAAATATCGAGGTCTCTCTGCCGCGTTATCCTGCTGTCTTTTTGCCTTATGGAGCCGGCTGCCGCATTCCTTGGATTTTTAAAAGGCTGTTTTCCCTCTTTTTCCCGCTGCCGGACAAGTTTTGAAAAAACATCTTTTGGCATATATACCTCTCCCCTTACTTCGAGGTAACGGGGAGCATCCGGTATGTATTTCGGAATACTCTTTACAGCCGCAAGATTTTGCGTAACATCCTCACCCACAAGTCCGTCGCCCCTGGTGGAACCTCTTGTGAACACTCCATTTGCATACTCAAGACTTATTGAGAGGCCGTCTATTTTTGCTTCTACTACGTATTCAGCATCCGGAACCGTCTCTCTTACTCGTCTGTCAAAATCCCTGAGTTCACCGTATGAAAAAGCATCGAGAAGACTTTCCATTTTTACCGTGTGGGTGACTTTTTCAAAAGAAGAGCTCACCTCTCCCTGGACTCTCTGAGTAGGTGAATCAGAGGTAACAAGAGCAGGAAACTGTCTTTCGAGTTCCTTTACCCTGTTCATAAGCATATCGTATTCGTAATCACTTATTTCAGTTCTGTTTTCCACATAATAAAGGTGTGAGTGATATGCTATCTTCTCTTTCAGCTTGTCCAGTTCGGCTTTAGCCTGTTCTTCTTCCATATTTCTACCTCAGGATAATATTATACCAAAGTATTCAGCCTTTTACAATATTCCCGGTTTAGATAAAGGACATACCAGTCAAAATTTTATATAGGTTTATTCATAACCACGAGAAAGACAGTTTATAAAAGGCAGCCAAGGATGTGCTTTGAGCAGAGTTTTACTAACTTTGACTTTTTGGAATACTCTATATTCACTTTGTAAATTCAATTTCAGTAACAAAATTATGGACCAAAAATCCTGAGTGAATCAGCGGATACATTTTATAAACAATAATCAGATTTACAGGAAATACTTGTTACGCAGAGAAAAGATTACTCGCTGCCAGTATTTATGATTCTCTCCTTATAAAAGTGCAAATATGTAGCTTTTCTTACTTCAGCAAAATAAACAGTTTTTTAAGTGAGAATAATAACGAAGTGTTTCCTGTGTTGAAAAGGCTTTTAGACTATGAGTTATCATTCAAAATTAATCTCATATTTGAAAAACTATCAGAAAATTAAAGAATGAAATTCAGCCAGATCAAGCTCATTACTCGGAATTTTTTAAAATATAACAGAGAAAACTTATGCATTATCAGAAAAATATATTATGCAGAATTACGCTCTTGTTTTTACTCTCATAGACCTATTTTCCATCATATTGAACTTTTCAGCAGTTGTAAATACTTTTTGAATCATAAGGAATTCACACAAAAAAGCTCCGGATTCCCAGAGCTTTAATTTTTTACAGTTTTACTGCAGATCTATGTTTCCTGCTCTCAGAAACTCGTCCATATCATCCTTTATATATTTGTCCCCGCAAGTAAATAAAGGATTAAAACCTTTCTTTACGTAATCTGCAGGGTCCGTCTCTGCCATTATCTTATATGCTTCACGACCTGATGCATAAAAATTAATGTCACAATATACCAGCTTTATGCAATAATTATTGAGGAATTTAAAACAGATATCCAGCTAAATTTATTTATTTATTTATTGATTGATTGATTGATTGATTGATTGATTATCGTTGTCAAGAAAAATCAAAAAATTCAGCAGAACATTATAGCAATATAGTACCCTGATATACAAACCCCTGCCGGAGCTTAATTATTTCCGGCAGGGATTTTCTATGTCGTAAAATACAGATATTTCAAGATATGCCTATTGAAAACAATCAGATTGATATTTCCTTAGCTATTTCCACAAGATGAGGGCTGAGCTCCTTCTTCATAGACAGGGCTTCGTCTA
>CAZYZR010000025.1:10590-15232 GCA_964651945.1 uncultured Oscillospiraceae bacterium | reverse complement strand
CCCTGTTCCCCGCCAGGGTGAAAAAATATTCTCCCATAATTTTCTCCTTTCAAAATTTTCCTTCCGGGCCTATATCCGCCAGGCAGCCCCGCCGCGGAAATACATGGACCCGGTTGACATCACATTCAGCCTGAAGGCGGTGGAGGGCTCAAAGTTTTTCGCCACAAGCCCCACAAAGTCCTTTGTGCTCACATCCCGCCCTGAAATCGTCAGAGGGTCGGATATGTCGAAGGGCCGCCCGTCCCGCCTTACTCCCCTCAGGGTCACCACGGGCTTTGTGCCGGAGGACACATATGTGGGCTGGAACACCCGCCTGTAGATCACAAAGGGCCGTCGCACACCCCGGAAATTTATCTGTATCCAGCTCTCTTCTCCCCGCTTGTTGTTGTAGCAGGACTGCCCTTCCCCCAGAAACTTGTAATTGAAGGCCCGTCCCGGGTTGTAGTTGTAGACGGTATCCCCGCTGGTCTCTATTTTCCCCAGTTCTATGTTGTCCCCGGCGGCGCCCCCCAGGTAACTGCCGGGGGTCCTGAAGGCGTATCCGTCCAGGATTTTAACCGCCTCCCGGTCCCGCACCACCGCGGCAAGCAGGACAGGGGATCTGCGCAGGTAGTCCATGGCGTTTCCCGAGGAAAAAAGGGTGTTCAGCTTTTCAGGGTCGGAAAGCAAGGCGGCCGTATCTCCCGCCTTTTCCTTTATTCCGGCGCAGGACTGCCATATTCCGGCGTCGTCCCGGGGCACCGCCCGGGCCCCGGAGGACCCTCCTCCCCCTCGCCTCGCTATAAAACATTCTCCCATATACTCACCTCATCACCAGAAATCTCACGGTCACATCGCTCTGTGGTTTTTCGGACAGACACACCGCCTGTACCTGCCCCTCCAAGGTCTTTATGCCGCTTATGCAGCCGAAGGCGGAGAGGGCTTTCACGGCCTCGGTCCCCTCCTCCGGCAGCAGCACATCCGCCACGGGGCTGTCCCCCTCCTTTATCCCCTCTGCGGGAACTGTCCGGGTATAGGGTCCCTCCCCCTGCCACCGGGAGGCGGATATCCGGGCGGAAATCACCTGCGGCCGCTGCCGGAAATACCCCAGCTCCATCCCGCAGAGCCTCTTTGCGTCGTCCACCGTGCCGTCGTTGTCCTTGTCGTACACTGCCTTTGACATGTCCGCCGAACCTATCTCCACTATTCTGTCGGAAATGGCCTTTTCCGTCTCCGCCTTTGTGTAGGTGTCCGTCCTGTCCGCCTTTTTTGCCAGTGCGCCGGGGGCGAGAGGACGCCATTCCTCCCCGCACAAGGCCAGGATATCCCCGTCCTCTCCTTTTTTCAGCCCTGCCACATCGCTGCTCTTTACCGGGGTCCCGTTTTCGGTAAGGGTCTCCACCAGGGAGTTAAACCGGGGTATTATCACCTCCCTGCCCGTCTCCTCGAATTTTGCCTGCATGTCCCGCGTGGACAGGGCGGGGGTGTCGGGCAGACCTATCACCCCTCTCCCGGATAAGTCCTCCCGGGTTATCTTTTTGTAGCTCAGAATATCACCTGCTCTCAGTAAACTCTATGGTGACGTCGTAGAGGGCAAAGGGCTCCTCCGTCACGTCGTTTTCGAAAATGAACCGGGCTTTCCTGTCGTCCGGCTTTATGCTGACCTTCTCCCTGACAATCCGGCCGGTCTTGTCGGTCCTAAAGCTGAATTTGGAAAAACGCACATTCCGGAAGGACAAAAACCTGGCGGAATTGTCGTAGTCCGCCACCAGCTCCCTCACCCCGTCGTATGCCGCCAGTATCCTGACTCCGGTGGCAATGGCGGAGCCTATCATCGCGGCGATCAGCCTGAAGCGCTTTTTGTAGTAGAAATTGTCCCCGGATATCTCCGGTGTCTGCCAGGAGGCCTTTATCGGCTCCCCGTCGTCGCAAAAATTTTCCGGAAGGGAGTAGTCGGTGTGAAACCGGCAAACCTTCCCGTCCTCCGTGCCAAACACCAGCCTTCCCGCCAGGGTCCCCAGGCACCTGGCCCCCACGTTTTCGCGGTAAAAGCCCTCGTACTGCCTCCCGGAGTAGGGGGTGTTCTTTTCCAGGGAGCTCTGGGTCCCGTCCAGGGCAAACAGGTAGTCCCCTGCAGCCAGCATATAAAAGCGGTCGTAGACGGCACAAACGGCCCCGGACAGATCCTGCTTCAAAAGAAGGCCGTTCAGGTAGTAGCTCCTCATCCTGGTGAGTCTCTCCCCGTAGGCGTCCCCCACGGTGACCGCCATAACCCCGCTCCGGGTGAGGAACAGAGGCTCGGTCTCCAGGGTGGCAAAGGCGTACTTCGACACTGCCCCCTCCCCCTGATAGTTGCCGGAGAGGCTGAAAATCCGGGTATCCCCCATCATCTGTCCCTGCCTCATCACTATGTTGGTGTCGTTTTCGCTGCGGTCTATGTGGGTGGCGAGTTCATCGTCGATAAGCGAATAACCCATAATCCTGGATATGTCGGAGCCTATCACGCTGTAGGACAGATCCCCCCAGTAACCGGGGTCATCCAGCCGGCAGTAGTAGTCCCTGTTGGGATGGGCCTTTTCCCCGGCCAGGAATACCCTGTCCATAGCGCCTCCCACCCCGTATAGGGTCATAATGTCGCAGCCGTTTATCCTCTGTGCGTAATCCTCCACGGTCTTGCTGTAAGTTATGAAGACATTGTCCTGCCCCGTCACCGGGCTCTCCCCGGGGGCGGCAGTGAAAGTGACCTTTCCCCGCACAAGGTCCGCGGTGTAACCGGTGACCTCCGCGGTGTTCCCCTGCCGGTCCAGCTTTTCCACCTTTTCCACCCGATCAATCTGGTTTGCGGACAAGAGATACACCTTGTCCCGGGCGGTGCCCAGAAAGCTGTCCATCCTCTTTGTCCCTATCAGGTTGACCGCCTCGTAGGTCTGCCCTCCTCCCCGGGGGGATCGGGAAATGGTCACCGTGGGCACGTAGGCCTCATCCCGAGCGGCGGCACAGATATACTCCCCCTCCTTTTCGTAAAACAGCCTCAGTGTCTTTCCGTCGGCGATCACAAGTTTTCCCGCCAGCTGCCTGGACACGCTCCTCTCGTCGTTCATATCGTCCCGCAGCACCCTTTCCCCCAGATACAAGGAAGTTCCCCGGTGCACAAGATAAATATCCCCCCGGGCACCGGAGTACATGTGGAACCCGTTTATCCTCCCCGGGTACTGCTTTTTTGTGGAGTACCCTATCCACTTTCTCACCTTCCCCCGGCTCTCCCTTATCATATTGGGGCAGGCGGGACTGCGGCCGGAGGACATATACCCGGGGGAATCGGTCAGATCCGCCCCCAAAAACTGGGGTATCTCCACCGTCACCGTCCTGGGGGAGGCGGGTATTCCTATCTTTCCCATACATCCTCCCCCGCAATTGTCACCGTGGCCAGGGTGGTGTTCTCCCGGGTCAGTATCCGGTTTTTCATATCGTCGAATATGTTCCAGTAGTACCCCGCCTTGCTCCGATCGTCGTCCAGGTACAGCCTGGAGGCCATAAGGTACGGCATAATGACGGCCCACTTTTCCGGCAGGGGACATGGGGTTTCCTCCGGGGAGGAATCGGTTATCTTCCGGGGCAAAAGGCACACCCAAACCTTTGCGGTTCCCCCGTAGCAGGCCGGCAGGTGCAGATATCTGTTGTCGGACACCAGTGCCGCCCCTATCCTCTCCCCCGTGTCCTTGTCGGTTATTCCCCTCTGGGACAGCCGGGAGTATGTCTTCCCTTTTTCCCGCAGAAGCCGGGGAATGTCGTACTCGCCGGGTTCCCCCGCCTCCTTTTCTATCTCAAGGCAGCCGGTTATCACCCCGTAGGCCGAGGCTATGAAAGTCCGGGCCCAGTTGTAGGCGTCTATATAGCTCTGCCTGTTTTTCTCGTAGGCCTTTGTCTTTTCAAACCCCAGTCCCAGGGTCCGGGTTCGCATTTCATACCAGGTCGTGGCCATCTCTCTCCTTTCTCGGTTTTTTCGGATATTGCCCTGCGGCTTTTAAGTCAAAGGGGCAACAAAACAAGAATTTCCTTTTTTGCCGGAATGTTTCCGCACGGCAATTCATTGAATCTTCCTTTTGCCGCTTCGGTCCGGAAAAAAATATATATAAAGCCGGGGCCGGGACGATCCCTCTTTCAAATTTTCCGTATTTTGCCCAGCCGGCCCGGTTCGGATCTCCCGGCTCCCGCCCTATATTCTCGCGCCTGTTTTTAAGGCAGCTCCACCGCCCGGGCCGTAACTTTCTCGGTGGTGGACACGGCGCGGATTTTCCCCCTGTCGGAGAACTTTCCGCTCTCGAGGCAGAGGCACACCGTGGCCCGCCGCTCTATCCGGAACACCAGATCCCCTGCTCCGGCAAAGCCCGTGCCCGCCTTCACGGTGACAGTGGCGGGGGCCTCGTCGGTGTTGGTCAGGATTATCAGGGTCTTCCCGTCGTCTCCCGCCGTGAACACCGCATCCTTTCCGGAGGTGTCGAAAGCCGTCCGCCGGGGCATTCCCCGGGGTGCGTTGAACTTTACAATCTTTGCGGTCTTTATCTCAGCAGCCATATTTCTCCCTTCACAGGCCTTTGGCCTTTATCACGTACATTTCCTTGGGCCTCACGACTTTTCCGCCGTAGACGTTGAGTCCCTTCAC
>CAZYZR010000025.1:5206-10490 GCA_964651945.1 uncultured Oscillospiraceae bacterium | reverse complement strand
TTGTCCTTTTCCGACACCCCGTTTTCCCAGAGGTATACGAAGGCGTCGTCCACGGCTTTCTTTGCCTCCTCCTCGCTTTGCACGGTCAGGTCCCGGGAGGTCCTCCCCGCTTCCTTTGCCATAGAGGCAATGAACCTGTCCCTGCACTCTCCCATTGCCCTGGTGCTCTCCGTCATAAGGGCCGCCATAAGTCCGTCCTTGGACTGGGCCTCGTCCACGTCGTCCACCCGGAAGTTAAAAAACTTGGCCTGATCTATGTCCAGGTAGACGGAGTTGTCCGGGACCGTCTCCGGGGCACCTATGTCCTGCCCGGTGTAGTCCCCTATCGTGGGGCGGGATACCCCCAGGATCTTCACCCTGGACCCCTTTTTCACCTCTCCTTTGAACCTGTAGTCGCAGTCCTGCTCAAAGACGGTGAACCTGGGCAGTTCGTGCTGAATGTGGGCCGACCATATCGTCGGCTTGAAATTCTGATAAGACATATTTTCTCCTCTCTTTAAAGTTTAAGAAGGCTTTTCATGGCCTTTTCGTACACGGCGGGGCTCTTTAAGTCCTCGGGGCTGAGCCTGTCCAGCTCCCGGGAAGTGTAGTAGTCCCTTCCCGGCCCCAGGGAGGCCTCCATACTCCCGGTGGAAGGGGGCTTTGAGCCCGCCGCCCCCATTGCGGCACGCCGGGCCCGCCTGGCTCCCATGGGGACATAGGGGTTGAACCTCAGTGCCCGGTACACCGGGGGGAGTTCCTCCAACGACTTTACCCACGGGTATTCCGACTGTATGTCCGCAAGGTCCCGGTCCATAGCCGCCCTCACCAGACCCGGGGTCCGGGTTATGGACAAGCCGGGAGGGTGAACTTCCTCATCGGGGGCCTCTTGTATCCCCTCGCCTCTTGGGTAATCCGCAAGCTCCTCCGGCACATCTCCCCGGGGAGGGAAGGGCACATCGGACTTAAATATCTCCCCCTTCGTCCCGCCTTCCCGGCTTTCCCGGGGTGCCGGGGGAGTCTGCCGTCCCCGTAGTTCCGGGAATTCTTCACCCGGAGCCCCGGCCGCCTCTTTTTTTGCGAAATCGGTCTCCTCGCTCATTTCATCACCTCCTCTCCCTCAGTGTTCTCGGGCTTTTTTGCGCCCTTGTAGCCGTAATTAGGACATCTGGGGTTGGGGCACTTGTAGTAAAACCGCTGCACGTCCCCCTCCTCGGTCATCCTGTCGAGTATCATCTCGACTCCGCACTGCCTGCACTTCATATTTCTCCTTTCCCGGGCGTCCCCGGGCTTTTCCGGGGGGATCGGCCTCTTTTTTTTTATTTTGCGGTAAAGCCGCCTCTTTTGCCGTCCCCCGGCTGCCCGTGCTCCCGGATTTTCGCCAGATTTATTCCGCCATGCCCGTCCGGGCTCTTTCCCGCCTGTTTCGGACTATCCGGCGCAGGGTATCCACGGGCATTGAGCTGTCCTTGGGCAGGGCCCGGACGTACTCCCGGAATGTTATTATTCCCTTTTCCAGCAGGTCCCTGAGCCGGCTGTCCTTGGCCGCCCGGTAAGTGGCCCCGGTGGGGGAAGCGTCTATCCTGATGTAAAGGTCCGGGTTTTCAATCTCCCGGGGGGAGACCAGCTTTGTACCCTCCCCCGCCGGCACCGCCAGGCCTCCGGGGTTGTACACCCTGAACATCTCCAGCCATATGGCGGCTATGTCCTCCGCAAACTGCCTGTAGGATGCCAGCTGCATATTCACATTCAGGGTCTTGGCGTCCATAATCGCCTGAATGGCCACCCCGCTGGCCATCTCCGGGTTTATGTTCTCCAGGTTGTCCCCTGTGCCGGACAGGTCCCTGGTAAGGGTTATAAGGTCCCTCCAGTAGCTGTTGGCGTAAGGGGATATGGCCCCGGGGGACAGGTAGCTCACTACGTTGGCTATGGGCATGTCCGGGGATCCCCCCAGGGCTATGCTCCGCCCCGGGTTCCCCAGCTTTGCCACAGAGGATGGGCTTATGGCGTTCTGCCTGTACACCTTTATCGGGTAAGCGGAGCTTCTCACCGCCTGTTCAAGGCGGTAGAGGGACTTGTTTATGCTTATCTGGTTGGGTATTTTGTCCCACACATCTCCGTCCCCTCTCGCGAGGCCTTTTCTGGGCTTCCAGGAGTATTTGGCAATGGGGTAGAGCTTCATTCCCCCCGCCCGGGTCCGGGGCTGTATCACCCCGGTCCTGCTGACTTTCATAACCCATACCTTTCCCTTTTCCTTCCAGAGCCTCGCCACCAGGGTCAGTTTGTCGCTTTTTTCTCCCCGCTTTTCCGCAGCGGGGTCCAGCCCGTCGGGGGCATCGGGAACTATCCTGTCCGTGTCCCCCTGGCCCCAGGCCTTTGCCATCCGTCTTGCGGCCCGGAGGGATACCCTCTGAACTATGAGGATGTACGGCTGTTTCTGTATGTCCGGCTCCGACTCATCCCCCAGCATTATGTTGACAGTGTCCAGCTTTTCGCAGATTATTTTCCCCCTGGGGCTGCCGGGATCGTCGTAGAAGTAGAGGAAGGAATCCCCCGCAATGTAGGCGTCCTGCAGCACTTCCCACATGACCCTGTCCATTTTCATCTGCTCCCAGAGCCTTGCGGCGTTTTGGGTCAGAAGGGAACATATCTCCTCCGTCCTCCCCCTTCCGGGCCCGTAGTCCAGGGAGGTGTACTCTATTTTCAGAGCGTTCTGCCCCACCATAGAGGTGGAACTTTTCATCATGGGGAAGAGTATGTTCAGCCGGGGAGGCCTCTCCCCGCTGTATCGCAGCCCTTTCCACTGGTCCCCGTTTACGAAGTCGTTGCAGCTCTCCACCCTCCGGTAGAATCCCTGCCCGGTGAGGTACTCAAGGCCCTTGCGGTACTCCCGCCAGATCTGTTCCCCGGTCATCTCTCGCCTCCCGGGGCGCCGTACCACTCCACCGCCAGGGCGTCCTCAATGCGCCGCCTCTCCTCCCGGCTCTCCGGCGGGTTCACCCCTTTCGGGGACAAATCCCCCCTGTCGATGTCCCCATAGACAAACACCCCGCGGGCCAGCCTGTACCCCTGATAAAACCCCCAGGCCCACCCTGCGGGAAGCAAGAGGGAGTACAAAGCGAATAAAATTGTCATATTTCCTCCTTTTTTGTCTCGTCCTTTTGCGGGATTGAAATCCCGGCCGTCAAGGTCAAAAACTTTGCAAAATCTCTTAAGAAAGTTTTTTCCCGCCCCGCGTCTTTTCGTCAGTCGGTCAGGGAACTCTCTTAAAAAATTCAAAGATGTTATTCGGAACCTCCGCATTGCCGCCCCGCACTTTTCGGCATTTTGCCGCCCCGCGTCTTTTCGTCAGTCGACCGGTAAACTCTCTAAAAAAATTCAAAGAAATTCTGAGAAAAAGTCCCTTTTTGCAATCCGTCCCCCACCTGTGTAAAAGCTCATCCCGCCGCTTTTTTCGCAGCCCTATCCCTCTGCCTTTTCCTGCGGGGGACCCACTCCGATTTTTCCTCCGGGTCATTACGGACCCGGATTCGGCTTTACGGACATTTCGTTAAACGCCTTTCTCCCTGACTCCGATCCGGTTTTTCCTATACCACGTCTATAGGCTCCATATCCGGCAGGGGAACCGGCTTTTCGGACTCAAAGTTGTAAACCGGCTTTTTGGGAACGGATGGCTCCGGCACCGGCCTTCCCGCGGCAAAATATCTCAGGGCGTCGGGGGCGTGGGTCAAGCCGTGGTCCCCCTTTGGGTCCACATCGCAGGGGTTTGCGGGGTCGCGGTTTATCCGGGACAGGCTACTTATCAGGTTTTCGCAGCAGTCGAAGATCACCAGAGACGGTCGCTTTTTCCCGTCGGCGCACATTTTCGGCCGCAGCCACTCTTTAAGGGCAAGCCAGCCGGACTGCCTCTCGTTGGAGGCCTTTGACAGGTACACCCCGCACTCGGAAAATATCTCCGCCCGGCTCTTCCCGCTCTCCTGCCTTCTGTTCCACAGGTCGGGAGGGGCAAGGTACTCGTAGACATTTTCCCCCTTTGAATTTTCCCTTATCCTCCCCGCGGCCTCGGAGATAATCAGCCCCGGGGCAAAGACCTCCCTGTACACGTACCGCCTCCCCTCCCCGGAGAGGGCTATCCAGTAGCAGGCAAGCATATCCAGCCCGTAGTCGAAGGCCACGTACCTCCTCCACCGGGGCGGCACCGGGAAGGGCCGGCAGGTGTGAAGCCCCGGGGTAAACTCCGGAAAAAATGCCCCGCTTCCCTTTACGAACATCCCCAGGCTGAGCATTTTGTACATATCCTCGTCGGTGTCCCGCAGCTCCTCTATGTCCGCCCTCTGCACCGGGGTGAGGAATGGGTTGTCCCAGTGGGTTGACACAATCACCATGCACCGGGTCTTCTCCTTTTTCCCCGCCACATCCGCCAAAATGTCCCTGGAAAACACCTTGGGCCTGCCGTCGGGGAACCTCTCGAACACCTCAGTGGGAGGCACTTTGAAAAAGTAACTGCTCACGAACCCGTCCCGGTTTATGGGGTTTAAAGTCAGGAACAGCTGCCTGTCCCTCCCATCTCCTCCCCTGAGCTGCATCCTCAGGGCCTTGAACTGCCGGTAGGTTATGTTCTGGGCCTCCTCATACCATACTGCGGTGACCTGGTTTATGGATTTCACCTGCTTTTGCTGCGCAGGGGTCCTGTACCCCCTGAATATGACGCTGTTGCCGTTGGCGTGTCTTATCTCCCGGGGTATCTTGGTGGAGGTGTAAAGGCTCCCCAGGCCCAGCTCCTCCCGCCTTCTCTCTATCCCCTCCTTTGCCCCTTCACCTATGTTGGTCTCCACGTCCTCCACCACCATAAGTTTGTAGTCCCTCTTGTTGTTCAGGTTGATGGCGGCCAGCTGCTGCATAAAGAAGGATTTTCCGCTGCTCCTTCCCCCCACCAGCACGTAGACCGGGTAGTCCGTGGAGAGGACATAGTCGTAAAACAAGGGCAGTATCTCCACTTTTTTCTTTTTTCTCAAAATATCCACCCCCTTTTGCCGAAAGAAGCCCTCCTTGCCCGGGGGAAATTCCGCCCTTCAAAAGTTCCCGCTTGCTTTTTAAAAACTCCGGTCGGGTTCGCCCGCATTCTGTCCTCCCGGGATTTTCACAAGGCTCTTTCTCCGCCCCGATTTCTTGATGAGAGGATAAAACGGCAATAACGCAATGATCTTCACAATGCTCTTTCTCTGCTTTTATATCTTCTCTGTCTCTCCGATAAATTTCCTCCGGAATCTCAAAATCCCCATTCCGGAAGCGGAGGCAAAGCCAA
>CAZYZR010000025.1:0-5106 GCA_964651945.1 uncultured Oscillospiraceae bacterium | reverse complement strand
CCGGGGTCCCGGTCGGGTTTTTCCCCCAGGGCGGCCCTTATCAGCTCAAAGGCCTTCCGGTCCCCTTTCAGGGCTTTCGCCACCTGCACCGCGGCAATCCCCTGCCTCACCGTCATGTCCTTTCCCTTTACCAGCCCTCCGGAGACGGCCTCCACTTCCTCCCGCCCCAGGGGGCAGGAGAGAAAGTCGGTGAACACCTCCTTCAGGCTTTCTTTCACTTTTTTCACACCTCTCATCCTCTCCGGGTCTCCCCTTGACATTAGTTTACAAATGTGCTACCATTTATGCAGATTAAGTAATAACGGTTAGCTAACATTTGTAAAGCAATTATATAATAGCAAACATTTCGTTAGCTGTCAACAGGTAAAACTAACAAATTGTTAGATTTATATGAATGCACAAAAAACGGGGTGTTGCCTTGTGAATATTTACAACAACATAAAGGAGCTCTGCGACCAAAGGGGGATAACCACCTATCGCCTCTGCAAGGATCTGGGCTTTTCCACGGCGTTAATGTCCCAGTGGAAAGCCGGCAGGCAGAACCCCTCCGGCAGGAAACTGCGGCTGATTGCCGACTATTTCGGGGTCCCCATAGAGAGGCTGATGGTTGGCAGGGACTACCGCACCGAGGCGGGGGAAGCCGACCCGGACCTGCAGGAGCTCCTGGAGGACATAAAGGCCAACCCGGACCTTATGGTGCTTTTCTCAAAGACCAGGAACGCCAGCAGGCGGGACATTGAAAAGGTTATAAAAATGCTGGAGATAATCAAGGGGGAGGACGAGGATGATATTCTGTAGATATCTGGACATGCCGGTATCGACAAAGGCATTTACATCCGCCGACCGGCGGGGGGATTACAACATTTTCCTGAACAGCCGCCTCAGCTATGAGGACCGGAGGAAGGCCTACGACCACGAGGTCCGGCACATACTTTGCGATCACTTCCGCTCTGATGTCACCGCCCGGCAGGCTGAGCGGGAGGTGCAGTCCCTCTCCGCCCGAAAAAGTGCAACGGGAGAAACTTCCCTCCGGGGAGAAAGGGAAGCGTCAAAAAAATCAGCCCCCGCCTCCCAAAGGGGTGCAGAGCCCCGGGACAAAGGGCAAAAAGGAAATAAAGCTCCGGGCATAGCCTCCCTGATAGGCGCATCCGAGGAGGAGATAGCCCTGGTGGAGAGGATGTTCAGCCTCACCCGCCCCCGGATTATGGGTTACCGGTACGGAAAACTCCCCTGCCCCGAGGCTCTGGATATGGCTGTGGCGAAACTGCTGGAAAATTACCGCTCAAGGCAGCACAGACAGCTGGGAATGAAAAAATAAACGGCCTTCCGCCTAAGGCAAAGGGGGGAAATTTTGAATGCGGCTCAAGGTGCAAATATAAAGCCCGTCCGGCAAGGCAATTCATTCCTCGGCCCGAAAAAGCCAAACAAAACATAAAGAAAAAGCCCTTTCGGGCTTTTTTGTTTTGCTTTATATTTTGCCGTGCACAGTCAAATTTTTGTGCTTTGAACAATAACCCATTTACCTTTTTCCCCTAGACACAATTCTCTGTTACCCCCATCTGGCTTAAAATGAAAGCCGCTCTGCCCCTGCTTTGCCGTTTTCAAAATATCACCCCTCCGCCCGGGTTTTTTCCCTTCACACCCCAATCCCCCGTACATCTTCCGCCGTCTTTCCCTCCGGGCAGCGGCCTCCCGCCCCGAAAATCCGGATTTTCCGCCGCTGTTTTTCTGTTTATAAACAATGTCCTCTCCGCGGTTTTCCCCGTTTTAAAAAATACATCCTGTCCCGCCACGCTTTTAATCCCCTTGCACCGGGTTACCGCCTAGCCCCCACTTGTAAAGAAGGGGTTGCTGTGGTAAAATTGTCTTTCGTGAAAGGTGGCTTGGATATGGATGACAAATACACCTCCTACGTGTCCCCCCTGTCCGGCAGATACCGGAGCCGGGAGATGCAGGAGGTTTTCAGCCGGCAGAAAAAATTCTCCACCTGGAGGAAACTCTGGATAATCCTGGCGGAGAGCGAAAAGGAGCTGGGGCTTCCGATCCCCGACCTTGCCCTGGAGGAAATGAGAGCCACCCGGGACGAGATAAACTTCCGGGAGGCCGAGGCCAGGGAGAGGGTGGTGCGCCACGACGTGATGAGCCATATCTACGCCTGGGGGCTGCAGTGTCCCCACGCCCGGGGGATAATCCACCTGGGGGCCACCAGCCGGTACGTGCAGGACAACACCGACATAATAATAATCAGGGACGCCCTTAAGATACTAAGGAAAAAGATAATAACCGTGCTGAAAAATCTGGGGGATTTCGCCTTGAAATACGCTGACATGCCCACCCTGGCCTACACCCACTTTCAGGCGGCACAGCCCACCACCGTGGGAAAGAGGGCTGCCCTCTGGGCACAGGACCTGGTATACGACCTTGAGGACCTGGACTACGTGGCCGGCAGCCTCAGACCCCTGGGGAGCAAGGGCACCACGGGGACCCGGGCTTCTTTCCTCGATCTCTTTGACGGGGACCGGGAAAAGTGCCGGGAGCTGGACGCCCTCTGCGCCGAAAAGATGGGCTTTCCCGCCCGGCAGGCGATAAGCGGGCAGACCTACTGCAGAAAGACGGATTTCAGAGTCCTGTCGGTTTTGAGCGGAATAGCCCAGTCGGCCCATAAATTTTCCAACGACCTCAGGCTTCTCCGGCACTTGAAGGAAATAGAGGAACCTTTTGAAAAGGGGCAGGTGGGGTCCTCCGCCATGGCCTACAAGCGAAACCCCATGAGGCGGGAGAGGATGGCCTCCCTCTCAAACTACGTCATAAATAACCTGGGCAACCGGTCAATGACCTATTCCACCCAGTGGTTCGAGAGAACCCTGGACGACTCCGCCAACCGCAGGCTGTCCATAAGCGACGGGTTCCTGGCCGCCGACGGAATTCTGAATCTCTACATAAACATATCCGGGGGCCTTGTGGTATACCCCCGGGTGATAAAGGCCCACCTGGACCGGGAGCTGCCCTTTATGGCCACGGAGAATATCCTGATGGACGCAGTGAAAGCCGGAGGGGACAGGCAGGCCCTCCACGAGAGGATAAGGGTCCACTCGATGGAGGCCGCGAGGGCGGTAAAAGAGGAGGGGAAGGAAAACGACCTGGTGTGCAGGATCGCCGCCGACCCGGTCTTTTCCCTGACCGAGGAGGAGATAAATTCCCGCCTCCGGGGGGAAAATTACACCGGCCTTGCCCCGAAGCAGACCAGGGACTTTTGCAAAAGCGTGCTGCAGCCGATTTTTGACCAAAACCCCGAGGACACAGACCGGCATGTCAAAATAACCCTTTAGGGCGGAAGGCTGGAAATTTTCCCCCGCATCCCCTGCCGGGGCTTTCCGGCTGCAACGGGGAAACTGCCCGTCCGCGCAGGGTATTCTTGAGGCTGATTCCCGCTTCTTGCGTATTGACTTGCTTATTAATTCTATTTATATGGTATTTACAGCTATCTTCACCGCAAAGCAGCAAAATGCTTTTGCCTGATACACAGGCGCATAAATATTTTTTATTGATTCTGTCAACCCAAAGGCATTTTATCGGGACAGGCCCCGGGCGCTTATAAACATTGTTTATTGATTCCATTTATAATATAAGCAGCGACAGCGCCCCGAAACCACATCGGCTCCGCCATATACACGGGCATTTTAATAAGTACCTTAATATTATATATAAAGATATACGCCCTCCTGTGTAAGGGTTTATATATTCAGCAGCGGTGCGGCTTTAACAAAAACTGCCGCGCCCCCACCCGGACTTCGGGCAAAAGGACGGTCTCCGCCGGATCACCCAGGGTCTTTCGGAAAGGAAGTACAGAATGATCAAAGCAATAGTAGGCGCCAACTGGGGTGACGAGGGAAAGGGAAAAGTCACCGATATGCTGGCTGCCCGGGCGGACATAGTTATCCGCTATCAGGGCGGGAGCAACGCAGGGCACACCATAGTGAACAACTACGGCAAGTTTGCCCTTCACCTGCTCCCCAGCGGGGTATTCTACGACCACACCGTCAGCGTGATAGGCAACGGAGTGGCCCTGAACATCCCATTTTTGGAAAGCGAAATCGAAAACCTGCTGTCAAAAGGGGTCCCCATGCCCAAACTTCTGGTCTCAGACAGGGCCAACGTGGTCATGCCATACCACATCCTCCTGGACAAATACGAGGAGGAGAGGCTGGCGGGCCGCAGTTTCGGCTCCACCCAGAGCGGCATCGCCCCCTGCTATTCCGACAGGTACGCCAAGATAGGCTTTCAGGTGAACGAACTGTTTGACGATGAGACCCTGAGGTACAAAATACACAGCGCTGCAGTGCAGAAAAACGTGCTGCTGGAACACCTGTACCACAAGCCTCTGATAAACGAGGAGGAGCTCTACCTGGAAATGGTGAGGCAGAGGGAGATAATAGCCCCCTATGTAGCGGACACCACCGCCTACCTGGCAAAGGCGGTAAGAGAGGGTAAAGAAATACTGCTGGAGGGGCAGCTGGGGGCTTTGAAAGACATAGATCTGGGGATATACCCCATGGTCACCTCCTCCTCCACCCTGGCGGGTTTCGGGGCCTCCGGGGCGGGGCTTCCCCCCTACGAGATAAAGAAAATTTACGCGGTGTCCAAGGCTTATTCCTCCTGCGTGGGGGCCGGCCCCTTTGTGACTGAGCTGTCCGGGGAGGAGGCCGAGGAACTCAGGCGCCGCGGAGGTGACGGAGGGGAGTACGGCGCCACCACCGGTAGGCCCCGCAGGGTGGGCTGGTTTGACGCGGTGGCCACCCGCTACGGCTGCAGGGTGCAGGGGGCAACCGACGTGGTTCTCTCGGTGCTGGATCCCCTGGGTTACCTGGACGAAATAAAGGTCTGCACCGAGTACTCCGTGGGAGACAAACTCACCGGGGACTTTCCCCACACCACCGACCTGTACAGAGCAGTGCCGGTTTACACCACCCTGAAGGGCTGGAAGTGCGACATAAAGGGAATAAAGGAGTACGAAAAACTCCCCCGTGAGGCAAAGGACTACGTGGACTTCATCGAAAAGCAGATAGGTTACCCCATCACCCTGGTGTCCAACGGCCCCGCCAGGGA
>CAZYZR010000024.1:8900-15662 GCA_964651945.1 uncultured Oscillospiraceae bacterium | reverse complement strand
CACACTTGACAATATCTCTTTTTTTGATATATTTTATAAGTATAATAAATATATACAGGAGGTATATATGAAATCAAAGGTTTATTTTACAAGGACCCTTACTCCTGAAAAAGTATTGGAACTCTACAAGCTGCTGGACAAAAAACTTCCCGGGAATGTTGCACTGAAAGTACACTCCGGAGAGATGGGCAACAAGAACTTCTTGGGACCCGAATTTTGGAAACCGGTGGCTGATTACGTCGGAGGCACGATAACCGAGTGCAACACTGCCTACGGCGGATCCCGCGACACCACCGAGCAGCACATCCACACTATGGAGGAACACGGCTGGAGCAAGACCTACAAAGTGGACATAATGGACTCAGAGGGTCCGGATCTGGTTCTGGATGTTAAAAATCCTGTGAGAATCGATAAGAACTATGTGGGCAAACATCTGGCGAACTACGATTCACTGCTGGTTCTGTCCCACTTCAAAGGCCATGCGATGGGCGGCTACGGCGGAGCACTGAAGCAGTTGTCCATAGGAATTGCCTCTTCTTACGGCAAGGCATATATTCATGGCTCCGGCAAACCTGAGGAGATCTGGACCGGAAACCATGACACTTTCCTGGAGTCAATGGCGGATGCAGCGGGTTCTGTGGTTGAGTTTTTCAAAGGAAACGCAGCATATATAAACGTTATGAAGAACCTTTCAGTGGACTGCGACTGCGACGGGCATGCCGCTCCCCCTTGTATGAAGGACATAGGCATTCTCGCATCGCTGGACCCGGTTGCACTTGATAAAGCCTGCCTTGATCTGGTCTACGCCGCAAAGGACGACCCCGGGCAGAAAGAGCTTATCGAGAGGATCGAGAGCCGCAACGGAGCTTACACCGTGGAAGTTGCCGCCAAGAAGGGCTATGGAACAAAAGAGTACGAACTTATTGAAGTCGACTGACAAAGTCCGCTCTTTGCAGCAAAAAAATTAAATAAAAAGAGCCGTGCAATCACGGCTCTTTTATATTTCGAGTTTGTTAAAGCAGAAACCAGACTGACAGGCAGTACAGAAATAATCCTTTTTAAAAATATTTTATGATAAAATGCTGTTTCAAAATAGAAAACATTAATTGCAAATAGGTTTTATTAAAGGCCAAAACAGTATAATTAAGCTGTTTTGGAAATATACACAATAAGAGTATCTTCGGCAGTGAGCTCGGTGCCCGCGGGGCGGTCGGTCCCTGTCACTGTATTTGGCCGATACCGGTCATTTACGACTTCCTTGAACACATATTTTATTCCAAGACCGTCCAGAATTCCCCCGACTTCATCCATTCCCTTCCCCACAAGGCCGTCAGGAACCGTAAAAGTCTGCTGTCCCTTGCTTACCGTGAGAAATACAGTGGCTCCGGAGCCTACCCGTGTCCCTGCCTCGGGACTTTGTCCTATTATTTCCCCGGCGGGAAGGTTGGAATATTCTTCCGCTATATTGAAATTCAGATTCCGGGTATACTCCGGGTCTGACATTATTTCATCGTAAATTTTGCCCACCAGATTGGGAATCACAATTTCATTTGTTTCCTCAGAAACCGGAGATTCAGTTGAACTCACCTGAAACTCCAAAGACGAGGAAGAAACTGATTTTGAATTTAACCTCACCATGGCAAATATAAATATCACCGTCACCAGGGCAAGCCGAATGGCAGGTATGAATTTTTTCGAATTCCCGGAATTTGCGGAGGACTTGCCTTTTTTAGGCGCATTTTTTCGCTTTGCAGGGGCTGGGGCAGGTTCAGCTTCTTTTATCTCCGCCTTATTGTCGAGGAGAAGGATAAAATCATCAATTTCCACTCTGTCAGAAGGTTCCGGCTCCAAAGCCCGCCTCAGCCGCTTTATCACATGGCGGGGAATATTCCTCGGGGCATTTTCAGCTTCCAAAGCTCCCGGTCTGTACTTCTTCCCTGTTACAGAATAATAAAGCAGAGCAGCCATGGAGTACACATCTGCGGGTAGACCTGGAAATTCATCCTGCCTGTACTGTTCCGGGGCTGAAAAGCCGTCATAAAGCTTATAAATTATATAGTCATTCCTCAGCCTCAAATCCCGGATTGCAAACCCGGTGAGCACAGCGTATCCGTCGCCCGTTATTATGATATTTTCGTCGCTTATTCCGCCGTGCACTATATTTTTTGAGGCTAAAAGGGAAAGAAGGGACAGCATATCCCGGAATATCCAACGGGCCTCCTTGTAGGTAAACGGCCTCGCCTGTCTCACCATATACCGGGAAAAAACATCTCCGGGAGAAGGACTCAGAACCCGGTATGCAGTGCCATTTTCTTCAAAGACCCTGTAAACAGGAAGAAGGGCTTTGTGATGGAGTTTTTGAAGCCGGGAATAAAGCTCATAAAAATCCATCATCAGATTTTTAAACAGGACTTCCTTGTCCTCCTGAGGAACAACTTCACAGCCGGATCTGGCAGAGAGAAGAGAAACGGGGAGAAACTCCTTCAGAATTACCCTTTTCCCGGCCTTTTTGTCGTATGCCGAATAGGAGGTACTCTCGCCGTCCACGGCTGTTACTCCCCCTACTGTATAGATGTCTACATTGGCTGCGTACTCCAGTGTACCCGGAATATGTCCCTTGCCTTCCCTGGCGAAACCGCAATTCGGGCATATATCCGCCCCGTCAAGCTCCTGTCCGCAGAAAGCGCAAGTGTCATTTTGTGGCATAGTTCCTCACAATAACAATTTATCCCGTACAAATCACTGTATATTTTGGTTTTATCTCAAATAAGCAATATTTTTTCAGAGCCGGGGCAAATCTTCGCTGTTTTCCAGATTGTTCCAGACATTCTGAACGTCGTCGTCATCGTCCAGTGCCGAAAAGAGAAGAGAGAGCTTTTTCAGGGTTTCCCGGTCGTCTATTTTTATATAATTTCCCGGAATCATCTCAACTTCGCGCTGACTCAAAGAGTAGTTCATCTTTTCAAGGGCATCCGCAACCCGGGACAGGTCGTTGGGTGTTGTCGTGACTTCAATTACCCCCTCTTCCTCAAAGGAAACATCCCGGGCACCTGCCTCAAAACAGTCCTCAAGTACCTTTTCTTCATCGTACTCTTCGCCCTCTAACACTATGACACCCTTTTGCTCAAACATAAAGGAGACACAGCCGGTAGTGCCGAGATTTCCGCCGAACTTGTCAAAATAATGGCGGACATTGGATGCAGTGCGGTTGCGGTTGTCTGTGAGGCATTCAACTATCACGGCAATTCCGCCGTTTCCGTATCCCTCGTATGTAATGGCTTCATAGCTCTCCTTGTCATCGTCACCGGCTTTTTTTATTGCCCTCATAAGGTTTTCCTGGGGCACATTTGCAGCCCTGCCCTTTGCAAGAAGGTCGCGGAGCCTGCTGTTGTTGTCCGGGTCGGTCCCGCCTTCCTTTACCGCAACGGAAATCTCCCTGGCGAGCTTTGTGAATACTTTTGCCCTGGCCTGGTCATTTACACCCTTTTTTCTCTTTATTGTGCTCCACTTGGAATGTCCTGACATAAAACTCTCCTGTAATCTGAAACTTTTTACATTAAATAAAATAAATTACGTTATTTAACAATTTTATCACAGCCAAAAAGCTATTGCAAGTAAGATACAGAGTCTGCGGTTGTTTTACAGGCTGTATCAGTCTTATAAAGCCTTACAAAGCATCAATATAAAAGACAACAGATGTGCATATCTAATCCCTCTATGTTGCATCTGAATATCAATTTGTATAAAGGGCAAAATGCCACTCTAATCCCGGCAGACTATTCTGCTTTATCTGCCCTCTTTTACCCCACTTGCGGAGAGAACGCTGAAAAATGTTCTGAAAATAATCTTTATGTCTCCCCACATGGTTATGTTCCGGGCATAGTCGCCATCGAACTTTGCTTTTACAGGTATGGCAAGTTCGTCCCTGCCCATTATCTGTGCAAGACCTGTAAGTCCGGGACGAATGTCATTGGCCCCATACTTGTCTCTCTCCCGTATAAGGTCATCCTGGTTCCACAGGGCAGGTCTAGGACCCACAATGCTCATATCGCCTTTGAGTATATTTACTATCTGGGGCAATTCGTCCAGGCTGTATTTCCTGAGAAATCTTCCTACCCTGGTTATCTTGCTGTCGGGATCAGCGAGGAGATGAGTGGGGACATCCCTGGGAACATCTGTATACATAGTCCTGAACTTCAGTATCATAAAATACTTTTTCCCTCTGGCCACCCTTTTCTGCTTAAAAAGTACAGGACCAGCGGAGTCAATTTTCACTGCAACTGCTATGACAAGGAAAACCGGTGACAGAACCACAAGGGCAAGAGAGGACAGGACTATATCAAAAAACCTCTTGAAATATCTGTACATCTCTACCCGTCTGCGTGCTTGAAAGTGGGGACCATTTCCTTCAGCTTTTCCACCACTCCCCGGCTGTCATTGTCGTAAGCCAGTGCCTTAAGCTCGAGAAGATCTGAGAAAAAGCCCTCTGTATCCATATCTATGGGTGATCCCACGAAAATTTTGTTGTTGTCAGTAGTGCGCACCACTTCTCCCGCTTGCAGGAGTTCCTCGTACAATTTTTCCCCCGGGCGAAGCCCGGTAAACACTATATCCACATCCTTGTACGGGACAAGCCCCGAGAGCCTTATCATATTTTCCGCAAGAGTGAGAATTTTTACAGGCTCGCCCATATTGAGAACATATATTTCACCGCTCTTCTTGCTTATGGCTCCGGCCTCAAGCACAAGGCTGACCGCCTCGGGTATTGTCATAAAGTATCTCTTTATGTCCGGATGGGTCACGGTGATAGGACCTCCCTCAGCCAGTTCCTCTTTGAAAAGGGGCAGGACAGAGCCATTTGACCCCAGCACATTGCCGAACCTTACCGCCACAAAGGATGTATCTCCCTGCCGACTGGCAGCCATATTCTGAACAATCATCTCGCAGACACGCTTAGTGGCACCCATAACATTGGTAGGATTAACTGCCTTGTCGGTGGATATCAGAACGAATTTTTCGGCATTGTATTTTTCAGCACAGAGTGCACAGTTATATGTCCCGAAAATATTGTTTTTAACCGCCTCCTCCGGGACATCCTCCATAAGGGGAACGTGCTTATGGGCAGCCGCATGAAACACAATATCCGGGCGGAATTCCCGGAATATGTCGTCCATTTTCTTCGTATCCCTGACGGATGCGATCCTTATTTCCATATTGAGCTTGTCGTTGAATTTTCTCTTGAGCTCCTGCTGAATTGAATAGGCGTTGTTTTCATAAATATCAAGAATAACAAGCTGGCTCGGACCTATGGCGGCTATCTGCCTACAAAGCTCACTGCCAATGGAGCCTCCCCCGCCGGTCACGAGTATTTTTTTGCCGCGGATAAACCTCTCGGTTACATCCGCCAGAACGATGGGGTCCCTGCCGAGAAGATCCTCTACCTTAATATCAGTTATGCGCGATACAAGATCTTCGCCGTCTGCTATCAGCCTCACTATGTCGGGCAGTGTCTTTATGTTGCAGGATGTTCCGGAGCAGATATTGAGTATCCTCTTTCTCTGCTCCCTGTCCAATGTGGGGATTGCAATAAGTATCGTGTCAATTTCGCACCGGTTAACCAATGCGGGAATATCATCCGTTGTCCCCAGGATCTCCACTCCCATTATGTTTCGGCCCTGCTTGTTTCGGTCGTCGTCAACGGCGCAGATAATATTCATCTCCTGATCCCTGTTTTTCTTTACTTCGTGTATCAGGGTGGAGGCAGCATCCCCGGCACCTACCAAGAGAACTCGGCTGTGTTTCCCACCCATTTCGTTTATTTTGGTGTTCCTGTACATCCTGTAAATCAGCCTGGTGTACAGGGTAAGGGAGGAGGCAAATGCTGCCGAAAGCCCATAGACTGACAACGGGATGCGCCTCTCTTTGAAGATCAGAAGAGTTATGACTATAAAGGCTATTACGGCAATGACGCTGCTGGCAGCGCATCTGAAAAACTCTACAATTTCAGCATAGCGCCACAGGCTGTCGTACATTCCGCTGGCAAAGAAAACTATTCCATAACAGGACACAAAGAGAAAACAGCTTGAAACCATGAGAGAAAAATATTCATCCATGGAAGCACGGCCGCTGATAAGGGTCCAGGTGAAAAGATATGCTACACAGACTGTTGCTATATCAAGAAGAAACAATATGAGGCGACGGTACTTGGACAGTGCCGCCCTGAGATGTTCACCCATAAATCTCTCCTGCAAAAATTACTGACTATATATTTTACAACTTTTTGGCCTGATAATCAATAATAAAGGATTTAAACCAGAAAGAACAGACTTGGTAAAAGAAAAAATTATAGGAACCCACCCCTCTTGCAATATTGCATTGAAGTCAAAATAATTGTATAATTAGTCAAAGTTAAAAAACCGATAATCTTACAAAGACAAATACGGAGGATTTTGAAATGGATTTTCTTGAAACTGTGAGAAAAAGAGTCAGCATAAGGAAGTACAAGGATCAGCCTGTCGAAAAGGAAAAAATTGATCTGTTGATGGATCTTATGAGGATAGCTCCTTCGGCTGCAAACCGCCAGGAGTGGAAATTCGTCGCAATCACCGATCCCGGACAGCTAGAAAAAATGAGGGTCTGCTGCGAAAGCAGAGGGCCAGCAATGACTGCCCCTCTGATCTTCTGCATCTGCGCCACTGAGTACAAAGAAATGAACGATTCCGGTTACAACCGCGGCACAATAGACTGCAGCATAGCCAGCAC
>CAZYZR010000024.1:0-8800 GCA_964651945.1 uncultured Oscillospiraceae bacterium | reverse complement strand
TCTTCATTGCCTCAGTGAGCTTTCTGAAGGAATCGTCCAGCCGGCTCTCCAGCCGGTTTATCTGAGATTTTACATCGGCGACTTTCGTCATAAGCCCTGCGGCATTTTCATCAAACCGGGCTTTATTACTGGAAGCCTTGCGGTTTGCATCCTCAATTATCATTTTTGCCCTGACCTGCGCTTCCACCATGCAGGCGCCGATCTCATCCTGCTTTGCCTTCCATTGCCGGTTCTCTTTTTCAAGAACCCAGACTTTCTCAGACAGGTCGTTGCAAACCTCCTTTACGGAGGAAAGTTCCCGGTTTTTCTCTTTTATCAGCCGGGTGTAATCCCGGGTCTGCTTCTGAAGGGTCTCATTGTTTTCCCTAAGACTGTCCACCTGCTGCTTTAGCCGCCGGGCCTGTTCATCTGAAACCGCAAGACTTTCTCTGCAGCTCTCAAGCTGCCCGGTAATTCCATCCAAGTCCTTCTGAAGAGACTCCATCTGCTGTTTGTACTGATCAGCCTGCCGGGTAAGGCTCCGGGAAAGGTTGTCAATGTATTCCAACACCTGACTGCGGTCAAAGCCCATTAAGCTCTGCTTGAAAACGACATTTTCCATCTATTTTTCCCGCTTATCCCGAATAATGAGCTTTTCGAGCCCTTTTACTGCAATTTTTATTGCACTCTCAGTGTCATGCTCCTCGTCGTTGGGGAGGCCTGCATTGACCCTCTCCTGATTCCAAACGCAGAGCATTACAGCTCCTGCGCGGGCCCCAAGGGTTGAACACACTGTGAAAAGCGCGGCAGATTCCATTTCACTTCCGAGGCATCCTCCCCTGATCCAGGCCTGCCATTTGTTCAAAAGTTCATAAGATACGGGCATTCTTTCAGGGGAATGCTGGCCATAAAAGCTGTCCTTGCACTGAACTATACCGGTGTGGCAACGAAGCCCCAGTTCCTTTGCAGCATCACGCAGGGCAACGGAAACATCCAAATTCGCCACTGCGGGAAATTCTATGGGAAGATACTCTTTGCTGGTGCCTTCCATCCTTATAGCCCCGGTGACAACTATATTGTCCCCTGCCAAGACATCCATCTGCATCCCACCGCAGGTCCCCACTCTGACAAAGGTGTCAACTCCAAGCTGATTCAGCTCTTCCACTGCAATTGAAGCGGAGGGGCCGCCTATACCGGTGGAAACACACAGGACTTTTTCACCTGCAATTTCTCCTATATATGATGTGTATTCCCTGTTCTGAGCCAAGGGAGTAGGGTTGTCAAAAAATGCGGCAATTTTCCGCACCCTCCCCGGATCTCCGGGGAGAATAGCGTACCTTGCCCCCTGTATATCCCGGGCAGAAAGGTTTATATGATAAAGTTTTTCGGTGGGCAGAACAGCCATATCTTTACCTGCGCTTTCTGAACATTATAAAAATATAAATCTTTCGATTATTATTTGTTTTTCTTTCTCAGTATGTTTATCACCTGCTCCAGGTACTCGTCATCGGTGAAATCAGTCCCTGAATTTTCTTCGAAGATGTTACTCACTCCTGTGCTCTTCTTAATTGAGGCAATATCCTTATCTTCTTTTTTGGATCTTCCTGTGTCGAAGCCAGTGGCAATCACTGTGATTTTTATCTCATCCACCATTGAGGTGTCAAATGCGGCTCCCCAGATTATATTGGCCTCCCGATCTGCAGAACTGGTGATCAGCGTCGCTGCCTGTTCAACTTCATCAAGCCCTATATCGGGGGATGCGGTTATTGAAATTACAACACCTTTTGCGGAATCTATTGTAGTCTCAAGCAGAGGGCTTTGTATTGCCATCCTTGCGGCCTCTTCGGCCTTGCCCTCTCCTCCTGCTCTGCCAACTCCCATATGGGCATATCCGGCATCCTTCATCACTGCGCGGACATCCGCAAAGTCAAGGTTTATAAAGGAAGGAATATTTATAAGTTCGGACACGGACTCAACGCCGTTTTTGAGAATGCCGTCTGCAAGTTCGAATGCATTGAGAAGAGTTATTTTTTCTTCCGTGGCATACTTCAGCCTGTCGTTGGGAATTACAATCAGGCTGTCAACATTTTTAATCAGGTTGGAAATGCCACCCTGAGCCTTCTCCATTTTTAATTTTCCCTCAAAGTCAAAGGGCTTTGTGACGATTCCTACAGTGAGAATCCCCTGTTCTTTGGCAATTTCAGCCACGACAGGTGCGGCCCCCGTGCCGGTCCCGCCGCCCATTCCGGCAGTTATAAACACCATCCGACAACCTTTTAAGGCTGCGGCTATTTCATCGCGGCTCTCTTCTGCAGCGCGCTGTCCCACATCCGGATCCGCGCCTGCACCTCTGCCCTTGGTCAGTTTGGCTCCCAGCTGAACTTTCAGCGTGGCCTTGGATGCCATAAGAGCCTGGGCATCTGTATTCATAGCTATAAATTCAACACCTTTGAGGCCGTCAACCACCATGCGGTTGACAGCGTTACCGCCTGCGCCGCCGACTCCTATTACCTTGATATTTGTGGCATTCTGCATTTCCTCGTCCAGATAAAAGCCCATTTTCCCTTTCCTCCGAATTATATAATAAAGGATATCTAAAATTTATAAATTTTCAGGACACCAAACCCGGGAAATTCCTTTCCCTTTCAAATCCGATGTCAATTAAAACAATTAATATAATAATATCAAACTTTTTTCGCTATTTCAACAATTTTTTGAGCAGCTCTCCCCGACTTTTTCGCTGAATTACGCCCGGGGTGTAAAGATTGCGCTGCCCCGGGTCGAGCAGTCAATTGTTCCCCGCTGTCCCGGCTCGAGATTTTCGGTCGCCACTGTGTAGGCAAGCCTGAGTTTATAATCCAGGTCCGTCACACTTCCCATGCTGAAAGTAAGTCTCCCCTCGTACACCGCACTTACCTCCGTGCCAGTGGCATGTATCCCGGTTATCCCCTCGCACCCCTCCCGCCGGATGGCTTTTATGAGTGCGTTAAGATTCTTTTTTGTCGCTTTGTCGGAAATATCCGCGTCAATAAGCACCAGCCCCTCTGGCCGCTGCGCCTGCCGGGTGAGCTCCTTGAATCCCCGGGAATAAACCGTGTAAACCAAGGTGTCTCCCTCAGGGTGAACGGTATAATAGGAAGGAACTGCGTCTTTGACCTCAATACTTATTTTGTCGGGGAGTTTCCTTTTTACAACGGCACTCTCAATGTAAGTAAAATTTTCCGGTAGGGTTTTTTCATATTCATCGGTATTTATTAGAAAAACATTTTCTTCAAGGGGAATTGCACAAAATGAAATTATCTCCTCCGGAGTATACCTCTCTGTCCCGGTTACTTCCACTTCTCGCACTATAAAAAGCAGGCGGAGAGACAAAAAAGTCCCTACAGCCAAAAGCGACAGCACTGCAATAACACTTATAAGGATCCTGCGGTTGCGTTGCTTCCTTATAGTTTTGCGGCTCTTTTTCGGTGGTTGCTCCACCTTTTGCTTTTGCTTTGGAAACGGCACCCGGGCAGGATCGCTGAGCCGGGGATTGTCCGGCTTATCTTCCTCCACGGAGAGAGATCTCATAGCTCTGTGGAGAATATCAGTCTTTTCAGTACTTTTTTTCCGGCTTTTCTTGGATTTACCTTTGCTCACTGTACAAGTCCGTTGTAAATAATTCTCAGGCAGTCCGGATTGTAAACATCCTTTGCCTTTTCCCCCATCATTTTTAGCCTTTCAGGGTCTTCTGTAAGCTCATCAAAAATGTCAGTGACAAGTTTTTCGGTGAGGTCTCTTTCCTCTATCATCACTGCAGCTCCAATATCGGACAATACCTTCCCGTTGTAAAACTGGTGGTTTTCTGCCACATTCGGAGACGGGATAAGAATAGATGCTTTTCCCATACATGCTATTTCCGCAATGGTGAGGGCGCCGCACCTGCTTATTATAAGGTCAGCAGCGGCCATATACTGGGGTATGTCGTACAGGTACTCAAAATATCTGATGCTTTCACTTCCGGAAAGTCCGTTTTCTTTCAGAAACTTTGGAAATTCCCCTTCGTCATAGCGGCCCGTTACGTGAAAATGCACTATATCTTTCCTGTCCCTGTTGTGCAGGGCAAGTATCTGTGCGGTTCTGTTTATCGCAGCCCGGCCAAGGGATCCTCCGAAGGATAGAAGACATATTTTGCCTTCCACTCCGAGCCGTCTTTTTGCCCGGACAGGGTCCCGGCTGCTTATCCGCTGCCTGACCGGGTTCCCGCAGACGATGCATTTTTCAGGGTGTGCCATGTATTTCGCTGCGGCCTGGGTAGCTATAAAGACCCTGTCGGCATTTCTCGACAACATCTTGTTTGTGATCCCCGGGAATGCATTCTGCTCATGTATAGCCGTTTTTATCCCAAGCTGACTTGCCTCAAGAACTATGGGACCGCTGACATATCCGCCAGTACCCACCACGAGATCAGGCCCGAAATCCTTTATTATTTTCTTTGCCTTTCCCCGGGCAAACATAAGATTTTTTACAGTGACCACATTCCTTTTTAAATTTTCAAAGGAAATCTTTCTTTGAAAACCGGTTACTTCAATCGGCCGGAACGGATACCCCGCCCTCTCGGTCAGAGAGCGCTCCATCCCGTCCTTCCTGCCTACAAAGAGAATTTGGCTGTCCGGCTGCTGATTTTTTATATATCCCGCTATCGCAAGGCCAGGGTTTATGTGACCTGCTGTTCCGCCAGCGGCTATTATCACTCTCATCTATTCGTCCTTGTCAGTATTGGCATACCTTGAAACCGAGAGCACAATCCCTATTTCGCCCAGTATCATCACAAGGGACGTCCCGCCTTCAGAGAAAAACGGGAGGGATATGCCGGTGTTAGGTATGGTGCAGGTTGCAACTGCGATGTTGAGAAAAGCCTGGAGAGTTATCTGCACTATAATGCCCAGAGTGAGCATTGATCCGAATTTGTCCGCAGCATGGGTGGATATATATATTCCCCTTAAAAAAAGTGCTATAAAAAGGAGTATGACCACCATTCCCCCGAAAAAGCCCAACTCTTCGCAAATCACTGAAAAAATGAAGTCATTCTGCGGTTCAGGCAAATGAAGCTGTTTTTGCCTTCCGTTTCCTAGTCCAAGACCGAATAAACCGCCGGACCCAATTGCAAGAAGGCTCATATAGCTCTGATATCCGTCGCCCTGAAGATCCTGCTCCGGGTGGAGCCAAGCGTTAATCCTTGAGGAAGCGTAAGACACAAGGTCAGGCTTTACCACAAGGACCAGTGCTATAAGGGCAATACCTGCCACAACCGCTCCTATAAACCACCTGATATCGCTGCCGCCAACAAACATCATTATTGCCCCGATTCCACAGGTGATAATTATTGCTGAAAGGTGCGGTTCCAAAAACAGAAGCCCCACGACTATGGCAAGCACCGCAGCAAACGGGAAAATTCCGTAAGTTGCCTTATACATTTTGTCGTAATTGTTTTCGATCATTACGGAAAACATAAGAATAACTGCAAATTTTGATATCTCGGAAGGCTGGAATGTTATTGAACCTCCGGGAATTTTTATAAAAATCCACCTGTTCACGCCGTTTATTTCTGGCATAAGCAACACAACAACGAGCAATGCGGCGGAAACCAGCATTATGGCGGGGGCGTACCTTTTGTAAACGTGATAATCGATTTTGGATGCAAGAAACATTATCAAAAGACCTGCCGAAGCGTATATCAACTGGTCTTTTATGTAGTGCAGGCTGTCCCCGGAAAAATTGTATATACCCTTCACATAACTGGCAGAATAGAGCATGATCAGACCAAAGCCAAGAAGGATAAAAACTATTATGAGCAGGGGCAGGTCAAGTCTGGCCCCCCGCTTGGTGAACCTTAAATACTGATTTAATTCGAATTTTTTCTTTGTTTTGGTTTTATTCCCCGCAGCCAAAATGTGCACTCCCGATATTTATTTAAACCGGCAATAGGCCGGAAAAAGTCTGAATTTATTTTTCAAATCTGGAAAATAAGCAACATTTGCACATTTTACTTTATATCCAAAAAATGCAAAATCGCAAAATTATACAGATCACATCTGCAAAGGGCAAGGTCAGAAGCTCAGGACACCCAGGGCTGATCCAATGGCAGCCACTGCGGTAAATACTATGACTATCTTTTCTTCGCTCCAGCCTGACATCTCGAAATGGTGGTGTATAGGGCTCATTTTAAAAATTCTCTTGCCATGGGATATCTTGAAATAGAGTACCTGAATAACAACGCTGAGGGCCTCAATCGTGTAGACCAGCCCCATAAAAATGAGAATCTCCGGCCTGTTTACAGCCCAGGCCATGCTCACAACCGCACCTCCGAGAAACATGCTCCCGGTGTCTCCCATAAAGACTTTAGCGGGGTGAAAATTCCACACCAGAAACCCCACACATGCTCCCGCCAAGGCCACTGAAAAGAGTGTATTCGTGTAATAACCATAAGTAGCAGAGATAATTAAAAATCCCAGTGACACGGCGAAAGTTACAGATGTGCAAAGACCGTCAATACCGTCGGTGAGATTTACGGCGTTCACCATGAATATTATCCCAAGAAATGCCAGAGGATAGTACCGGTAACTTATGTCAAAAGCGCCTGCGAAGGGCAGCTTTATAATTGTGGAAACATGTCCCGTATAGAACTGGGCAAACAGAAAGAGGGCTGTAATAATTGCCTGAAAAATTATTTTGAATCTTGCCTTTAAGCCGAGATTCTGCTTTTTTATGACTTTTATGTAGTCGTCAGCAAATCCCACCAGCCCATAAAGAAGGGGAAAAATAAGGGTAAGGCAGAGGCTGATAATCTGGGAGGAAAATCCGGGGGATTCATATACCCGTTCCTCGCGCCACAGGAGTGAAACTCCCCGGCAGACTGCCACAAGAACCCCCAGGTAAAACATAAAACCGCCCATCGTCGGAGTCCCCTGTTTAGGCCGGTGCCAGGTGGGACCTATCTCTTTTATCGTCTGACCGAAATGAAGTTTTTTCAGAAAAGGTATCAGGGCGAAACCGCACACCGCCGTAACCGCGAAAGCGAG
The DNA here is from genome assembly GCA_964651945.1 of uncultured Oscillospiraceae bacterium. Classification (GTDB taxonomy): domain Bacteria; phylum Bacillota; class Clostridia; order Oscillospirales; family Ruminococcaceae; genus RGIG3102. The sequence continues at coordinate 1,760 of CAZYZR010000024.1, read as the reverse complement.
AAGGCCTGTGACAAGATAAGACAATCTCAGCATAATTTCTCCCACTTTTCGTAAACCAGCCGGATGATATCCTCAAAACGCATGCTGTGACTGGCTTTAAATATCACCGTATCCCCCGGGCTCAAAACTTCTGTGAGCTTTTCCGCAAGAGATTCCTTTGTATCAAAAATCCCCCGCCCCGGTCCGAAACCTTCTGCGATTGCCTGTGCAAGTGTGCCATAAGTCATCATTATGTCAACACCTTTATGTGCGGCGTACTCGCCTACCTGCCTGTGCAGTTTTTCGGCGTCCGGGCCAAGCTCCAGCATATCGCCGAGCACTGCTATTTTTCTCCCTTCGGCAACCGTTGAAAGGGTGTCAAGAGCAGCCATCATAGATGATGGCGCGGCATTGTAACAGTCCTCTATAAAAAGAACTCCGTTCTTCCTGACAAAATTTTCTCTCATTCCGGAGGGACGGTAGCCGGCGAGATTTCCGGCTGTCTTTACGGGGTCAAATCCCAGGCGGCTCACAACTGTATAGGCGCAGAGAGCATCTCTCACATTGTGTTTCCCCACAGCGGGTATCTGCCGGGGAATTTTAATTCCCATACCTCTGTCATCTATGACAAATTTTGTGCCTGTGCCGCTTATTTCCATATTTTCTGCCTTTACTTCACACAGGTTGCTGTCAATTCCGAAATATACGGGCTTTACAGAGTTTGCCGGCTTTGCCGAGGGCAAAAAATCGTCATCTGCATTGAGAGAGAGGACCCCGCCGGGACCCATACCCTCACAAATTTCCATTTTTGCCCTGAATATATTTTCACGGGAGCCAAGTCTTTCCAGGTGGGAAATGCCTATTCCCGTAATGCAGGCAGCCACCGGCCTTGTGGCCTTTGTGAGCTTTTTTATGTCTCCCAGGTTCTCCATTCCCATTTCAAGGACCGCATACCTGTCGGAGGATGTAATACCGAATACCGTCCTCGGCAGGCCGAGCTCATTGTTCCGGTTTCCCTGGCTCCTCACTGTCTTTGCAAATGGAGATATGGCAGCATATATAAAATCTTTTGTGGTGGTTTTTCCCACACTTCCGGTGACCCCTATAACATCTATATCATATCTGTCCCTGTAATTTTTCCGCATTGCAATATTGGCATCAAGGACGCTGGGGACCACAGCCTGCATATTACCGGGTACCGTGGGAATGTAGTCCTCCGTGAGAACAAACTCTGCCCCGTTTTGCACTGCCCGGGGGGCAAAGTCCTGACCGTTCACCTTGTCGCCTTTTATGGCTACAAAGAGGGTACTGCCCGAGACCTGCCTTGAATCATATACAACATTGTCTATATAACAGTCCTGCCCCGGCGATGCAATCCCTTGCAAAAGCTGTGAGAGAAGTATTTTCTCCATACCTTTATCCCCTGCCGTAGTTTTCCATGTATTTCCTGACTATCTCGTGCTCATCCAGGTAGACTGTAATGCCGTCGAGGACCTGGTAATCCTCATGCCCTTTGCCACAGAGAATGAGCGTGTCGTTATATTGTAACATATCAAGGGCCGTTTTAATAGCTTTTCTTCTGTCAACCTCGGCGGTAAAAGGGACTTTTTCTTCCTTGAGATAACCGCTCACAGTTTCAATAATTGAGCTGGCATTTTCCTTTCTGGGGTTGTCGCTGGTAAGAACCGCATAATTCGCATATCTGGCCACTGCCCGGGCCATAGCCCTGCGCTTTGCTGCGTCCCTCTGCCCTGCACAACCGAAAAGCACCACAAACTTTC
>CAZYZR010000023.1:0-15947 GCA_964651945.1 uncultured Oscillospiraceae bacterium | reverse complement strand
CCGCACTCTCCTACCTCAGGGAGAGAGGACTTTCTGACAGGACAATAATAAAATTCGGCCTCGGTTACTGCGATGACAGCTGGAGAGGACTTGTGGACCACCTCCGCAGTCTGGGTTATACTGATGATGAAATGACGACGGGATACCTTGCCCGGAAAAATAAAAACGGGAATCTTTATGATATTTTTCACGGCAGGGTCATTTTTCCCATAATCGACACCAGGGACAATGTCATAGCCTTCGGAGGCAGAAAAATAGACGACTCAGATGGTCCGAAATATTTAAATAGCGGCGATACTCCCGTGTTCAAAAAGAGCAACGGTCTGTTTGCTTTGAATTTTGCAAAGAAGTCAGGTTCCGGCACATTTATTCTGGCAGAAGGCTATATGGACGTAATCGCACTTCACCAGCGGGGATTTTCCAGCGCCGTCGCTACCTTGGGTACAGCTCTGACAGAGAGGCAGGCAAAGCTTATAGGGGATTACGCCGAAAAAGTCGTCCTCTCATATGACTCCGATGCTGCAGGGCAAAATGCCACCAGAAGGGCACTTGGAATATTTTCCAAAGAGGACATTTCAGTAAATGTTCTGAAAATGGAAGGTGCTAAGGACCCGGATGAATATATTAAGAAATACGGTCGGCAGCGGTTCGGAGTGCTGCTGGAAAAAGCCTCGCCAGCAGTGGATTTTAACCTTTCAGGGCTGAAAGAGGGATATGATCTCTCCGATCCGCAACAACGCCTGTCATACTTGACAAAGGCATGTGAGACTGTGGCCGGCTTAAAAAGTCCGATACGGCAGGATATGTACTGTTCAAAACTCGCAGATGAAACCGGGGTGGACAAGGATTCAATAAAACTTCAGGTCCAAAGAGCCCGGGCAAGGTCAAAAAAGATGTTGCAGTCCCGGAAAGAGAGAGAACTTCTCAACGGTACGGTCCGGAGTATAAAAGTGGATTACCGACAAAAGGGCAGCACAATGTCTACGGTTTTTGCTGGACAGCAGATAATATACGGGATTATAATGGACCCTTCTCTGCTGAAGACGGCATTTGAAAATCTTGAGGATGATGATTTTACCGACAGCGACACGAGGCGGGCGTTCCGCGAGATCAAAAGATTAGCCGGAGAAAATCTGGTAATAGATTATCCTACAGTCTGTCGGGGAATACCGCGGGAATCGGCGTCCGTCCTCGCAGGAGTCTTTGCCCGCAATGAGGGGATTGCGATAACTGAAAAAGACCTTTTGCGGCATATAGACAAACTGAAGAATCCCAGGCTCTCACCGGGCCGGGCAGGGGAGAAATCGGTGGAGGAGATAGCCCGGAGGCTCCGCACTCTGAAAGATAAACGAAAATAAGGGGGAAATAAAATGAGCGCAAAGGACAAAAAAATCACCGCACTGCCGGAACTCATAGAGTACGGTAAAAAGAACGGCAGGCTCACCAGTACCGACATCAGCGACTTCCTGGAAGAAGTCAATTTTGACGTGGAACAGGTAGACAAGCTGTATGAGAGCATTGAAGCTGCCGGGATCGAGATAATCGACGGGGAAGTTCCTGTGGAAGAGGAGGATGAAGAACTTCTCACTGAGAACAACGTTGAAACTTTTGAGAAGACCCTTGCCAATGAAGGGGTCAATATTGACGACCCGGTAAAGGTGTATCTAAAGGAAATAGGATCTTACCCTCTCTTGTCAATGGAAGAGGAGATCGAGCTGGCAGAGAGGATAAAACAGGGAGACGAGGATGCCAAGAAGCGCCTGGCTGAGGCAAACCTGCGCCTTGTGGTTTCAATAGCCAAGAGATATGTAGGCAGGGGAATGCTGTTCCTTGACCTTATTCAGGAGGGCAACCTGGGGCTTATAAAAGCAGTGGAAAAATTTGACTATACAAAAGGATTCAAATTTTCCACTTATGCCACATGGTGGATAAGACAGGCAATCACCAGAGCCATAGCTGACCAGGCAAGGACCATAAGAATACCCGTGCACATGGTGGAGACAATAAACAAGGTAAAGAAAGTCCAGAGCCAGCTGCTGCACAAAAACGGGCAGGAGCCCACTATAGATGAGCTGTCAGCCGAGCTGGACATGCCCCCAGAGAAAGTGAGGGAAATACTGAAAGTCTCCCAGGAGCCGATAAGTCTTGAAAGCCCTATAGGTGAGGAAGAGGACAGCCATCTGGGAGACTTTATTCCAGATTATGAGGCTCCGGTTCCGGAAGAGGCGGCTACCCACACCCTACTGAGGGAGCAGCTTGAGGAAGTGCTGGGGACCTTGACTCCAAGGGAAGCCAAGGTGCTGTCACTGCGCTTTGGACTTGAGGACGGGAGGCCCAGGACGCTGGAAGAGGTGGGTAAGGAGTTTTCCGTAACACGCGAGAGAATAAGGCAGATAGAGGCCAAGGCTCTTCGCAAGCTCCGCCATCCCAGCAGGAACAAAAAACTCAAGGATTTTCTCGACTGATTCCCTTTGCCCGTATTTTTAAACGGGGCTGCCTGTTTACGATTGTGTGAATCAGCGGGCATCTTTCACCGTATTTTCCGCATTATCTGTTCCAATCAGCCGCACCGGGAGGTGCGGCTTTTTATTCTGATTTTGAGTTTTTCAAGCTTTCCGATTGACAGGGATTATTAAAAAGATTATTATATCAAATACAATTTTTACATGTTTTGGGGGTAGTGACATGCATATTACTCGGGAGACCGATTACGCAGTGAGGATAGTCTACTGCCTTGCAAATTCCGGGGGGAGAAAAGACGCCGGTTCCATCAGTGAAGAGATGGGTGTCACTCCCCGCTTTTCCCTTAAAATACTTCACAAACTGGTAAAGGCGGGAATAGTAAAATCCTACAAGGGGTCAAAAGGTGGTTATGAACTGGCAGGCGATCCGTCTTCTGTGAGCCTAAGACAGGTCATTGAGGCCATTGAGGGCACCTACAGCCTTGTAAAATGCATACAGCCAGGATACGTCTGCAAATGGGAAAAAGTCCCGGGGCTCTGCTCTTTCAGAAGAGAGTTTTCGCGAATAAGCCGGCGGACCAACCGGGAGCTTGAAAAAGTCACTTTTGACAAGCTCTGAAATATATTTAATTTAAGTTGCAATAATGTAAAAAGCGCCTAAGGCGCTTTTTTGTTGCGGTTCTTTAAGATAAAAATATGTATATGTCAGAATGCAACTATATAAAGTATATAAAGTGTGCATTATATCAAATCATTTTATATTACTTGATATTGATTATCTCAAAAAATGATTATTATTTTATTTATTCAATAAATTTATTTTTTTATACCTCGGACTAAATAACTAATATTTCACTCAAAAGATTTATTTATAACACCTGTTTAACTTTTTGCTTTCGGATACTTCAGACTGTCTGCATTAAAAGTTACTTCTTATAAAAGAATTTGCTTTTTGTTCGCAATAAAAATTATAATCTGCCGATTTTAATATTTCTAAATTTACCAGCTGGAATTTTCTCAGGATTTCGCTGCTAAGGTCACGTAAAAAAATAAATAGGAATGCACTTGACATGTTGACTTTAAAGGTGTACAATAATAAACTACACAATAATGGGGTGTCAGGCCCATTTTACACATTTTTATTGATTTTTTGTATTAAACAATGAATTTTTGGCCTGAAAATCCACTATTTGTACAAAGTTAATATTCTTTGGCAATCAAATTATTTTTTTGCGGTTTTCTGCAGTAATTCTGTGCGGGAGGCTGCCGGGAAAATGCGCGGATTTATCCGCGTTCGGCTTTTCCCCTTTTTTCGCAGTAATTCTGTGCGGCAAAAGGGGAAATCCGTTGCCTTTATAAACTTTGGAAGACAACATTTATGAAGGAGATTCAAAAAGTAATGGCGATTGTGAAACCTACGATGCTGGGAACTACAGAGCGCATGAGTTTTGCCAAGATCAACGAAGTGCTTGAAATGCCTAACTTGATCGAAGTGCAGAAATCATCCTATCAGTGGTTCATCGACGAGGGAATCAAAGAGGTTTTCCGTGACATAGGTGCTATTGAGGACCACACAGGAACTCTGGCCTTGGAATTTGTGGACTATCGTCTTGACGATCAGACTAAGTACACGGTAAAAGAGTGCAAAGAGCGCGATGTCACATATGCTGCCCCTCTAAGGGTAACTGTCCGCCTCCTGAACAAGGAGACAGGAGAGATAAAGCAGCAGGAAAAATATTTCGGAGATTTCCCCAAGATGACCGACAGCGGCACATTTGTTATAAATGGTGCTGAGCGCGTGATAGTCTCCCAGCTTATTCGTTCTCCGGGCGCATATTTCAAGCTTGATCACGACAAGACGGGCAAGAGCCTCTACTCCGGGACAATGATACCCAACAGAGGAGCCTGGCTTGAGTATGAGACGGATATGAATGACGTCTTCTATGTCCGCATAGACAAGAACAGGAAGATGCCTATAACAGCATTCTTGCGCGCCCTTGGCCTATCCACCAACGAGGATATAAGGCGCGTTTTCGGGGACGAAGAGATAATTGAGGCCACTATAGAGAAGGATCCGTCCACCAACGCCGAGGAGGGCCTTCTGGAGACCTACAGGAGGATAAGGCCGGGTGAGCCACCTACGGTGGAGAGCAGTCGCAACCATATCCACAATCTTTTCTTTGACCCAAGGAGATATGATCTTTCCCGCTTTGGCAGGTATAAGTACAACAAGAAGCTATCCCTTGCCGACAGGATAATTGGCTATAAATCCGCCCACAGCGTGGTGTCCCCCATGACAGGGGAGATAATATGCGACGCCGGTGTTGTGATTGATGAGGAGATGGCCGCTGAATTTGAGGCCAACGGCGTGACTCAGGTCTACATAGCCAAGGAGAGCAGCGACGGCGAGGCGATCACCGTAAAAGTTCTCTCAAACGGGATGGTGGATTCAAAGCTTATAACCGGACTGGACCTGTCTGACGAGGGAATCAACGAAAAAGTTTCCTTTGCCGTTCTCAAGGAGATAATCGACCGGGCAGGGGATGATCCTGAGGTTTTGAGACAGGAGATGATCGACAACCGCGAGAGGCTTATGCCAAAAAATATCACGGTTGATGACATATTTGCCTCGGTCAACTATCTTATATGCCTCTCTCACGAAGTCGGCAATTTTGATGACATCGACCACCTTGGAAACCGCAGAATCCGCAGTGTCGGAGAGTTGCTTCAGACCCAGTTCCGCACAGGGATAATCCGCATGGAGAGGACAATCCGCGAGAGGATGGACCAGCAGGACAGGGACACAGTTACTCCGGAGAGCCTTATCAATATCAAGCCCGTGGTCGCCATAATAAAGGAATTTTTCGGGTCCAGCGCCCTTTCCCAGTTTATGGATCAAACCAATCCGCTGGCAGAGCTCACCCACAAGCGCCGTCTTTCCGCCCTCGGTCCCGGGGGACTTTCCCGTGACCGCGCGGGCTTTGAGGTCCGAGATGTGCACTATTCCCACTACGGGAGGATGTGCCCGATAGAGACCCCTGAAGGGCCGAACATAGGGCTCATATCCTACCTCGCCACTTTTGCGAGGATAAACATATACGGCTTTATTGAGGCTCCTTACAGGAAGGTAGACAAGGCAACCGGGAGAGTCACCGACGAGGTGGTCTATATGACTGCCGATGTGGAGGACAAGTATATTGTTGCCCAGGCAAATGAACTTTTGGACGACAAAGGGCACTTTGTCCGCGACCGTGTCACTGCCCGCAGCCGCGATCTTATAGTTGAAGTTCCCCGGTCACAAGTGGACTACATGGATGTGTCCCCCAAGATGGTGGTTTCCGTGGCTACTTCGATGATTCCGTTCCTGGAAAACGACGATGCCAACAGGGCTCTCATGGGTTCCAACATGCAGCGCCAGGCAGTGCCGCTTCTCCGCCCGGAGGCCCCTATAGTTGCCACGGGAATGGAATACAAGGCGGGATACGATTCCGGTGTTGTGGTCATTGCGGAAAATGACGGTGTCGTGGAAAAAGTCACAGCCGACAGGATAGTGGTCAGGACCGGCAAGTCCACCACAGACGAATACGACATAGTAAAGTTTATGCGCTCGAACCAGGGCACTTGTATAAATCAGCGCCCGATAGTAAGTGAAGGCGATGTAATAAAGAAGGGACAAGTCATAGCTGACGGTCCCTCCACCGACCATGGCGAAATTTCCCTTGGCAAGAATGTTCTCGTGGGATATATGACCTGGGAGGGATACAACTACGAGGATGCCATTCTCATAAGTGAGAGGCTTGTTTCCGATGACGTATATACCTCAATACACATTGAAGAGTACGAACTTGAATCCAGGGAGACAAAACTCGGCCCGGAGGAGATAACCAGGGAAGTGCCCAATGTAGGCGAGGAAGCCCTCAAAAATCTGGACAGCAGGGGAATAATCCGCATTGGTGCCGAGGTGTCCAGCGGGGACATTCTGGTAGGAAAAGTTACCCCTAAAGGCGAGACTGAGCTCTCCCCGGAGGAAAAACTTCTGAGGGCAATATTCGGCGAAAAGGCCGGGGATGTTAGGGATACCTCCTTAAAAGTTCCCCACGGCGAATACGGCACGGTCGTTGATGTGAAGGTTTTCACTCACGAAAACAGCGACGAGATAAAACCCGGAGTGATTGAGGTCGTGAGGGTATATATTGCCCAGAAGCGCAAAATCAGCGTTGGCGACAAGATGGCCGGACGCCACGGAAACAAGGGCGTTGTGTCCAGAATTCTCCCAAGGGAGGATATGCCTTTCCTCGAGGACGGCACACCCCTTGACCTGGTGCTCAATCCTCTCGGCGTTCCGTCCCGTATGAATATAGGGCAGGTGCTTGAAGTCCATCTCGGCTATGCCGCAAAGGCCCTTGGTTGGAAAGTCATGACCCCGGTATTCGACGGTGCAAAGGAAAAGGACATATTTGAACTTCTCAGGCAGGCAGGTCTTCCCGAGACGGGCAAAGTACAGCTCTACGACGGCAGGACGGGTGAGCCTTTTGACAACCTTGTCACTGTGGGCTATACCTATTTTATGAAGCTTCATCACCTTGTGGATGACAAGATGCACGCCCGTTCCATAGGACCTTATTCCCTGGTTACCCAGCAGCCCCTGGGCGGAAAAGCCCAGTTCGGCGGGCAGAGGTTCGGAGAAATGGAGGTCTGGGCTCTTGAGGCCTATGGTGCCGCATACACTCTTCAGGAGATTCTCACGGTAAAATCCGACGACATGGTGGGCCGTGTAAAGACTTACGAGGCAATATTCAAAGGTCAGGAAATCCCGAAGCCAGGCACTCCGGAGTCCTTCAGGGTTCTTATAAAGGAGCTTCAGTCTCTGGGTCTCGATATGAAGATACTCGACGACAACGGCGAAGAAATGGATCTTCAGCGGACTTACGACGAGGAGGATTTCAGGGGAAACAACTACAGGAACGAGATAGAGACCGAACTCGTCCGGCAGGAGGAGGACTTGAAAGGGTTTACGATCAGCGACACTCCCGACGGAGATGATTCGGATGACATAGGTTCCGAGTTCGAGACTGTATATTCCGATTACAGTTCCGGACAAGACGAGGATTATTGAAAAGATCCCCTGATTTCTGCTTTATTCTTTTGTTATTGAAAGGAAGTTTTGCACTGTATGGCAAATAATACTTTTTCTGCGATAAAAATAGGCATAGCATCTCCGGATCAGATACTGCGGTGGTCCCACGGCGAGGTTACCAAACCCGAGACCATAAATTACCGCACTCTGAAGCCGGAGAGAGACGGGCTTTTCTGTGAGAGGATTTTCGGCCCCACAAAGGACTGGGAATGTGCCTGTGGCAAACTCAACAAAAACCGCCACAAGGGCGAGATATGCGACAAGTGCGGCGTTGAGAGCACCCTTGCCAAAGTCAGGAGAGAGAGGATGGGACATATCACCCTGGCTGCTCCCGTGACCCACATATGGTATCTGAAGGCTGTCCCCTCCAGAATAGGCCTTATCCTGGATGTGAACCCCAAAGCCCTTGAAAAAGTTGTATATTTTTCCTCCTACATTGTCACCGACAAAGGCTTCACCGCACTCGAGGACAAGCAGCTCCTAACCGAGACAGAGTACAACGACATGGTGGAGCGCTACGGCGAAGATGCCTTCAAAGCTTCAATGGGAGCTGAGGCAATCAAAGAACTGCTTGAAAAGATAGACCTTGACGAAATGGCCCGAGAGCTCAACGAGGAACTGGAGACTGCCACAGGCCAGAAGAGGGTAAAACTCTATAAACGCCTTGAAGTCTGCGAGAGCTTCCGCAAGTCCGGAAACAGACCGGAATGGATGATATTCGACGTTCTTCCCGTAATACCTCCGGATCTGAGGCCTATGGTACAGCTTGACGGCGGACGCTTTGCCACAAGTGACTTAAACGATCTGTACAGGCGAGTGATCAACAGGAACAACCGCCTTAAAAAGCTGCTGGAGCTCTCTGCCCCCGATATAATAATCAGGAACGAAAAGAGGATGCTTCAGGAAGCAGTTGACAGCCTGATTGACAACGGCAGGCGAGGCAGGGCAATCACCGGCGGCACTTCCAACAGACCCCTTAAATCCTTGTCTGACATGCTGAAAGGAAAGCAGGGGCGTTTTCGTCAGAATCTTCTCGGCAAGCGCGTGGACTACTCCGGCCGTTCGGTCATAGTTGTGGGTCCTGAGCTGAAGATGTACCAGTGTGGGGTTCCCAAGGAAATGGCCCTTGAGCTCTTCAAGCCCTTCGTAATGAGAGAACTGGTGGACAAAGGCTTTGCGACAAATATTAAAAGCGCAAAGAAAGTTGTGGAAAGGGCAAATAGCGAGGTCTGGGACGCACTTGAAACGGTTATAAAGGGTCACCCGGTTCTCCTTAACCGCGCACCCACCCTCCACCGCCTCGGAATACAGGCTTTTGAGCCTGTCCTGGTGGAGGGCAGAGCACTGAAACTTCATCCTCTGGTCTGCACCGCCTACAATGCGGATTTCGACGGCGATCAGATGGCAGTTCACGTTCCCTTGTCAAAAGAGGCCCAGGCCGAGGCCAGAGAGCTTATGCTGGCATCGGGCAACCTGCTGAAGCTCTCGGACGGTTCCCCCGTCACAGTTCCCACACAGGACATGGTTCTTGGGTCCTACTACCTCACTATGGTAGATGATGGAGAAAAGGGCGAAGGAATGATATTCAGGGATGAAAACGAAGCTCTGATGGCCTACGCCGAGGGATATATTAGCCTTCACGCCAAGATAAAGCTCAGACGCTTTGCCCAATTTGAGGGTGAGGAGGTCAGCGGAATTATTGACACCACGGTCGGCCGCCTGATTTTCAACAGGCCAATACCCCAGGACCTGGGCTATGTGGACAGGACGAAGAGGGAAAATGTATTGAACCTTGAAGTCGAATTTCTTGTCGGCAAGAACCAACTTGGCGACATAGTAAGAAGATGCATAGAGATTCACGGTGCAAAGATAACCAGCGCTGTCCTCGACGAAATAAAGGCGCAGGGATTCCGGTATTCCACCAAGAGCGCAATAACAGTGGCTGTCTGCGACGCTGCTGTTCCCCGGGCAAAGAGTCAGATAATAGCCCGGGCGGAGGACAAAGTCTCAGAAATACGCGAAATGTATGAGGAAGGACTTCTCAGTGAAGACCAGAGGTACAGGAGCGTAATAGATATATGGAACCAGGCTACAGATGATGTTTCCGATGCTCTTCAGGACAACCTTGATTCCCACAATCCGATATGGATGATGGCCGATTCAGGGGCCCGCGGCTCTATGAACCAGATAAAGCAGCTTGCCGGAATGAGGGGACTTATTGCCTCTACGACGGGCAGCACCATAGAGATACCCATAAGGAGCAACTACCGCGAAGGTCTGAACATACTCGAATACTTCATTGCCGCCCGCGGCGCCAGAAAAGGCTTGGCGGACACAGCTCTCAGGACTGCTGATTCCGGATATCTGACCCGCCGCCTAGTGGATGTATCCCACGATGTCATAGTAAGGGAAGAGGACTGCGGCTGCGATCACGGCATAGTCGTAAAGGAGATAAGGGACGGCAACAGGGTAATTGAGACCCTTGAGGACAGACTTCTGGGCAGGTACACGGTACACGACCTTTATCACCCGCAGACGGGCGAGCTTGTCATGTCCAAAGACAAGATGATGGACAAGAAAGATGTCGCCAGAATAATCAAAGCCTTCGGGAAATACGATGAGGAGTCCGGGGCATATGATTCCAGCGATATAGCGATAGAGATACGCAGCGTTCTCGGGTGTCAGTCCCCGGTGGGGGTGTGTGCTAAGTGTTACGGCGCATCCCTCGCTGACTGGCAACCTGTAGAGGTGGGCGAAGTGGTTGGCACCATCGCCGCCCAGTCCATAGGTGAGCCCGGTACCCAGCTCACAATGCGCACCTTCCACACAGGCGGTATTGCCTCAGCCTCAGACATAACGCAGGGCCTTCCCCGTGTAGAGGAACTCTTTGAGGCGAGAAAGGGCAAAATGGTGGCCATAATGTCCGAAATCTCCGGAACTGTAAGGATCGACGAGACAAGGAAGGGCACTTATGCAGTAGTTACCGGCACAGACGAAAACGGAGCACCAGTTGAGAAGAGCTATCTGATCCCCTTTGATCAGAGGCTTTCCCCGGAGATTCACACTGGCGCTGTGATTGAAAAAGGAGCATATCTCACAGAGGGATCCGCAGTTCCTGCCGACATTCTCGCAATTAAAGGACGCGAGGCTGTTGAGGATTATATAATACAGGAAGTGCAGAAAGTCTACCGCGCCCAAGGTGTCGACATAAACGACAAGCACATCGAAGTCATAGTCAGGCAGATGATGAGAAGGGTGAAAGTGGTGGACGCCGGTTCAACCGACCTTATAGTCGGCGCGATAATAGATTACAGGGACTTTGTGGAAAAGCGCGACCGGGTGCAGGCCAGGATTGAAGCAGGTGAAGAGGGCCTGGCACTTCCCGTGGCTTCCGATATGGTCATGGGAATTACAAAGGCCGCCTTGGCTACAGACAGTTTCCTGTCCGCCGCATCGTTCCAGGAGACCACAAAAGTACTCACTGACGCCGCCATACGCGGAAAAGTCGACCCGCTTCAGGGACTCAAGGAAAATGTCATTATAGGCAAGCTAATTCCCGCAGGAGCAATTGTCCGCGGAAAAGCAGGAGAAATGGACAAACCAGTGACCTTGGCAGGGGAGTGACCTTGAAAGAATATGCAACCTTCGGGCTCTGCCGATGAAGTTCTTCCTTAATGGATTTTAAGAAGTGTTCAAACAGGGCTTTTGTCTAAATAAGTATTGACAATACTGCGCCGAAATAGTAAAATATGTTTCGACGCAGTTTTTGTGTTTAGTTTTGTGTGCCTTAAAACAAGGAGCGCAAAACAAAAAATAATTGTAATAGGAGGAAACAGAGAATGCCTACTTTCAATCAGCTGGTCCGCAAGGGCAGGGAAGTCCGGGTGAAGAAATCCAACGCTCCAGCCCTGCAGAGGGGTTACAACAGCCAGAAGAAGGTCTCAACAGATCAGCCGTCTCCTCAGAAGAGGGGCGTGTGTACTGCCGTCAGGACTATGACCCCCAAAAAGCCCAACTCGGCCCTGAGAAAGGTTGCAAGGGTGCGTCTTTCCAACGGGATAGAAGTAACCAGCTATATCCCCGGGATTGGCCATAATCTGCAGGAACACAGCGTTGTCCTGGTCCGTGGCGGACGTGTCAAGGATCTGCCCGGCGTGAGATACCACACCATCAGAGGCACATTGGACACACAGGGCGTATCCGGCAGAATGCAAAGCCGTTCCAAGTACGGCGCAAAGCGTCCCAAGGGTGCTAAAAAGTAAGGGCGCTGAAATAACGTAAAATTTCATTTTTGCCGAAAGGTTTTATATATATGACCCTTTCCGGCAGACAGGAGTTATTTTACACTTTTGAGTACCAGAGATATCATCTTTTTTAATGAAGGAGGGAAGAATAGTGCCGAGAAGAGGTAATGTCGCAAAGAGGGATGTGCTTGCAGATCCCATTTACAACTCCAAGCTTGTCACAAAGCTGGTCAACAGCATAATGGAGGACGGCAAGAAGGGCGTCGCCCAGAAAATAGTCTATGATGCCTTTGACATCATCGCCGAGAAAACCGGCAACGACCCGCTTGAGACATTTGAGAAGGCTATGGAGAATATAATGCCGCTTCTGGAGGTCAAAGCACGCCGTGTTGGCGGCGCCACTTACCAGGTCCCCATTGAGGTAAGGCCTGACAGAAGGCAGACCCTTGGCCTACGTTGGCTGACAAGTTTTGCCAGGGCGAGACACGAAAAGACAATGCGCGAAAAGCTCGCAGGCGAGATCATGGATGCGGCCAACGGAACAGGCGGAGCCGTCAAGAGGCGTGAGGATACCCACAGAATGGCCGAGGCCAACAAGGCCTTTGCCCACTACAGATATTGATCTGTACATTTAAAACAATAAAATTCAGTTGTTCCGGGAAATTCAGGAGGAAAAATGGCAAGAGACGTTTCACTTGAGATGACGAGAAACATCGGTATAATGGCCCACATTGACGCGGGAAAGACCACTACCACCGAGCGCATTCTCTACTACACAGGTGTAAACCACAAGATTGGTGAGACCCACGAAGGCGCCGCCACCATGGACTGGATGGCACAGGAGCAGGAGAGGGGAATCACAATAACCTCTGCTGCCACTACCTGTTACTGGGCTCACTCTGATTACACCGATCCGGCTGATATAAAGAAATATCGCCACAGAATAAACATAATCGACACCCCCGGCCATGTGGACTTCACAGTTGAGGTGGAGCGTTCACTCAGGGTTCTTGATGGGGCTGTATGCGTCCTTGACGCCAAAGGCGGCGTCGAGCCTCAGACCGAGACTGTCTGGCGCCAGGCCGATGAGTACAAAGTTCCCAGGATGGCGTTTATCAACAAAATGGACATCATGGGCGCGAATTTTTTCAATTCCGTGCGGATGATGAGGGATCGCCTGAAATGCAACGCTGTTCCTGTCCAGATCCCAATGGGGAGTGAGGACGCCTATGTAGGAGAGATTGATCTAGTAAAAATGGTGGGTCTCACCTACGATAAGGACATAAACAAGGGATTTACGGAGATTGAGATCCCGGCGGAATACCGGGAACAGGCCGCAAAATACAGGGATGCCCTTATAGAGGCGGTTGCCGACACCGACGAGGAAATAATGATGAAATACCTGGACGGTGAGGAGATATCCATAGAAGAGCTCAGGGCGGCCATCCGCAAGGCAACAATTGCCAACACGTTTGTTCCGGTCCTTTGCGGCACAGCTTACAGGAACAAGGGGGTCCAGAGGCTTCTCGACGCCATTGTCGATTACCTTCCCGCCCCTACCGATATAGAGGCAATAAAGGGCATAGACCCCACTACAGGTGAGGAGATCGAGAGGCACGCCGACGACAATGCCCCTCTTGCAGCCCTGGCCTTTAAGATAGCCACGGATCCTTTTGTAGGAAAGCTTTGCTACTTCCGCGTATATTCCGGGGTTGCGAAGGCCGGATCTACGGTTTACAATTCCGTCAAGGAGAGCAATGAGAGGATCGGCCGCATACTTCAGATGCATGCTAACCATCGCCAGGACATAGACGAGTGCTATGCAGGTGATATTGCAGCGGCAATAGGGCTCAAAAATACCACTACGGGGGATACTCTCTGCGATGAGAGAAATCCGGTTGTACTTGAGAATATGGTATTTCCGGAGCCCGTCATCCGAGTGGCAATAGAACCCAGGACCAAAGTGGGCCAGGAAAAAATGAGCATAGCCCTTGCAAAGCTTGCCGAAGAGGACCCCACATTCAGAACATATACAGACGAGGAGACAGGGCAGACGATAATTGCCGGAATGGGTGAACTTCACCTTGAAATTATTGTCGACCGCCTTCTCCGCGAGTTCAAAGTTGAGGCAAATGTAGGCACTCCCCAGGTGGCATACAGGGAGACGATAAAGGGTACCGCAGATGTGGAGAACAAGTATGCCAGGCAGTCCGGAGGCAAAGGCCAGTACGGTCATGTCAAGATAAGGATAGAGCCCAATGAGCCCGGCAAGGGATACGAGTTTGTCAACGCCATTGTCGGTGGCGCCATTCCGAAGGAGTTCATAGAGCCTGTAAATCAGGGCATTCAGGGGGCCATGCAGGCAGGAGTGCTGGCGGGTTACCCGGTTGTGGACGTCAAGGTCACCCTTTACGACGGGTCCTACCATGAGGTGGACTCCTCGGAGATGGCTTTCAAAATAGCGGCATCCATGGCTTTCAAAGAGGCTATGAGAAAGGCAAACCCCGTATTGCTTGAGCCTGTCATGAAAGTTGCCACCACAGTCCCGGATGAATATCTCGGAGATGTGATGGGCGATTTCAACAGTCGCCGCGGGGTGATCCAGGGCACTGAGACCCGCCCGGGTTCCCAGCAGATTAACGCACTTGTCCCGCTTCAGAATATGTTCGGCTATGCCACCGACCTGCGCTCAAAGACCCAGGGGAGAGGCACTTACACTATGGAGCCCAGCCATTACGCTGAGGTTCCAAAGTCAATTGCCGAGAATATTATGGAGGCAAGGGCAAGGAAAGATTGATAAAAGGCTTTAAAATACTTGATTTTTAAGCCGTTTATTGATACAATGTAAATAAAGATTCGCAATTGAAAACAGGAGGATAAATTATACTATGGCAAAAGCTAAATTTGAAAGAAGCAAACCCCATGTAAACATTGGTACCATAGGACATGTTGACCACGGCAAGACCACCCTGACAGCCGCTATTACAAAAGTGCTGTCCTTCAAGGGTGATGCTGAGTTCACGGATTATGCCAACATTGATAAAGCTCCCGAGGAGAGAGAGCGTGGTATAACGATAAACACAGCTCACGTTGAGTATGAGACCGACAAACGCCACTATGCTCACGTCGACTGCCCCGGTCACGCCGACTATGTAAAGAACATGATCACCGGCGCTGCCCAGATGGACGGTGCAATCCTGGTGGTCTCCGCAGCCGACGGTCCTATGCCCCAGACAAGGGAGCACATTCTGCTTTCAAGGCAGGTGGGAGTTCCCTACATCGTGGTGTTTATGAACAAGGTGGATCAGGTTGACGATCCCGAGCTTATTGATCTGGTTGAAATGGAGATCCGCGATCTTCTCAATGAGTACGAGTTCCCGGGAGACGACGTGCCGATAATCAAAGGCTCCGCCCTGGCTGCTCTTGAATCCACTTCCACCGACATCAACGCTCCAGAGTATGCCTGCATACTTGAGCTCATGGATGCTGTGGACGAGTACATTCCCACACCGGACAGGACTTCCGATCTTCCGTTCCTTATGCCTGTCGAGGATGTCTTTACAATCACCGGGCGCGGCACCGTGGCCACCGGCAGAGTTGAGAGAGGCACCGTAAAGATGGGTGAGGAAGTCGAGATAGTAGGCCTTTCCGATGAAAAGAAGAAGACCACCATCACAGGACTTGAAATGTTCCGCAAGACTCTGGATTACGCCGAGGCAGGCGACAACATAGGCGCACTGCTCCGCGGCATTCAGCGCAACGAGGTTGAGAGGGGGCAGGTTCTCTGCAAACCCGGTTCAATCCATCCTCACACAAAGTTCTCAGGTCAGGTCTACGTCCTTAAGAAGGATGAAGGCGGTCGTCACACTCCTTTCTTCAACAACTATCGTCCGCAGTTCTATTTCAGGACAACAGATGTCACAGGAGTTATCACACTGCCGGAAGGCGTTGAGATGTGCATGCCCGGTGACAACGTGGAAATGAATGTCGAGCTGATTACGACAATTGCCATCGAAGAGGGATTGCGTTTTGCTATCCGCGAGGGCGGCAGGACAGTCGGTTCCGGAGTTGTCGTAAAGATATTTGAATAATTTCTGACAATAT
>CAZYZR010000022.1:0-16121 GCA_964651945.1 uncultured Oscillospiraceae bacterium | reverse complement strand
AAAAATTTATCATATTAATCTGCATATTTTTCATTCTTAATTTTTATTTTTTTGAAAAACATTATTTATTTTTTTTTTTTTTTTAGTATAATAGTAATAAAGTATTTTTTGCGGAGGCAGTTTATGAAATTAATGACAAGTTTTAATTTGAGTATCCTGTTTATCATTATTGCTGGCATATGGGGCAGCAGCTATATGAAGAAGTATAAATTGACATATAGCTTTAAAGTTTCAGATCCGGATATAGATAAGCTCAGGATATTGTATATGAGTTCGGTTGACATAATTATTTACGGCATCCTGCTTATCTTAATATCCAATGATTTTATTGTAGATCTCTTGTCCATAGAAATAAATTCAGCCAGGGTGTCATTTGGGTTCCTTGTCTTCTTTGCTTTTTCCATATGGAGGACCCAAGAACTTCTCAGTGAAAACAATCGGAAAGAACTGACAAACATAAAAATGATCTCATCAATACTTGCAGCGGGTTGTTTAGCCTCATCTTTATTCCTGGGGGGAAATTTGTCTTCAATCCTTAAAACAATTTTCCTTGTTGTCCTGATGGCACTGGCAGCTTATAACGCATACTCATTAAATAAGCTAATCAAGACTTACGAAAATTAAAGATCACTAATCAAGGAAGGGTATCGGCAGTTTGCCAATACCCTTCTTATTACTTCTGAAATAAATTTTTTATATTAAAAATATATCGTTGACTTGCTTAAACCTGCAAAATTTAATGAAAATTATTTGTTTGATTTTACAGGCTTTTTAGACTTTCTTTCCTCATAGGCAACCCAGAGTGGCCCTGCTATGCAGACCGTGGAATACACACCTGAAATCATGCCTACTAACATAGGAAACGCGAAAGAAATTATGCTGTCAAGCCCGTATACCAATGACATAACGCAGACCGTGCCAAGGGCCAATACAGTGGTTATTGTGGTGTTCAGACTCCTGACAAGTGACTGGTTGATGCTCATATTTACGATCTCTGGGAAAGATCTGTCAGGATAAAGAGCCTTATTTTCCCTTATCCTGTCATATATCACAACGGTATCATTTATAGAATACCCGAGTATTGTGAGCATTGCTGCTATAAAATTGCCGTTTATCGTAAATCGGCAGAAAACGAATACACCGTATATCATAAACAGATCGTGGAACAGAGCCACAACAGCCATGGCGCCTGCCGGAAGTCCGCCTATGTTTCTGAACCTAAAAGCTATATAGACAAGTATCAGAACAACTGCGGCAATGAGGGCCACTATGCTCTTTTCAAAAAATTCTCTGCCCATGATGGGATTCACGTTGCTGACCTCCAGCTGATTTACCCCATTTCCAGCGTAATTATCCGCAAAGAGCCGGTCCAGGTTGCCGAGCATGTCGGATGTAACAGTCTCCCGTCCGGGGAGAGAAATTGTAAAAGTCTTCCGGTTTCCGGCCATGCTTTTACCTGTCTGAACAGTTACATCCTGACCTATGAGATCCTCCACATCTGACTCTACAGCCGCAACATCAATATCTTTTTCATAACTGTAAGTCAGCAAAGCGCCGCCTTTGAACTGAATGTCCATTTTTACATCCATTAGGAAGGAAGCGATTATTATTGCCACAATCAGTACTCCGGAAAAAGTAAACGCAAATTTTCTTTTGCCGACAAAGTCTATCTGCTTTGGCTGCTTTTTGCCCTCTTTGTAGCCATAAAGGGCTTTATTCTGAAACACATTGAATTTTGATATCGAGCTGAGCATCAGTCTTGATGCCACAACACCCATCACAAAATTCAGTATGACACCCACAAGAAGGGTATATCCGAAGGCGTAAATGCTGCCCGCAGTAGATGCCCCAAAGGCAAAAAATATGGGTTTCAGGAGTTTAGCGAAAAAACCGTCAGTGGGTCCGAATGCACCCATAAGAATTATGGCAATTATGAGAACAGTTATGTTGCCGTCAACTATTGGAGCCAGCCCTCTTTCAAATCCGGCCTTGACCGCTTCTGAAAGGTCTTTACCTCCGTTAAGTTCTTCTTTTATCCTCTCAGCCGTTATGATATTCGCATCGACACCCATGCCTATTGTAAGAATTACTCCTGCTATTCCGGGAAGAGTCAGTGTAAAGCTGTTTGCATCGGGAAAGTACCCTGAAATAAAAGCTATAGTGGCGGCTACCTGCCCAAGCAGGGCAATTGTCGCAATTACTCCCGGAAGTCTGTAGAGAACAATAATAAAAACAGCCACCAGCCGGAATGCTATTATTCCTGCCCTGACCATAACATCAAGAGATGATGCGCCGAGGGTGGGGCTTATTGTTGAAAAGCTCCGGGCAGTGAGAGAAAATGGAAGGCTGCCTGCGTTGATGTTATCTGCCAGGTAATCGGCCTCCTCCTCCGTGAATCCTCCATTGTTTGAAATAACTGCAATCCCGTCCGTTATTGCTGCCTGAACCCTCGGATAGGAGATCATAGTGTCATCCATCCAGATGGATATAATGCCATTTTCGGAGTAAAGTCTTTCAGTTGCCCGGGCAAATTTTTCAGTCCCCTCACTGGTGAGCTCAAGTCTCACCACATTTTCATAGGACCCGTTTTCCGAGTTCTGTTGTGTCTGCCTGGAGGCTTCCTTTATATCCTCACCTGTAAGGATTATATTGTCCTTTGTGACCCCTGCGGGGAGTCCGTTTTCGTCGGTTTCCATGCCTTCCCTGAAAGTCAGCACGGCGTTGGCTCCGATCTCGTTTATGGCTTTCCGGGGATCAAATTCTGTCTCCCCTTCCCGCCAGGGAAAACGGACAATTATCCTGTCGTTGCTTGCGTCTGTATAGACCTCATAATCGGTGATATTGAGGTTTACGAGCCTCAGTTTTATTATAGCTTCGGCCGCTGCAAGTTCCTCCTCATCGGCGGTCTCTCCTTCAGCAGGAACAAATGTCGCTTCGACTCCACCTCTTATGTCTATGCCGAACCTTATGTCGCTGGCCCCCTTGAACCAGACCACGGTTTTATCGGCATACTCGTGTTTTACACCAAAAAAAGCTGTATAGCAAAGTGCCGCAATAAGTGCAAACACTATGAAAAATACAGATTTACCCTTTCTTTTCATTGCTTCCTCCGAGAGCATTTTCGCATACTATGTTATTATAACTATTTAATCTGCATTAGTCAAATATTTAAACCCTGGCAGGTTGATAAACAGCACATATTCTGGTATAATTTACCCATAATCTGCGGAGGAGAAAATATGCAGAAACCTTTGAGGGACAAATACCACATAGCCATAGTATTTGCCCTGGGGGCAATTGTCGGATTGACTGTTTTCCTTACCATTTACGGGTTTGGAATATTGAATTTTACAGATGACACCCTGATTGTAAACGGATATATTGAAAAGGATATCGTACAGCACTATGCTGGGTGGATTTTCTACAGGGAGAGCCCCTGGCAGTTTCCCCTTGCAGTGGGGCAGAACCTGGCATACCCATATGGGTCCTCCATCACATATACAGATTCAATACCTCTTTTTGCCGTTTTTTTTAAACTTTTCAGAAATATCCTGCCGGAGACGTTTCAGTATTTCGGAATTTTTGTGCTCCTCTGTTTTATGCTGCAGGGAGGATTCGGAGCCCTGCTCGCCGATTTGTTCAGCGATAATTTTCTTGTCAATACAATCTCCGCAGGAATATTTACAATGTCCCCTGTTCTCATTGAAAGAGCATTCAGGCATTGCACCCTC
Organism: uncultured Oscillospiraceae bacterium; assembly: GCA_964651945.1. Lineage (GTDB taxonomy): Bacteria > Bacillota > Clostridia > Oscillospirales > Ruminococcaceae > RGIG3102. The sequence goes on along the minus strand of CAZYZR010000022.1, from coordinate 12,390 downwards.
ACGGCACATTTCTTTATACTTGCATCCCTATATTTTTATTTCAGAAACAAAGGCAGGACTGATTTCAAGGCTTTTTTGCCTTTTTTTGTTATAAATGCATTTGTAATTACAATACATCCGTATTTTCTGCCAATTACATTCGGGATAATGTTCGCTTTCTGCGCAGAAAGCTTTGTCTTGCAGAAAAACAGAGTTATTAGCGTCCTCAGCCTTCTCGGGAGCATGGCAATAACCTTGTTTATAGGCTGGGCGATGGGGGCATTCTACATAAAAGGACGGATGCCGGACATAGGATATGGCTATTACAATATGAATCTCAACGCCTTTTATAATCCTGTGAGCAGAGGGTTTGACAACTGGTCAAAAGTTCTGGAAATAAAGCCCAATATGCTGGGAGAAATTGAGGGCTTTAATTACCTTGGCCTGGGCGTACTCATTTTTATCCCTGTTGCCATCTTCATTTTGCTGTTTCTGTACAAAAAAAATATCATAAAATACGTCATTAATTTTGCAAAAAATCACTTTGGATTTCTGTTTTCCCTCACTGCGCTGACAATTTTCGCAATAGGAGACTGGGTGAGATTCGGAGGTCTTGAGCTCTTCAGACTCCCTTTCCCTGAAAACACAAATGAAGGAATTTTCGGACTCTTCAGGGCAAACGGCAGGTTCGGGAATCTGTTGGTTTACACAATTGTACTCTTTGTAATACGGGCAATTTCCAGAATACCCAAAAAACAGATCTCCGCCGTCCTCTGCACCGTCTTGCTGGCAATACAGATCTTTGACATGCGAGGAGCTCTCATCTCAAAATACAGATATTTTCACAAAATTCCGGATAGCAGCCGGTCGCAGGAAGTGGAATGTCTTATAAACAGCAGTTTCTGGGACTGGGCAGCAGAGGAAAACAACTGTATTTACCTGATAAGATCCGAACCTGAAAACAGGTGGCTTGACCTTGCAATGAAATTTGCCAAAAGCGGCAAGAAAGTCAACTTAAGGTTCCCGGTAAAAAACGATGTAGAAAAGCTGTCTGAAATGGAGATAGACATTCTATGGAAAATAGAAAATGACGCTTTGCCGGAGGATGAAATCGCCCTTTTTTCTGAATATAACAAAAAATATATAGATCTGGCAAAAGGCAAAAATTACGGAATATATGAGGTAGAGGGAGCTTATGTCATCTGCGGGAAGAAAATTCCGGATAACCTTGTTCAGAAATTTGCTTCAGAAGGACTTTTCAAAGAATACAGCCAAGCATAACTGCGATTAAAAACATTTAAATCACTCTCACAATGATTTTAATAATGGCAGTGAAAAGATTTTGCTGAATACGCAGTTATTCAAACAGATATAATATTTCTGTTCTCAATGAAAAAAACTTCAAAACAGCAAATAAAAAAGGCCCCAATAGGGGCCTTTTTTTAAGAAATGATTATTCCTTGTAGACTTTGCCGTCCTTCATAACAAAGGTGCAGCGGCACATTGAGGAGATATCCTCATAAGGATCACCGTCGAAAGCAACTATGTCGGCAAGTTTGCCCTCTTCCACTGATCCCACTTTGTTCCACCAGCGGAGAAGCTGTGCGTTTGTCTTTGTGGCAGCCACAAGACTCTCGGTCACTGAGAAATTGCCATATTTCTGCATAAGTTCAAACTCATAAGCCTGCTGGCCGTGAGGTGAATAATACGTGCCGGTATCAGTACCAAATCCGATTTTTACGCCCTTCTTGCGGCACATCTCAAGGTTCGTGCCATGATTTTCAAGGCACTGGGCAGCTTTTCTTACAGCCTCAGCGGGAAGCCGGGAGCCATGTTCCACTATCCTGTAAGCAGCTATTATTGTGGGGATAAGATATACTCCGTGCTCCACCATCATATCCATGCACTCCTCATCCATAAGCATACCGTGCTCTATGGATGTGACGCCGGCTCTTATTGCGTACTTGATTCCAAGTGCTCCATGTGCATGTGCGGAAGACAGTTTCCCATGGGTCCTGGCTATATCGATTGCGGCTTTCATTTCCTCTTCTGTCAAGTCTGGAGCACCGGGCTCATCACCAACCGACATAACACCGCCTGTTGCCATAAGTTTTACCTGGTCAGCGCCGTATTTAAAGGTATATCTGGCACCGAATCTGGCTGCATCAGGGCCATCTGCAATCGTGGACATTCCCTTTACATCATTCCCGGGCCTGTAGGGATTGTCGGAATGTCCGCCGGTGGAACCTACGGGAGAGCCCGACACTACCATTCTCGGGCCCCAGACTTTTCCGGCATTTATTGCGTTTCTCAGTGAAATATCGACAAATCCCACACTGCCCTCATCTCGAAGAGTTGTAAAACCTCCGAGAAGACTGCCCTGTGCATTGAGCATACTGTCTACAAAATAGTCGCCGTCAAGCTTTGTCAGCAGATCACCTGAGAAAGAAGCCTCACCGTTGGACATAGTGTGAACGTGGGCATCTATAAGGCCGGGGGTCACGAATTTGTCTGACAGGTCTACCACCTTGCAGTCCTTTTCGTCAACTGGATCTGTTGTGACTTTGACTATCTTGTTTCCGTCAACGACAACATTTACCTTCTCTTTTACGGTCTCCGAAACTGAATCGAAGAGTTTTCCGCATTTCAGAACAACTTTGCTCATCTTTTGCATTTCTCCTTAAAATTTTTATTTCAAAGGCTTTGTCAGCCCTTGTAAACTACTCCGCCCTTCATAACGAAAGAGCACTTTGTCATTGATTTTATATCCTCTCTCGGGTCTCCGTCAAAAGCGGCGACATCAGCATATTTCCCGGGAGTGATACTTCCTACCTTGTCATTTTTTCTCATAAGTTCCGAAGCTGTTTTTGTGGCTGCAGTGAGTGCCTCAAGTGGGCTTATGCCAAATCCCTGCATAAGTTCAAACTCATAAGTCTGTTTGCCGTGGAAATTGTAGGGAGTCCCCGTATCGGTCCCGAAAACCACTCTGACTCCTGCTGCCCTTGCTTTTTTTACACCGTTTTTGTGATTTGCCATTACCTGCTTTGCCTTGTCCACCATAAACTGGGGAATTCCGGCCCGGGCACCTTTTACTATTATCCTCTCTGCGGCAATAATAGTGGGAACGAGGTATGTGCCTCTCTTGGACATTTCCTCTATGCACTCATCGTCCAGCATCATCCCATGTTCAACACTGGTGACTCCGGCTTTTACTGCGCACTTTATTCCGTTGGTGCCATGTGCATGGGTAGCAGTAATTACTCCATACATCTCGGCTATCCCGATAATTGCCCTCATCTCTTCAAAGGTCATCTGCTGGGATCCGACAGTCGTGCCTTTGCTCATAACGCCGCCTGTAGACATAAATTTAAGAAGGTCCGCACCGTGCTTTAAAACATATCTTGCGGCCCTCATCATGCCGTCCGGTCCATCAGCTATAATGCCGCTTGCTGCCACCGGAGATTCGGACAAGTACGGGTTATAGTGGCTGTCTGCATGTCCGCCGGTTGAACCTATACAGGGGCCGGAAACCATGAGCCTGGGGCCTGTGACCTCTCCCCTCTCAATTGCGTCTCTGAGGGCCACATCCACAAATCCGGGGTCGCCCACTGTGCGAAGGGATGTGAACCCCGCCATAAGATCTGCCTGTGCCATTCTCATAGCAAAGAAAGCATGATCCCCGAGGGTCTTTCCGGTGGAATCAGGATTTGGCTCCCCGTTGCTTGACAAATGCACGTGGCAGTCTATGAGCCCGGGAGTGACAAATTTACCGGTAAGATCAATGACCTCTGCGTCCCCTGTATCCTCAGTCCAGGGGCAGACTTTGTCAATTTTGTCGTCATTGATGAAAATCATTACATTTTCAAGCACTTTTTCGTGTTCAGCATCAAACATCTGAGAACACTTAAGAACTTTTCCTGGCATAATCAATAATCTCCTAAATATTAACTAATTATTCGGATTTCCGGGTTTGCTGCAAAAATCCATACAAAAAGGCAGGTAACTTTTACCTGCCTTTTTAAGCGATACTTAAAATTTATTACCTCAGCGGAATATCGTAGGTGCGACAATTCCGGCAAATATTACTGAGGCAATAGTAACTGTTGTAAATCCGCCGACTATCATCTTGGGCATCACATAGTCCAGAGCTTTCGCTTTTTCGGTATCTGTGAAATCAGTCATAGAATTGACAACTTCCTTTGAAAGAATCTCAGTTGCGGGATAACCGAACAGTGCGGTGACACCGCAAGCCATTGAGACGTAGACGTTATAACCGACAAGCTTGCCTGCAATAAGTGAACCTATTGCTATACCGGCTGCTCCGAGGACCAGCATACCGACTATCGGCCAAATCATTCCGAGGAAGTCGGACGGAGAAACTGATGCAAAACCGTTGAAAAGCATTGAGTACATGCAGAGCATTATGAAGCCGTAACCGCCTGCTTCGTTCAGAGGGTTCTTCTGCAGGAAATTGATCTTCCTCGCAAGGATACCGACAAGCAGATACATAATGTTCACGTTCAGGAACTTGAGAACATAGGTTGAAAGCAGGTAACCTACATAAGCCACTACTGAAAGTTTGAAGAACTTCATTGTTGAAGTATCGTACTTCGGATTCGGAGTCTTGAAAATGTTGGTCTCAGGAAGCTTAAATGTTTTTGCCTGCTCGGCATCTTCATTAAAGTAGCCCTTTTCCTTCTGGCTAACGAGTTCTTTTTTAAGGCAGAAAGAAGCGATCGGCATTCCTATGACACTCTGAAAGGCCATAACCAATGCGCCGTAACCGCTCAGGAAATCCTTCCCGGCCTTTATAGCCTCTTCCGCAACTATCTGGTAAGCTATGACACCGCCGGAAACTATGGGAGCGGCAACAAGTGCGTACTCTCTGCCGAATACTGCAACACCGACTGTAAATGACAGTATGGCGAGACCTACAAGACCTACGAGGCAGATGACAACCGTCTTCCACTCTTTGAGAAGGTTCTCAAGGTCGATGGAAGTACCGACGTTGACAAGAAGGAAAGCGACACCGATGGAATTGAGTGTCTGAAGAAGCGTTGAAGTGGTGGCAATATCTTTTGGAATAAGATTTGTCCAGAACAGGAACAGCGCTATAAAACAGGCAAAGACCATGGACGAGACATAGCCCTTGGTCTTGTCAGAAAGATATTCGCCGACAACATACGCAAACGCGATGACGCCGACGCACATTACTGGGGTCCAAGTCATATAAAAATCCTCTCTTTAAATAATATAGTTTTAAAAATCAGTTTTGCGGATATTATCCGCATGGCGATAAATCACCGGCTTAAAAAGACATATTAAATTGTCAAGGTACAATCTAACTTTTTTACAACTTAGCTCATCCGATAGCAAACCCTGGACTCTAATGTCGCTAATGTCGCTTTTCACCGGTTACCACCTCCCCACGGCGTCGCCACACTGTATCTTTAAAATAATCAAATATGACTGAAAATAATAATATTTTGCGGCCTGTTATTTGATTTGCAGTTAATTATCATACTTTTGACTCATTTAGTCAATCAAAATCTTTCTTTGACATTATATAAAAATTTTTATTATTTCTCACAATTAATTCAAATGAAACTGCATTAAAACTGTCATATAGCATAAATTAACTTGTGTAAGAAATATGTAAAGAAATTTTTCGTTAGCAATTTGCATAAAATATAAGCAGAAAATAATGCAATGTTTTATAGGTCCATTTTATGACATAGACCTGTGGAGAAGATTTGCATTGCCCTCTTTAAAATCCTGAAAAAATATTTTAAAATAACAGTAATGAAAATAAAAGAGGTAAATTATGAAGAACTGTCTCATACGAACATTCCTTCGCCGCCCAGCGATGGAAGAACTTATTGATACACTCAGAGAAAAATACAATGTAATCTCACTTGAACCGGGAACTTCTGAGAAATTTACAGATCAGGAGCTGGAAAACGCAGAAATAGTTATAGGAAATATCTCCCTCTCTGCACTTAAAAAGTGCAAGAATTTAAAGTGGTTGCAGCTGTCCTCCTCAGGAGCTGACAACTATGCAAAAAGCGATGCTATTGACAAAAACAGAACTGTGATAACAAATGCCACAGGCGCATACGGCGCGGCAATATCCGAGTATATGGTGGCCGGAGTTATGTCCCTTGTAAAAAAATTCAACCTTTACAGAGACCAGCAATTCAAAGGATCCTGGTATGACAATGGTTTTGTAAAAACGATCGCGGGATCTGAAGTGCTTGTTATAGGTCTTGGAGATATCGGTGGAAATTTTGCCCAAAGGATGAATGCACTTGGGGCAAAGGTAAAGGGAATAAAGCGCAATATAGGGAAAAAGCCGGATTATGTAGATGGGATATACACTCTCGATGAACTGGACAGACTGCTTCCTCGGGCAGACATTGTGGCTTTATGTCTGCCCAACACACCACGGACCACAAAAGTTTTGGGCGAGAGGCAGTTCTCATTGATGAATCCTGAAAGTGTACTGATAAATGTGGGACGAGGCACAAGTATAGACACAGATGCCCTCACACAAGCTCTGCACAACAAAAATATAGCAGGGGCTGTTCTGGATGTGACTGACCCTGAACCACTTCCTCCTGATCACCCGCTGTGGCAGGAGAAGAATGCAATTATAACACCCCACATTGCAGGGGGGTATCACTCAATTGAAATTATACAGTCCATTGAGACGATTATTAATGAAAACGCACGAAGATATATAGAGGGAAAAGAACTTATAAATATAGTTGATTATGAGACCGGTTACAGAAAAAGCATATAATTTACCCCTGAAACCAAAAGCAAATTTTTGAAATAATTTTTTGCACTTTCCAAATAAATTAAATATATACATCTGGTAAAGTGTATATCTGCTTGCCAAAAGTCAATCGCTTAAAGAGATAGTATGATAGAAAATTTAAAGAATGAGATAATCTCCTGCAGATTGTGCCGGGAGAAATTCGGATATGAGCCCAGACCGGTATTCTGGGGAAATGAAAATTCAAAAATTATGCAGATAAGCCAGGCTCCGTCCAAAGCAGTACACTTATCCGGAAAACCCTTTGATGATATAAGCGGCAAGAAGCTGATAAACGATTGGTATGATATTTCACGGGAGGTTTTTTATGACCCGGACAATTTCTACATGACTGAAATCTCTCATTGCTACCCTGGGAAATCCAGCAAAGGGGGAGATAACAAGCCTGACAGATTCTGCGCAGATCTGTGGCTGCATAAAGAAATCGAAGCCGTAAAAAATGAGATATTTCTTTTAGTGGGGAGATATGCAGCCACTTACTTTTTCCCGGGTGAAAAATTTTCAGAACTTGTCTTTTCTGACAGAAAGATCAACGGAAAAACCGCATTTATCCTTCCGCACCCCTCCCCACTTAATACAAAGTGGTTAAAAGACCATCCGGATTTTGAGAGACAAAGGGCAAGGGAGATATCCCGGCGGATACACAGAACTCTTGGAATTTGAAATATAAGTTAAATTCAAGGATTTTTGTTTATGAGTTTGTCAACTGCAAAATATTTACAGCGTTTAAAGTGCAAATTTTACAATTTAAAAATTAGCCTGTTATTGATGATACTTAAAATTTTTTCTGCATTTCGTGTTCTCATTTGTCCTAAGAAAACTTCCCCTGATTTTTCCGGGAAAGTTATTTTATCCAGGATAAATTACACTGATAATTTCAGTATGCAGGTACGGCCATTTCCTGCCGTCCAATATTGTTTATATTGATTATTGATGTACAGTCTGTGAGGGTTGATAAACGATGAGACACAATAATGACCATTTTATCCCCGCAGCTTTCCCTGAGGGTTTTCAGAAGCTCCTCCTCGTGAATGACATCGAGACTTGAAGTGGGCTCGTCCATAACTATCAGGTCAGGATTCCCCAGCATAACCCTGGCTATCCCTATTCTCTGCTTTTCGCCCCCTGACAGCCTCTGCCCCATGCTGCCCATCTCTGTGTCATAACCATCCGGAAGGGATATAATAAACTGGTGTATTCCGGCTTTTTGAGCCGCTGACTCAATATCAGACTGAGTATAGCCTTTTCTTCCCAAAGTTATGTTATCGGCAATGCTCCCGCTGAAAAGAAAAGTATCCTGCTCAAGTACAGCTATTCTCTTGGAAAGCCGGGATGGGTCTATCTGCCTTATATCTTTGCCGTTTATAAGTATCTTTCCGGATTTGACATTCCAGAAATGAAGGAGCAACCTTAAAATAGTGGATTTACCGGCGCCGCTTTCTCCTATTATACCCAGTTTTTCATTGCCCTCGATTTTTAGATTGAAATTGTTGAGTATAAGTTTTTCCTTATTCGTATAATAAAAATCAACATTTTGAAATTCAATTTTTTCAATTTTCCCTGTGTCTACAGGATTTTCGGGAGGAATGACCTCCGGCTGTGTATCCTCAAGGGTAAAAATCCTCTCTGCTGCCGCATAAGTCTCAAGCAGACTGGAAACCACAGTGGTTAGGGACTGTGTAGAAGAAAAAGAAGCCGTGGCTACAAAAGATATAACAATTGTGCCAAAAGGATCAGAGATACCCTTAGCGGCCAGGTCAGCTGCAACAGCAAGAATAGCAATCCTTGCCAGATAAATAAAAAATGTAGGAGCAGATGCCACTGTCCGCCTGTGAATAGTGAGCCCGTGAGAAGCTTTGTTTATCTGCCGGTTTGTCCGCTGCATTTTCTCCAAGGCTTTAGACCCATATCCAAAAATCTGAATGTCCTTTATTCCGTATATACTTTCAAGGACGATTGATTTCAGCTTTCCCAGTTCTTTCCTGAAATCAGCCCCTGTTTTCCTGCCAGCTCTCACGGCAGCAAGAGGGAAAACAATGCTTATTACAATATATACCGGCAACAGCGCCACAACAAAGGCGGGACTTACTTTGTAAGCCATAAACAAGGTAACACAGGGAAGTATCACAACGGTAAACATAGGACCTATTGTGTGAGCAAAGAAAAATTCAATGGTTTCTATGTCTGACACCGCAATGTTCATTATATCCCCTTTTTCTCTGTCCGTGAGACAAGCGGGAGCAAGCTTTCTTATTGTATCGAACATGCTGACTCTCATTTCAGCGAGCAGACTGTAAGCCCCAACATGGGATATGACCCCTTCGGCATAACGGCAGACCACAATGAGTATGGCACTCAAGACAAAACCCGCTATATATGCTGTAAGATTGTTTTTGTCCCGCCCCCGGGCAGTGATAACCCGGGCAGCTCCGAATCCCATAAGACCCATCTGGGACAGATTGCCGACTATGCTTGCAATAGTGGCGAGGATTATCTCCTTTTTGCAGGGCTCGGCTTTTCTTAGGAGCCTTTTTGTCATCTGCCACAGCGAATATTTATATTTTTTGAGCATTCAGAAGACCTCCGTTTCCCCTCTTTTCAAGAACAGCCTGTTCCTCTGTGAGAGTTTTGTAAATACCGCTTCTGGACATAAGGAAATCATGATTCCCGCTGTCTGTAACTTTCCCGTTCTCCATCACATAAATTCTGTCAGCTTTTGCAATCGTTGAAAGTCTGTGTGAAATGATAATCAGCGTCCTTGTTTCTGCAAGATTGTCAATGCAGTTCCAGATTTCCCTTTCGCTGTCCATATCCACACTGGAAGTGGCTTCATCAAATATAATATATTCTGCTTTGCACAGAAGTGCTCTAGCAATTCCAATTTTCTGACGCTGTCCGCCGGAAAGCTTTCCGCCTGCATCCCCTACTGAAGTTTCAAGGCCAAGAGGCTGGGATTCTATCCATTCTGAGAGTTTCACCTCTCTCAGTACCTCCATAAGATCCCGGTCGGTAGCATCCGGGGCAGCCAATCTGAGATTTTCTGCAACGGTTCCGCTGAAGAGGCTGACAGTCTGCGGGACCATTATCACTTTTTTCCTTATCTGCCGGGGTGTCAGAGACTCATAATCCCTGCCCTCTATGAAAATTTTCCCCTCAGCCGGGTCAAAAAACTTCATTAACAGACCTGCAACAGTGCTTTTTCCGCACCCTGACATTCCCACAAAAGCAGTGACCTTGCCTTTCTGTATTTCGATATTCACACCTTGTACTGCTGAATCTCTTCCCTTATAAGAATAGGAAACGTTTTTAAGCTTTATCCCTTCGAAAAGATCCTCCTGCATAGGAATATCCGGGTTATACGGGCGTGTTGTGTCAATTGACAAAAGTTTTTCTACCTTTTCAGCCGCTGCTATACCTGTAAGAGCAGAATGAGTAGCATTCATAAGCTGTCTGAGTGAAGAAAAGAAACTGTAAGAAAGCAAGAGAATAGTCATAGCGGATGGAATATCAATATAACCTCGCATAAGCTGATAAAGGTCGATCAGCACTGCAACTACAATTGCAGAATATACCATTCCGTCAGAGAGGAAAAATGATGAAAAATTGAGCCTCATTACCCTCATTACCCTGCTGTTAAGATCATAGGATTTTTCCTTGAGGATATTTCTTCTCTCCTCATCCTGTCCGTACAGTTTAAGAGTCGTAAGTCCCTGGACACTCTCAAGATAGTAGCCAGTGAGATCTTCCAGCCCATCCCAGTAATCCACCTGCAGATCCTGTATTTTTTTGCGGAATACGTTGTTTATTGGCACAACGGCGAGGGAAACTACGAGAAGAACAATTGCAACCGGTGCAGAAAGTGGCCTGAGTCTTACATAGAGATAAAAAGGAGCTATCATACAGTATATTAACCCAGGCAGATATTTGGAGTAATAAACCTGAATCGATTCAACCGCATCCACTGAGGAAGTAATTGCCGAAACCGGCCCAATCTCCTCTATATTTCCCACATCAAGCCGCAATGCTTTTGAAAAAATTTCTCCTCTGAGCACAATCCTTGCTTTTGCAGTGCACCTGTGTTCCGCCTCCCCCGTGACAAGTTCTGACACGAAAATGAGTGCAGCCATAAGAAAAGCCCGGGTTATAGAATTCCCAGCATCCAAAACGGTGATCTGAGGTGAGTACAGATTCCCCAGGAAACCCGCAATAATCCGTGCAAATCTAACTGTCAACACAAGTGTGAGCATTTTGAGGGACGTAATTGCAAGTATCCATCCCCAAAGCCCTTTTGACATTCTTATAAGTGTTTTATTGAGAAGTAACATCCTCTCCTCCAGATATAATATAGTTAGTTAGCGATGGCTAACCGTTATTTATTATATCATGTCATCGATGTTTGTCAACAAAAAAATTAATTTGTTTGAAAATGAAAAAACATATTTTATTTTGATTCCTGTCAGCTATGAATAATTCTGAATCTGTTTAGCGAATTATTTCTTTTTAAAAAATATTTTATTTCCTATATGTACAGAAATTTTCGTCTTGTGTTTAATCAGATTATTATTCGTTTTTCACAGTTTCTGATATAGGAAGAATTTTATTTGTAGCAGAGCTTGAAAATTATAAATTATTTTTTAATTATTTGTTCTACTCTTACTGAGAACTTCCTTTTTAATAGTCAAATATCTTACTTTCTTTAAAAAATTGCAGTCCCTGAATTGAGACTGTTTTTAATCTTACTAATTCTTAAAATATTCATTTTGCGAAAAGGTCACAATAGAATAATTGATAATTCTATTATTTTTATTTTCCATTTGTGCAATAGTGAAAATCATTGATAAAAGTGCATATTCCTCGATTTTTGCAGTCTTACAAAATTCATATGTCCGGCATTGGTGCAAATTGCAGATATAACTCTTTACAGCAAAACAGAGTTTTCGTAAAGTTCTTCTTGAAAGTGCTAAGCTGTTTATCTAATTCCAATTTGGAACCCAGGGTATTGATTATTGCACTAAAGTTATATGTTAATGACTTACAGGAGAATGATAAATGTTTTTCAAATTTATCAGTATTTTCTTTGCTTTCGATATAAAAAAGACATAATGATACAAAATAAGGCAAAATATTCAGAAGCAAAACTAATGGACGAGCGATAAAAAATACGTCTTTGGTTAGGGATGTGACTACAAAAAAGAGACTTGAAAATAGACGAAGGTTTTACAGAAGAAGTTGCTTCCACATAAAGCCGGGGCCCAAAATGTGAAAATCGCAATACTCTATAAAAATATGAGAATATGAGGCTTATAAAACAAATTCTTTCATATAAAAAATTATTACTACAACATATTATATTTTAGTCTTGGATTGCTTTCTGAATATTCAAAATACCGCCGGACTTTCCCGGCTGCTGCAGGTAATTGATGGTCTTGCAATGCGATAAAGCGGGAATTTTATCAATTCTGCATATAGTATATCGTAATTTAATAACTCGCCAGAATAAAAAATAACCAAGGTGCAGCTATAACTGCCAAAATCAGGCACACCTGTCGCCTTTTCCTTTCATCCAAGCCATC
>CAZYZR010000021.1:5210-16363 GCA_964651945.1 uncultured Oscillospiraceae bacterium | reverse complement strand
TTTGCCATATTACCCTCCTATTTTCCGGCCATCCTTTTCAATATTTCAACGATCCAGTGACTCTCTTTGGCAGCGTTTCCTCCATTGCAATAAACATCGCTCACCGCCTCTGTGCCTTCATATCCTTTATGCTTGAATCTGCTTTCCCCTTGTACATCAGCCTTACTGCTGTGTTGCTTATCACCTATGATTTACTTTGGGAGCATTTTATTTTTTCTCTTTATGTTGGCTCTAATTTACTGGAATTTTAGATTGACGTTAATTTTAATTAATAAAACCTTTCAATTCAAAAATTACACTATTTTTCAATTAAATCATAACTTTCCAAAAATGAGATAAAGGTATCCAAAATACATTTGTTCCTGTTTATTATATCATCTTCATCAAAATCTTTGAAGTTATTTGCCATTTCAACAAGTTCACAAATTTTGGTCCCTTCCTTTTTTTGATTACTACTGCTGGTAAAGCCCAGATAATACTTTGCTTTATCAACAAATTTATAATCCGATGCCCTTATGTTTATCCTTCTTTCAAGCAGAGACTTGTTACCCAGAGATTCCAGATTACGCACATTTGTCAACATTCCCTCTTTATCCTGTCTGTTTCTTGAATAAATATGCTCAATTTCGAAAACGGTTTCTAATGACAAGAGGTCTTGCGCTTCATTCTGGAAGGCCCACCATGCAAGCATTGATTTTGTTATAGGCCTTTGATTGCTGAATGTGAAATTGGAAAACATCTGCGAAACATTTTTAGCATCGAATTTATAATCTGAAAAAGTAACAGGCTTGTTTTCAGTAATGTTTACCATCTCCGCAAAAATAGGTGTCCTCAAGGTGTAAACGCCCGGATTCGTAACGGAATATGTCCATATGAATCCTATAATTTTGTTGAGAAAGTCAAAGAATTTTTCATCGTCGAGCAACCCGTTCCGATCTCTGTTTTGCATAAAATATACCGAAACAATATACGTCCACATACTATTTGGGGCGTAATTCAATACAAATAGATTCCTGAGAACACGCAAGGAAAACCTGTCCCTGTCCTGATTTGATATGTCCTCCCAAAAATGGGCAAGAACAATTAGATCCTGAAAGGTGTCGTCTTTTTTCAGAAGTGCATACCTGTCCTTTTCATAAAACTTCCTCAGGGCTTCTATTGTAGATGACTTAATGCCCCTTTTTGCGCGAATAAAATACATATAACGGGTAAACAGCTCATCCATAGGAGTACCCGAAATGGGATTAAAAATCCTTCCGCAAAGATCTTCCAGGTCTTTCCATTTGTTTATAAATTCTCCCTTCATCCCCTTATCTGAGTAAAATTTATAAAATTGTGCCTTGAATATATCGGCGTCAGACAATGGCTTGCCACGGTCATTCAGCGTAGAAAAAATACGCAACGCAGTGTCCTGCGATTCAGCCTCTATTGGAAGGAGAATGCAATTATTCATTATTCTTGTGGGAAGATGAGGAAAATACGAAGGAAAATTGTGAAGAAAAGTGTCTATACATTTCTGAAAGAAACGGTAATTTTCTGCATACTTACTCTTTTTATCTTTCTCTGCCACACCTGTACGGAGAATATCCAAAAATTCTTCCTTGTCATTGTCAGTTGCCACTTCTGAATCTATTTTCAATTGGTTCAGGTCAGGATTGCCGAATTCATCTGTTTTCCATATGCATTTTTCTATGTTTTCTTTGGTGGATTTTGAATTTCCATCCCGCATTTGGCTAAATTGCACATAGAAAGCCCTCAGGAGCAACATAAGCGTTGTCAGCCTCTGCTGGCCATCTATAACTTCCATTTTCCCTTCGTCGTTCTTAAAAGTTACAATAGGACCCAGAAAGTACTCACTGTTGCTGTCAAATTCTGTCGCATCATTGTTGGGAATTGCAAAAGAAAATATATCATCCCACAGCGTCTGACACTCACTTTCTCCCCAAGCGTAGGGTCTCTGATAATCAGGAATCAAAAAATCAGATTGTTTTGCCTGAAACAGATCTTTTATAGTCTTCTGATCAACATTTAATTTTGACATATTTATTTACCTCCGAACCGTTTTATCTGTTTTTCTTTATGCCATTATAATTGTTAAATACACATTTTATACCTGTAAATTTTATCATCTGCATTGATTTTTAAATGTACAAAATATGTAATAAAAGCCTGAATTTCAAGAAATTCAAAAGTAACGAATAATGATTGAAATACATATTTTAAATTTATTTTTTGTTTCTCTTGTTGTAATCAGCTTTTATATCCTTATTCCAGTTATTTTTCAGATTGCCTGTACGAAAATTGTTAATTGCAGCTCCTACAGTATCGAAAGCAATCCGTGTACCTTCTTCATCTGAAATGAAATCTGCAGACATTTCACGTCTCAGCCCAAGATACTCAGCTGTATCCTCCGCATCAATATTCGCCCCCAGAAACATAAATTCCCATTTGTCTTTTTCTCGCTTTTCAGTTATGAGCTTGTTAATCTTTGCGTATGAAAAGTACCTGCTTGAGTTTTCCATTCCGTCAGTGTATATGACAAAAAGAGTTTTCCGGGGAATGTCCTCCTCTCTTATATACCTGTGCACCATAGAAATATGTTTTACACCAAAACCTACAGCATCAAGAAGCGCAGTGGAACCACCCGGACAATAGACGTTGTCTGTGAGCAAGCTGACTTCATCAAGAGGAACCCTGTCATAGATCACCTTTCTGCTGTCGTCAAATAATACGAGTGATATAACTGCCTCTCCGGGCTCTTTTTTCTGCCCTTCAATGAGTGAATTGAACCCCCCTATGACGTCTGTCTCAAGTCCATGCATTGACCCGCTCTGATCAAGTATAAAAACGAGTTCTGTCAAATCCTGTTTCATAAATAAGTATCTCCTTTTGTGATTTATATTTTTATTATAACGACAAACAAAAAAAGAAGGTCGCCTGTCAGGCGACATTTAAAATATTCTTCTTATTCATTTCAGCAGTATACTTTATAGGAAATTTTACTTATAAAAGTGCTTAAACTCTGACTATATTAAAATATAAGATACAACAATATTTTTCGCATAATTTATTATTTCTTCTCTCTTTAATCACAGTTTATCTTAAAGCAGACTCTAATCCTCCTGAGGGAATTTCTGTTCCTTATCCATGCTGCCGAGAATGGGCTGGTCATAAGCAAAAAGAGCTTCGTTTATTTCAAATATATCATAATTGCCGGAATCAATAAAATAGCAGACTATGACATCAGATACACTGCTGTCAGATAAGGCATATCCTGCTTTTTTCAGAAGACTGTCCGTTTCCTCTCTGCTTAATTCAAGGGCAATACAGAGGGAAACCGCAGTATTTTTGGATGGACGGTACAAAGTATTTGATCTTATCTTTGAAAACAATTTTCTGTCAATATTTGCTCTCTTGTACACCTGCGGATCAGTCATGCCCTTTTCATCAATAATCTGCAGGAGTGTTTCAGAAAAGGAAGCGTCCAGATCAGATATCTTTTCCTCAAGTGATACAGAATTTATTTTATCCTTTTTATCTTTATAAAGTGAAGATTCAAATATTTTATCTTCTTCTATAAGGTCTGCAAAAATGTAATTTTTCGACAGATTTCTTTTGTGCCGGTATCGGACGGAATAATTGTCGTCGATATAACTGTCTATCTGGCCAAAAAGTTCCCTTGAAATAGAAAACGAATTTTTATCAAATACAACCAGAGTTACCTGCATATCGTTATCTGCAAGGAAATTTTTTATTGCCTCTGTTGAGACTCTAAGAGAAATCTCAGGAGGAAAACCAAGAGCACCTGAGGAAATAAGCGGTACGGCAACAGTACTGGACCCTGCTGCAAGGGCAGCATTCAGAGAATCTGTATAGCAAGAAAGCAAAACTTTCTCACATTCATCAGTGCCATTCCAGCGGGGACCGGAAATATGAACCACTATTCTGGCATGAAGAGAAAAAGCAGGGGTAATATACAGTTGCCCTGTGGGAATACTCCCCAGACTTTCCCTTGCTTTTAAAAGTTCCGGCCCTCCTGCCGAAAGTATGGCAGCTTCAGCTCCTCCGTAATTGGAAAGCCCTGGCCGGGTAGGACTGACAATTGCATCGGCTTCAATGCGTGAGATGTCTTGGCGGACAATATTAAATGGCATTCCGGTATCCTCAAACTATTTTTTAATAATAAAAATTTTCTATTATTTCAGTATATCACATAATTAAAGCTTAGTATATCTATAAACCAATTTCCAAAGCAATTATACAACTTTTCTAATATCAAGTATCTTGCGCAAAAAATATAAATCAGTATCTTAATCCATTACTTCATAATCTCTGTTACACTAAAAAATTAAATATAGATATTCTGATTCTTGCCTTGATCCTGTAATATTTTACTGTGTTATTGTGTTATTATATTACTCTGAAAAATTTTAAGCCTCAAAAAATTATTTAAAACCTATATTATAACTCAAAAATACCCCGCTGCTTAGACGGGGTATTTTTATAGAAACAGATTGGCATCAATCAGACAAGCACACCTATAAACAGGTCGCAGAAAACCAAAGCAACTATTGTCATAAGTTTTATAAGAATGTTGATTGAAGGACCTGAGGTATCTTTAAATGGATCGCCGACTGTATCTCCGACGACTGCAGCCTTATGAGCCTCGCTGCCTTTTCCGCCGTGATGACCGTTTTCAATGTATTTCTTGGCATTGTCCCAGGCACCACCGGAATTAGACATAAATATCGCCAGCAGAACACCTGTGACAAGGGAGCCGGCAAGCATACCGCCCACGGCCTCAGGACCCAGAAGAACACCTACAAGAATCGGGGCAACGACTGCAAGCAGTCCCGGTACTATCATCTCCCTAAGGGCTGCATTCGTGGAAATTCCCACACAGGAGGTGTAATCCGGCTTAGCGGTGCCCTCAAGTATTCCGGGAATCTCGTGGAACTGCCTCCTCACTTCTTCTATCATTTTATTAGCAGCTTTAGAGACTGATTCCATAGTAAATGCAGAGAAGAAGAATGGAAGCATGCCGCCTATCAGCAGTCCAATTATGGTAGTATACGAAAGGACATTAATGGAAGTAAGACCAACAGCGTCTGCATAGGATACAAACAGTGCCAAGGCCGTAAGTGCAGCAGAACCTATTGCAAAGCCTTTCCCCATAGCAGCAGTGGTGTTGCCCACCGCATCCAGGGAATCGGTGATTTCCCTGACAGATTCATCAAGTCCGGACATTTCTGCAATGCCGCCGGCATTGTCAGCAATCGGTCCATATGCATCAACGGCTACGGTAATACCTGTCGTTGACAGCATTCCGACTGCAGCAAGTGCTATGCCGTAAAGTCCGCACATCTTATAAGCAATAAATATACCTATGCATATCAGAATAATCGGAACAGCGGTTGAATTCATACCTACGGCAAGTCCTGATATAATTGTGGTCGCAGCACCTGTCTCCGACTGATCGGCTATTTTCTTCACTGACTTATAGTCGGCAGAAGTGTAAATCTCTGTAACAGTACCTATCAGGAGACCTACTATAAGTCCTGCAATTATTGCTAAAGCAGGCTTCATACTGCCGAAGAAAACATTGCTCAGGATGAAAGCACCTACAACGACTATTGCGGATGCCGTATATTCACCCATGTTAAGAGATTTCTGCGGATTGCCACCCTCTTTCCCTTTGACAAGGAAGGAACCTATAATAGCAGCAACTATTCCAAGGGCAGAAAGCACAGCCGGGAAAATAACGGCACCGTTTGGAATAAGTGCCTCCCCGACTCCAGCACCCGCGAGACCCAAAGTCATAGCAGAAATGAGAGATCCCACGTAAGACTCAAAAAGGTCTGCGCCCATGCCGGCCACATCACCCACATTGTCTCCCACGTTATCGGCTATAACTGCCGGATTGCGGGGGTCATCCTCGGGAATGCCGGCCTCAACTTTTCCCACAAGGTCTGCACCGACATCAGCCGCTTTGGTATAAATACCGCCTCCGACACGGGCAAACAATGCAATTGAAGAGGCACCGAGGCTGAATCCGAAAAGGATGTCAACATTGTTGGTGACTGCATACACCGCACTTACGCCGAGAAGGCCAAGCCCGGCAACGCACATTCCCATAACCGCTCCGCCGGAAAAAGCCACTGAGAGGGCAGATGCTATTCCGGACTCTTTTGCAGCATTGGCAGTCCTTACATTTGCCTTTGTAGCGACGGTCATGCCAATGTAACCTGCAAGAGTCGAAAAAGCAGCACCTATGGCAAAACAGACAGCTGTCATTACATTTCTGATTATAACCAGAAGTACAAACAGCACTACAACGAAAACTATGAGTATCTTGTATTCGGAGAACAGAAAGGCTCTTGCACCCTCAGCAATGGCACCGGAAATCTCCTGCATCCTTTCAGTGCCGGGGCTGACTTTGTTTACTCTTCTGGTGAGTACAAATGCAAAAAGAAGAGCCAGTACGCCTGCGAATACAGCAACGTACATCAAGTTCAAAACTGATTCCTCCTTTTTTCAAAATCTATCAACTCAATGTCTATTAAATTATAATACAATCTCAGGGGATTATCAATAGTTTTATAGGCAACAGATGGCTTTTTTAGCCCAACTTTCCAGCTATATACCTGTATAACCCTTACTTTAAGATCATCTGTTAAGGAATGCCAGGAAAGCCGCGTATGCAGCATAGACGTCACTTTTTGCTACAAGTTCAAAGGGGGAGTGCATAGAAATCACCGGAACACCGATGTCCACAGTATCTATATTTTTTGAAGATATGTATTTTGCAACTGTTCCTCCGCCTCCCCGGTCTATACGTCCCAGCTCTCCGGTCTGCCAGCAAACTCCCTGAGCATCCAAAAGATTTGAAATTTCAGCCATAAATTCCGCAGAAGAATCGTTCGTCATGCTTTTCCCGGCAGCACCTGTGTATTTTGTGAGTACCACTCCCCTGTTTATATATGCTGAGTTTCTCGCCTCGTAAACATCCGGGAAAGTGGGATCATATGCAGCATTGACATCCGCGGAAAGGCAGGATGAATTTCTAAGAGCGGTAATCAGGTCAACTCCCTGCATCTTTGCAAGATAATGTATAAACTGTTCGAGAAAATCGGAATTCAGCCCAGTTACTCCGTCCGAACCCACTTCCTCTTTGTCGGCATACACGCTCACTGTTGTGAGAGTGGGATTCTTTGTTTCGACTTCTGCCATAAGAGATGTATAGGCGCAAACTCTGTCGTCATGCCCATAAGCGCCTATCATAGACCTGTCAAAGCCTATGTCTCTAGCTGCCCCCGCGGGAACAATCTCCAGTTCGGCGTTTAAAAAATCTCTCTCGGTAATCCCGTATTTTTCATTGAGATAGACCAGGACTGCAAGTTTTACAGCCTCATTCATATCTTTGTTTTCATAGGGCAGGCTGGAAACAATGACATTCATCTCCTCGCCTTTTATGACGTCATTCATTTTTCTCTCACCCTGTGACTTGGCAAGGTGCGGAAGGAGGTCGCTCAGGCAGAACACCGGGTCATCAGGATCCTCTCCTATATCAATGCAGACTTTTTCCCCGTCCTTTTTAACTACGACACCGTGTATAGCCAAGGGCATTGCAGCCCACTGATATCGCTTTAAACCGCCATAGTAATGAGTCTTGAAATAGGCAATGTCATCGCTTTCAAAAAGCGGATTCGGCTTGAGGTCAAGCCTTGGAGAATCAATATGGCTTGCGACTATTCTGACCCCGCAGTCCACGGATTTTTCACCTATAGTGGAAAGTATCACCGCCTTTCCGCGGTTATTCAAATAGACTTTGTCACCTGCCCAGTATGTCTTGCCGGGGTCAAATTCTTCATACCCATTGGCTTTGGCGATCTCTGTGATATTGGCCGCAGCGAGTCTCTCAGTTTTGCTCCGGGAGAGAAAATCCTTGTATCCCTCACAGAACTCAAAGCTTTTTTCAAGCTTATCCGGGTAAACCCTGGCAAAATGCTTTGAGGTATAGCTGAGTTTTGACAGAAGCTCCTCGGTCTCCTTTTTGCCTTCCATAAATTCAGGCTCCTTTCTCTTCAAGATAAATTTCTTTGTATTTCTCATAAGCTTTGCTTATCTTATGAACATAATTCTTCATCTGCGGATACGGAAAATCCACAAGAAATTCTGATTTTTGCTCCCGCAAGAGTGTGTCCACAGTAGTCCAGCCGCTGTGGTAAGCAGCAGCTGCGGTTTCTATATTTCCCCCATACCTGTCCATACATCTGTATATGTAATATGCTCCAAATCTTACTGAGGTTTCAGGATCATAAAGATCTGTAAATTCAATCTCCTCTTCAGGGCAAAGCCTTCCTTTTATCCAGTCAAAAGTGTCTTCTGTAATCTGAGTCAGACCTATTGCACCCACTGAAGACTCGGCACTCGGTTCAAAACTGCTTTCAGTCCTTATAAAAGCATATACAAGATATTTGTCTAGTCCATAAACCTCGGAATATTTTTCCACATATTCCCGGTATTTTATAGGATATGAAACGCTTTCAATATATTCTTTTTCAACAGAAATTAAATACATTACTCCAAGACAAAGCACCAAAACCAGTCCGCATATACAAAATTTCTTATAAGTATTGTACTTGTTTTTGTCTATTTTCTTTTCTCCTTACTTTTCCGCAATTCTCCTGTAAACAAATTCACCCTGAACGATAAGGTCCTCTGGAGCGGAATTATTCCCCACAACATAGTCGGCTTTTTTAATCATCTCAGGATATGGGGTCTGCAAGCTTATTCTTTCCATTGCTTTTTGGAAAGTTATTTTGTCTCTTGATACAATTCTCTTAACCCGAATTTCGGGAGAGACGACCACAACTATGAATTTGTCACAGTATTTTTCAAATTCCCGTCCTATAATCACTGCTCCGTCAACAAAGACCATCTTTTCGCCTTTGTCAAAAGCTGAATTTGCTCTTTTCAGGATTTTTCTTATGATGTATGGATGAGTGATTCTTGTGAGTTTTCTCACTCCTATGACATCGGAAAAAGCTTTTTTCGACAAAACATCCGGAGATATCCTGCCATTTACTAGAATATCACTCCCAAACTCCTCACAGAGCTCTTGCCTGCATTCCGGCAGATCCCTGACCTCTTTCGCAACCTTATCAGAATCAATTACAACATGCCCTTTGGAGGAATAAAAAGCTGAAAGTGTGCTTTTCCCGCTGCCGCTCTGACCTGTGACAGCTATTATCTGACCACGACCGCTCATACATTCACCACCCTGAATGCCGCTGCTCTCAATAGTCTGTTGTAAATCGCAAGGCCGATGCCCTCAGTATCAGGCATCATTGCATATACTTTGTCTGCCCCTATTTCATCGAGAGTTCTGAGTGCGCTGAAAAGTTTTGAGGCCTGATCCCGGGGATCGTCTTTTTTACCGTAACAAACGGTTTTACACATTAAAAAAGGGGCATATTCATCAAAGCAGAGCGCTACCGCTCCCTCACCTTCCACCAGACATTTGTATTTTTCAAAAGGTCCGTTTACAATTGTCACTTCTGCCGCTGGGGCATAGTGCCTGTGTTTAAGCCCGGGAGACAGAACTTTGTCATCTGAGGAAAGCTCCTCGGTGATACCCTTTGACAAAATCACTTCTTTCCCCAGAACTCTGCTGATCTGCCGTGAAGTGATATATCCTGGCCTGAACAGTACGGGCTGTGGAGAGACAAGTGACACCACTGTGGATTCGACGCCTATTCTGCATTCCCCTCCGTCAAGTATAAGTGGTATCCTTCCGTCCATATCACTCAAAACAGTATTTGCGTCTGTGGGACTTGGCCTTCCGCTTCTGTTTGCCGAAGGCCCCCGCAATGGCTTGGCGGACTTTCGTATCACCTCCATCAGCACAGGATCGCTTGACATTCTTATACCCACAGTATCAAGCCCGGCAGTAACTTTATCGCAGATCACATCTTTTTTCTTCAGAATCATGGTGAGGGGGCCGGGCCAGAACTCATCTGCGAGCCGGAACGCTTCCCGGGGAATATCATCGGCAATACTTTTGAGCATATTCATATCTGAGATATGCACTATCAGAGGATTATCCTGAGGTCGGCCTTTCGCAAGGAATATCCTGTCAGTCGCTTCCCGCCTTGTGGCATCCGCAAAAAGTCCATACACAGTCTCAGTGGGCAAAGCGACAACCTGTCCGTTGATGACAAGACTTGCCGCCCGGTCAATTGACCTGGGATTCGGGCGCAACAAGAGGGTCTCCATCAGAAATCCTCCCCGCTGGCCTTCAGCTTTTCTGCCTGATCAGCCGCTGTCAGGGCATCTATTATCTCGTCCAGGTCCCCGTCGAGCACCTGCTCCAGCCTGTAAACTGTCAGTCCGATCCTGTGGTCAGTTACCCTTCCCTGTGGATAATTGTAGGTCCTTATTCTTTCACTCCTGTCGCCGGTTCCGACCTGACTTTTTCTCTCCCGTGCAACCAAGGCATCCTGCTTGGCTTTTTCCATATTGTAAAGGCGGGAGCGCAGGACCTTCATAGCCTTGTCTTTATTCTTATACTGGCTTCTTTCATCCTGACATTCCACCACCAGCCCCGTGGGTAAATGCGTGATCCTGATGGCCGAAGAAGTCTTGTTTATATGCTGCCCACCTGCGCCGGAGGAACGGAAGGTGTCAATCCTGAGATCGGATGGGTTTATAACGACATCCACTTCATCAGCCTCAGTCATTACAGCTACAGTCACAGTCGAGGTGTGAATTCTTCCCTGTGCTTCAGTGTCCGGGACCCTTTGCACTCTGTGCACACCGCTTTCAAATTTGAATCGACTGTAGACTCCGTCCCCTTCAACGGAAAAACTCACTTCCTTGAAACCGCCAAGCTCTGTTTCATTCCGGGAAATCAATTCGGTGCTCCACCCTTTGCTCTCAGCATACATATTGTACATGCGATACAGATTATAGGCGAACAGAGCGGCCTCATCTCCGCCCGCACCGGCCCTTATCTCGATAATAACATTCTTTTCATCGTCCTGATCTTTCGGAATAAGAAGTATTTTGAGCTCCTGCCGGATTTTCTCCATGTCATCCTTACCCTGGTTGTACTGGGAGACCACTATTTCCCTGAAATCAGGATCAAGGCC
>CAZYZR010000021.1:0-5110 GCA_964651945.1 uncultured Oscillospiraceae bacterium | reverse complement strand
TCTATCTTCGAACGCGGAATCATAACTTCTCTTCCGCATTTTGTACATTTTATCTTGAAATCCATTCCGACTCTGAGTACCAGAAATTCCCTGTTTTTGCAGGGATGTTCCTTTTTAGTCAAAATTATGTCGTTTACCCTTATATCCATAACTTTTCACTCTTAATCAAGATTATTAGAAACCTGTCTTTGCAGAAGTTTGGTAAAATCATTCCGCACCATATCGCTTACCATTATATACAATAATCAATGTTTTTGCAAACGTTTCCCCAGGAGCATTGAAAAAGCGGAACACAATGAAATGAAAGAAATTTAAAGAACCTGTCCTTGGATCAGGAATATCCGGACTTCCCTTCAATAAATCCCGGATATATAAAAAACCGGGTGCCATCCGGCACCCGGAATTTTGTAAACCCTGTTATTTCCTGCGGGCCCACACATCAAATGCGACTGCTGCAATAAATATAATACCTTTCACTATGTACTGATAGGCAATATCAACACCCATAAGGTTCATGCCGTTTGTCAGTGACATAATAACGAAAGTACCTATAATTGCGTTTGTAACTTTGCCCACACCACCGCTGACAGCTGTACCGCCTATGTAGGAGGAGGCTATTGCGTCCATCTCAAATCCGTTTCCGGCTGTTGGTGTAGCAGATGACAGACGGGATGTATAAAGTATTCCTGCAAGTGCAGCGAGGACTGACATCGAACAGAATGCAAACTGTGTGACAAGTTTTACGTTGACACCTGAGAGTTCAGCAGCCTGATCGTTGCCGCCTATGCCGTAAATATAACGGCCGAGTTTTGTCTTGTCAAGTAAGAATGTGTATATGGCAAGTATAACGCCGACTATCACAGCGCTCCACGGAATGCCTTTGTCGGAGGCAAGCACAAAGCAAAGACCCATGATTACCGCGGAAGCCACAACAAGTCCTGTCACAAATATAGGAGTTGAAACAACCTCAAAGTTGTACTGCTGTTTGTTCTTGCGGCTTTTCACCCGTGAAAATACCACCCGAACAACTGCAATCGCACCTATGATAATTGTCACAAGATGGTAACCTGTGTTGTTCGGAATATCAGGTATAAATCCCTGGCAAAGGGCAAGGAACCCTTTCTGGCTAACTATAATTGTACCGGTTTTTGCCAGGGATAAGGTCAATAGACCACGGAATATAAACATTCCCGCAAGAGTCGTGACAAAAGCGGGAACACCCAGCCTTGTGACCAGAGTGCCCTGATATAAACCAATAAGTAGCCCCATTGCAAGTACTATAAGAATGGCGACCCACTGGTTGACACCGTATGTCTGCATAAGTATCGCAGCCACGGCACCTGAAAAACCTGCAACATAGCCCACTGAAAGGTCAATGTGTTTGAGTATCAGTATGAGGGTCATACCTATGGCCATTACCGCCACATAGGCAACCTGGTTAAACAGGTTTGTGATGTTGGTCGGTCTGAAGAACTTGCCGCCTGACCAGACCTGAAATACAATCATTATCACCACAAGAACGATATACATCATATAGCTCTTGATGTTGTTTTTCAGCAGGGAGACAACCTCCCGGCCGATCGACTGTTTTTTGCTTTCTTCCATTTTCACTCTCCCCTTAATCTTTGTTTATAGCCATTGCCATGACTTTTTCTTCAGTTGCCTCTGACCGGTCGAGCTGCCCTGTTATATGTCCTTCACTCATTACATAAAGGCGGTCAGACATACCCAGAACCTCAGGAAGCTCGGATGAGATCATTATAATGCTCATTCCGTCCTCAACCATCTTATTCATCAGCGAATAAATTTCAAATTTGGCTCCCACATCTATGCCACGGGTAGGCTCATCGAGGATCAGGACCTTTGGCCCAACAAAGAGCCATTTTGCTATTGAAACTTTCTGCTGGTTTCCTCCTGAAAGGTTAGAGGTTTTCTGTTCAATAGAAGGAGCTTTGATATTAATTTCATCCTTGTACTTGTTGGCAACGAGAATCTCCTTCTGCTCGTCGATGGCAAGACCCTTTTTGAGCTCATCCAGATTTGGCAGAGAAATGTTGTAACGGATATCCTGCATGAGCACCAGTCCATTGCCCTTGCGGTCCTCGGTTACATAGGCAAGCCCTGCATCAATAGCCTCGCGGGGGTTTTTGAACATTCCACTTTTGCCATCCAGGATGACTTCGCCGGATTTTATTCTGTATCCGTAGGGATTGCCAAAAACCGACAAGGCACATTCCGTCCTGCCGGCTCCCATAAGTCCCTGAAGACCGACAATCTCACCTTTCCTCACATTGAGGTTGACATCATGAAGTATCTCTCTTCCTGTTGACGGGTCTTCCACCGTAAGGTTCTTAATCTCAAACATAACATCCCCGAACTCATGCCGCTCACGTTTCGGATAGACGTTGTCGATATTGCGGCCCACCATATTGCGTATTATGTTGGCTTCTGATATATCATCTGTCTTCGCATCAAGGGAGCAGATTGTGCTTCCGTCGCGCAGAACGGTTATTGTGTCCGCAATAGCAGTGATCTCACGAAGTTTATGGGAAATCATTATACAGGTTATCCCGCCCGCTTTCAGCTCCTTCATAAGGTTCAGAAGGTTTTCGCTGTCGTCCTCATTCAGGGATGAAGTAGGTTCATCAAAAATAATCAGCTTGCAGTTTTTGGAGAGAGCTTTGGCTATCTCAACAAGCTGCTGGTTACCTGTATTGAGCTTTTTGATCGGAGTGGAAGGATCTATGTTGAGACGGACTTTTTTCAGCATTTTTGTGGCCTGGACTATAGTCTCATTCCAGTCAACCCGTCCGCCTTTCATTATTTCATGGCCGAAATAAATATTTTCATAAACAGGCAGTTCAGGGAAAAGGGCAAGTTCCTGGTAAATTATGGCAATGCCCTTGGCCTCGCTGTCTGCAATGCTGTGAAACTGCTGAACCTCTCCGTCATACACTATATCTCCCGTATATGTGCCGTATTTCCAGACCCCGGAGAGGACTTTCATCAGTGTGGACTTTCCCCGTCCGTTTTCTCCCACAAGGCAGTGTATCTCACCACGCCTGACTTTGAAGTTGACATTGTCGAGAGCTTTTACTCCGGGAAACTCCTTGCATATATTCCTCATTTCAAGGATATAATCATCTTCCATTTTAATCTCTCCTGTCTTATCAATAATTAGCCGGCTCCATATATGGGAGCCGGCTAATAAGTCAGTCAGTAATTACTGAGCAGCATCTATGTCAGACTGTGAGAAGCTTCCGTCAGCTATGAGGTCAGGCAGATTCGTTGCATCCACAACTGTAACAGCCTGCTCAACTGAAGGAACATCCTTGACCTGGTTGTTGTAGGTGGCACCGGTCTCAGGAGTGTTTCCATTGAGGAGCTCTGCGACGAGATCGCAGGTTGTCTCGGCAAGTGTAGCTGTATTCTTCCAAACGGTCATGCTCTGTTTGCCGTCCTGGATATACTTCAGGGAGGCCATCTCAGCATCCTGCCCAGTTATAACATAGCTTGTTATATCGGAGTCAGCGGAGAAAGCATCGGCAATGGCACGGGCTGTGCCGTCGTTGGGAGCGAGTATGGCGACATCGCCCTTTGCTGAAGCGTCAGCTGCAACGAGGTTGCCCTCGGCAACTGTCTTGGCAGTGGCAAAATCCCAGTTGGTGGTCATCTTGCCCATGATTGTTGAGAGCTCAGCGTGATCGGCCTCGGCATCAAGAGCGCCCTTGCCCTCAAGGTCATCGCAGTTTTCAACTACGAACTGGCCGTTGGCAACAGCCTCATTGAGCACTGACCAGGCACCTGAGAAGAAAATGAAGGCGTTGTTGTCAGTAATGGCACCTGAATACAGGTAGAGCGGAACGCCCGTCTTTCCCTCAAAGGCATCTATAAGATACTGACCCTGTGCAACACCGACTTCAAAGGAGTTGAATGTGATGTAGTAGTCAACAGCATCTGTGCCTGTGATAAGACGGTCATAGCAGACAACTGTAACACCTGCGTCCTTGGCTTTCTGTACGGCAGCACCAGCTGCTGCTGCATCCTGTGCACAGATAACCAGGACCTTAATGTTCTTTTCCAGCAAAGCCTCTACATTTGCCAGTTCAGTCTCAGACTTGCCCTGAGAAAACAGGACTTCACTTGTGAAACCGGCATCAGCAAGAGCTGTGCTGAAAGATTCCTCATCCTGCAACCAGCGGGGTTCTTCTTTTGTGGGGAGAACAATACCAACCTGAACCTCTTCCCGAGGAGCCGATTCTTCTTCACCCCCCCCTCCGCATGCGACCAGGGAAAATGCCATGGTCACTGCAAGAAACAAAGCGAGTAGTTTTTTCATTTCTATCCTCCGTTTTATTTTTATCTGTACCCGGGACCCGGCCTTGCCCCACAAAACCCGTCAAAAAAGCAAACTCAAAACATAAAGTAATGGGTCTGCCGGATTTGCAAGGATTGTGTTGTAAAGTCTGAGTATTTTTACTAAAATCCCAAGTATCAGATTATTTAATTAAGGTGATATTAACACTAAAAAAAATTAGTGTCAACAACTTTGATAATTTTTGGTAAATAATATAAAAATCAAAAGTTTATTTGTACAAAAAGCCTAAATGAGACAAACAATATGTGCTGTTTTAGGTTATAATGTTAAATTATTAACTTTGAGTTATCAATTAAAAATATACGAATTTATTGCGTAACGTGTCTTTTTGATTCCAAAATGAAATTTATCTGAAACCTGCAATCACTTTTTTAGATCAACTTTTTAAGCAGGATAACCTGCTATGTTTGCGAAAGACTTCCACAGGATTCCAAAAATTATCCCCAAACAAAAAACGGCGCTGTAAAATCAGTAATGTGCTTTAATTTATTATTGCATTTAAATTAAACAAAATCTTCAGTAAAGGCAATCCGAACAATAAAATTAATTTACGTACACTTAAACATATGGTTTAAAGAAAAAAATTTTAAATATAACCTATTGGCAGCAGAGATTTTATTCTCCAGATTTTTCATCTTCAGAGAAGATTCTTTTGCCCTCTTTTTCCTGAAGCACATCTAAATCCCGATTCCCATCCCCAGTTTCATCGTTTTCATCTTCATTCAGGAGCTT
>CAZYZR010000020.1:15235-16510 GCA_964651945.1 uncultured Oscillospiraceae bacterium | reverse complement strand
GCCTCTATCACCCGGGGGTCCCGCTTTATCTGCCGGGGTGTGCCCTTGGCGATCACTTTTCCGTAGTTCAAAACGCATATACCCTCGCATATTCCCATGACCAGGTTCATATCGTGTTCTATCAGCATTATCGCTATCTCAAATGTGTCCCTTATTTTCAGTATCGTTTCCATAAGTGAGGATGTCTCGGAGGGGTTCATACCCGCCGCGGGTTCGTCCAGCAGCAGAATACCCGGGTTTGTTGCCAGAGCCCTGGCTATTTCAAGTTTCCTCCGGGACCCGTAGGGCAGGGAATTCCGGGGGTGATCCTTTTCCCCGTAGAGGCCGAAAAAGTCCAGAAGCTCCCCGGCCCTCTCCTCTGCCTGTCGCTCTGCGGCACCGTAGCCGAAGGAGTGGAAGACCGACCGGACAAAACTCTCCTTTATACCGGAGTCGATTCCCACTTTGACGTTGTCCAGCACCGACATAGAGCCGAAGAGCCTTATATTCTGAAACGTCCTGGCAACTCCCATCCTGTTGACCCGGGCGGGAGTTTTTCCCTTTATGTCGTACCCGTCCACAAGGATTGTGCCCCTTGTGGGCTGATATACACTGGTGAGAAGGTTGAATACAGTGGTCTTCCCCCGGCCGTTGGGGCCTATTAGCCCCGCAATCTCCGTCCTGCCTATAGTCAAGTTAAAGTCCTCCACAGCCACCAGCCCGCCAAAGTCTATTCCCAGGTGATGAGCCTCAAGTATCGGCCTTTTGTCCACGTCTCTCAGGGGCACTATGGCGTTTGTGGGCAGGGGCACCATTCTTCTCTCAGACATTTTCCGGCCCTTCTTTCTCCCCTTTCCCGAAAAGTGAGGACAGGGAGAATTTTTCTTTCATCCGCACGAATTTCGGGTTTGTGTTGACCAGCATAAGGGCTATCAGCACCACCGAGTATATGAGCATTCTGTAGTCCCGCAGCCCAAGGGTGCGGAGAAACTCCGGCAGTACCGTGATGAGGGCCGCGGCGGCAACGCTTCCAGCTATGTTGCCCATACCCCCCAGCACCACAAAGAGCAGGATCTCTATGGATTTGTTGTAATCAAACAGGCCAGCGGTTATTATCGAGTAGTTGTGTCCGTAGAGAGCCCCGGCCACTCCGGCGAAAAATGCCGCCATCGTGAAGACCAGCAGCTTGTAGGAGGCCCCGTTTATTCCCACCGCCCGGGCGGCTATTGAGTTGTCTCTCAGGGCAGTCACCGCCCTTCCGTGTTTGGAATTTACAAAGTGGGATATTACTGTCAC
>CAZYZR010000020.1:12635-15135 GCA_964651945.1 uncultured Oscillospiraceae bacterium | reverse complement strand
CAGGAGGCTCTGCATATGTCTGGTGGCATGCCCGGTCAGTATCAGGACTTTAGTCACTGCGTAAAAAAGAAGCAGCGCACAGAGAAGGCGGAAAAGGCCGGATCTGTGCTTTTTCCTGTCCTGTTTTGAAAAAATCGCAGTTTCCATCTTTACACCTTTTCGTTGGTTCTCCTGCCCAGCAGCCCGGTGGGCTTTACCAGCAGGACTATGATCAGGACGCCGAAAACTATGGCGTCGGACAGTTCAGTGGATATATATGCCTTGGCAAGGCTCTCTATAACTCCCAGAAGTATTCCCCCCAGCATAGCCCCGGGAATGCTGCCTATCCCCCCGAACACCGCCGCAACAAAGGCCTTTATTCCGGGCATTGAGCCGGTGTAGGGGCTTATGAAAGTGTAGGTCAGCCCGTAAAACATCCCCGCCACTGCCGCCAGGGCAGAACCTATGGCAAAAGTCAGGGTTATGGTGGCGTTGACGCTTATTCCCATAAGCTGGGCTGCATCTCTGTCCTCCGACACTGCCCTCATGGCCTTCCCCAATTTTGTCTTGTTTATGAAGAGGGTCAGAAGTCCCATCAGTACAACTGTCACGGCCATGGTGAGAATGCTCTCCCCCCTTATCGTAAGTCCTCCGATTTCCACAGGGGAGAGGGATATGAACTTGGGAAAGCTCTTCTGGTTTGTGCCGAAAATCAGCAGCCGGGTGTTCTGCAGAAAATAGCTTACCCCTATTGCGGTTATAAGAACGGACAGGGGAGGGGCGTTCCTCAACGGCCTGTAGGCAATCCTCTCCACAGTCACCCCCACCAGCGTGCAGGTGAGAACCGTGAGGATCACCCCGAATGCTGGAGGCAGCCCCATAGTGTTTATAAAGACTATTGCGGCGAAGGCCCCCACCATTATTATGTCCCCATGGGCAAAATTGAGCATTCTCGCTATCCCGTAGACCATGGTGTACCCAAGGGCTATAAGGGCGTAAATGCTTCCAAGGCTGAGGCCGCTGACAAGATTTGTAAGAAAGTTCATTTTATCCTCCGCCCGATTCCGGGCTATTTGCTTTCAGAGAGCTTTTCCGGGGAAAAACCCTCTGAAAACCCCCGCCCAAAGGCGGGAATTTCCCTGTTTTTCCTTCAAAAGGGGTATTTTGCGTTACTCAGCTTCCGGGTTCTCCGCCTCAGAAGGGGCGTCTGCCGAATAGGCTTCGTACCGCCCGTCGCGGATAACCACTGCCATTGCGGTCTTGTGGGGCTCTCCGTCTGCGGTCCAGGTCATTGTCCCGGTGAGTCCGTCCACGGTTATCTCGGTCATTGCGGCGACCATTTTTTCGTTGAAATCCCGGTCTCCCGGAACAGCTCCGCTGGCCTTGAAGGCCTCGACTATGGTGTATACCGCGTCGTAGGCGTCAGCTGCGAACTGGTCAGGCACTGCGTTGTATTTCTCTTTGTACTTAGTCACGAAGGACACGACTTTTTCGTCCTCGCTGGAGGCTGCAAAGGGGGTGAGGAGCATTACGCCCTCTGTGAGGCCCAGGTTCTCCTCGCCTATTTTCTCCATAACGCCGTCCATTCCGTCCACTCCGAAGAACACCACGTCAAGACCTATGCTGTCGGACTGGGTCAGGATGTAGGCGCACTCCTGAGCGTAGAGGGGGAGAAAGAGCAGATCCGCCCCGCTGGCCTTTATGGACTGGAGCTGCACGGTGAAGTCGGTGTTGGACTGGTCGGTAAAGGCCTGAGTGTCCACAATCTCAAGGTCTACTTCCCGGGCTTTCTCTTTGAAGGCCTCGTATATTCCCACAGAGTAGTCGTTGGATTTGTCGTAGAGGACAGCCACCTTTTCACCCAGGGCATTGTCCTTTATAAACTGGGCTGAGTAGGTCCCCTGGTCCGGGTCCTGGAAGCAGACGCGGAATCCGTTGTCGTACTGTGTGCACTCCAGCTGGGATCCAGAGGGGGTGAGCATAAGGATCCCGTCCTTGTTTGCCTCCTCACTCACGGCTATGCAGGCCCCGGAGGTGACGCCGCCCAAGGACACGTCCATCCCGTTGTCCATCAGGGTAGAATAGGCGTTGACCGCCTGCTGGGGGTCTGTCTGATCGTCCTCGTAGAGAACCTTGACAGTCCAGCCGTTAACTCCGCCGGCTTCGTTTATCTCCTCTTCTGCAATCTCGGCTCCCTGCTTGGCGGATGTGCCGTAGGTCGCGTAGTCGCCGGTAAGGGGTCCGGAACCTCCTATCACCAGCACCTTTTCTTCGTCGCTCCGGCTCTCGTCTCCGCCGCCGGAGCAGGCTGTGAAGGCAGAGACCATTACGGCCAGGGCCAGCACAGCGCTGAGAAACTTTTTCATATAAGTTACCTCTCTTTGTTTTTTTGTTTTGGGGAATCCCCTATGTGAAAGCAATATAGCTTTGTCACCAATAAAAAGGACCGTGCTCCAGAAAGCACGGCCGGTTTACAAATGTTGTTCTAAACCCGGATAACAGGTACTTTTCTGACTCTGTA
>CAZYZR010000020.1:7697-12535 GCA_964651945.1 uncultured Oscillospiraceae bacterium | reverse complement strand
TCTGTATTCTGCAATAATAACAATGAAGGAAATGACGCCGATGGATAGCACTAGCGGAATAATGGAGAAAATCAGAGCCAAAACGAAAATATGTGCCACGGAAATAGCGGCACATACGAAAAGGATTATCAAAGCACGGCAAAAGTACCCGGCACAAAAGTCCCGGGAAGGATGACTGCTGCTGTTATTGTAGTAACTGTCTGTCATCTGAACTTCCTCCGATGTTTGGGTGAGATTATATACTTGCGGGAAAATAATGTCAACTTTTTTTGGAAAAATTGTACAATGCAACAAAACAGGGAGAAAAATACCCTTTATTTTTATATTTTTCACAAATATTTTTCCTTTACAAAGTGCGTGGACCTATTTTCCCCTCTGAAATTTTTCTGCGAAAATGAAAAAGCGTGAATATCCGAAATTTCCCCCTCCGAGGGAAAAAGATGCAAATATTTGTCTGCCTCTTCTCTGCAGCTGCCGGTTTCCGACATATTCTTCCGCTTTTTACCAAATACATTTGAATTTAAATCCTCAGTGTCTGAAAAATTTGAAATTTTCCCTGTAGCAACGGAAAAATGTCTTTGCGGGTTTTGGGCGGGGTTTTCACATCTCGGCTAATCCAGTTTCAGCACAGCGGTGAAAGCTTCGCTGGGAATCTCCACTGTCCCCAGTTTGCGCATCTTCTTTTTGCCCTCTTTCTGTTTTTCCAACAGTTTTTTCTTCCTGCTTATATCGCCGCCGTAACACTTTGCCAGCACGTCTTTGCGCAGGGCTTTTACGGTCTCTCTGGCTATTATCTTTCCACCCACCGCAGCCTGAATGGGCACTTCAAACAGCTGCCTCGGTATGTTCTCTTTGAGTTTTTCCGCCAGTTTTCTTCCCCTCTCGTAGGCCTTGTCGGAGTGCACTATCAGGGACAGGGCGTCCACGGGCTCCCCGTTTATCAGTATGTCAAGTCTCACCAGATCTGATGGGACGAAATCCCTGAATTCGTATTCATAGCTGGCGTACCCCCTGCTCCTGCTCTTTATCGCGTCAAAGAAGTCATAGACAATTTCCCCCAAGGGCAGGTCGTAGCGCAGGTCTACCCTGGACTCGTCCAGGTACTGCATGTCCCTGAACACCCCTCTCCTCTCCTGGCACAGGTCCATTATGCTCCCCACGTAGTCTTTCGGGGTGTAAATATCGGCTATCACAAAGGGCTCCTCGCTCTTCGCTATCCTGGACGGGTCCGGATAGTTGGTGGGGTTGTCTATATACACCTGGCTGCCGTCCGTAAGGGTGAGCCTGTACTCCACCCCGGGGGCAGTGGTGACCAGGTCCAGGTCAAACTCCCTTTCCAGCCTCTCGGTTATTATCTCCAGGTGAAGAAGACCGAGGAACCCGCACCTGTACCCAAATCCCAGTGCCACGCTGGTCTCCGGCTCGAACACCAAGGATGCGTCGTTCAGCTGCAGCTTTTCCAGAGCATCTCCCAGGTCCCCGTACTTGGCCCCGTCCTCCGGGTATATTCCGCAGTAGACCATAGGGGTGACTTTCCTGTATCCGGGCAGCGGCTCCCGGGCGGGAGTCTTTGCGCTGGTAACGGTATCGCCCACTCTGGCGTCCCTTACGCTCTTTATGCTGGCGGTGATATACCCCACCTCCCCGGCGGAAAGACTTTCCCGGGGGGCCAGGGAAACAGCCCCCATATGCCCCACTTCCACCACTTCAAATTCTGCGCCGGTCTGCATAAGCCTTATTTTTTCTCCGGCCTTTATGTGCCCGTCCACAAGGCGCACGTATATAATGACGCCCCTGTAGGAGTCGTAGACACTGTCGAAAATCAAGGCCTTCAGCGGAGCATTTTCATCTCCCCCGGGACAGGGTATGTCGGATATTACCCTCTCCAGGACGCTCTCCGTCCCGATTCCCAGCTTTGCGCTGATTCTCGGGGCGTCAAGACAGGGGACGCCTATTATATCCTCCACTTCCCTCGCCACCTCATCCGGCCTGGCGCTGGGCAGATCTATTTTGTTAAGCACAGGGAGGATCTCTAGATCATGCTCTGCGGCCAGGTAACTGTTTGCCACAGTCTGGGCCTCTACCCCCTGGGATGCGTCCACTACCAGCACCGCCCCCTCGCAGGCGGCGAGGCTCCTGCTGACTTCGTAGCCGAAGTCCACATGCCCCGGGGTGTCAATTAGGTTCAGCTGATATATCTTCCCGTCCCGTCCCGTGTAGTTCATTGTCACTGCCCTGGCCTTTATCGTTATGCCCCTCTCGCGCTCAATGTCCATATTGTCCAGGACCTGGTCCTCCATAGTCCTTGTGTCCACGCTGTTGGTGGCCTCCAGGAGCCTGTCCGCCAGGGTGCTCTTCCCGTGGTCTATGTGGGCTATTATGCAGAAATTTCTGATGTTCTCCCTTTTCAAATCCCGGCCTCCGCAAACTGTTTTATACAAAATATTTTACCACAAACGGACTTATCTGTAAAAGAAAATGACCGGACAGGATTCTGCCTCGGGGAGCTTTGACATCTGCAATAATTTTTCTTTTTTAATGCTTACATATTGACCGGATATTTTATACGCTGAAAAGTTTAAAGAGCAGAATATCTTTTGGGAATTGCCGGAGTGGATATTTTTCTGATCCCAAAGACGGGTTTGCCGGTTTTTACGCAAAATATTTAAACTCTTAACCACAGGCAGCCCCTCATCCCCGGTGCACTGTCGGGGAACTGCCGGACCGGTTGTTTATTACGGAAATTTTTGAACACCGTCCCGGCGGTGTTTTTCATTGACAAAAGGGCTGTTTTAACTGATAATAATAGATAGATTCTATACCCTGACAATTTGTATTCAAGGAGGCAAAAAATGAGGTACGTAATTGTGGGCGGGGTCGCCGGAGGAGCCGGAGCCGCCGCGAGACTGCGCAGGCTGGATGAGCGGTCCGAAATTGTTATGCTGGAAAAAGGCGAATATATATCCTTTGCAAACTGCGGACTGCCCTACTACATAGGCGGGGTGATAAAGGAAAAGGAAAAACTCTTAGTTCAGACTCCCGCCAGTTTCAACGGGCGCTTCAACGTGGACATAAGGATAAACAGCGAAGTCACCCGGGTAAAGCCCGATGAGAAAAAAGTCAAAGTGCTGGACCGCAAAAGCGGTGAGGAGTACGAGCTCTCCTACGATGAGCTTGTCTTGTCCCCCGGCGCGGAGCCGATAGTCCCCGGGATGCCCATAAGCGAAAAGATGCCGGTGTTTACCCTGAGGAATATCCCCGATACAGACGCAATAAAAGATTTTCTCAGCAGAGAAAAGCCCTCGACCGCCTGTGTCATAGGGGGAGGCTTTATAGGAATTGAAGTGGCGGAAAACCTGCGGAACAACGGGGTGGAGGTCACCATTGCCGAGGCCTCTGACCATGTTATGCCAAACATAGATTCCGACATGTCCTACGGTATCCATGGGCATCTGAGGGCAAAAGGGGTCCACCTGTCCACTGGAAAAGCCGTCCGGGCCATCACCCAGCGGGGAGTGGAGCTGTCAGACGGGGGCTTTATTCCCTGCGATATGGTGGTGCTGGCCATAGGGGTGAAGCCCTCAACCGCATTTCTTTCAGACAGCGGAATAGAGCTGGGTCCGAAGGGTGAAATAATAACCGACGACTATCTCCACACAAACAAGGACGGAGTCTGGGCTGTGGGGGATGCAATATCTGTAAAGCACTTTGTCAGCGGCAAAAAAGTCCTTATACCCCTGGCAGGCCCCGCAAACAGGCAGGCAAGGATTGTGGCGGACAACATAAAGGGCAGAAAAGTAAAATACGCCGGGACCCAGGGGACGAGCATAGCTAAAATCTTCGACATGACCGTGGCTTCCACGGGACTAAACGAAAAAGACTGCGCAGCCCTGGGAATTGACTATCACAAATCTTTTTCCGCAACTAACAACCATGCGGGCTACTACCCGGACCCTCAGATGATGTCCGTAAAGCTCATATATACAAAAGGCGACGGAAAGGTGTTGGGGGGACAGATAGTGGGTTACTCCGGAGTTGACAAGAGGATCGACGTGCTGGCCACCGCAATAAGAGCGGGGATGACGGTATTTGACCTCCATGACCTGGAACTCTCCTATGCTCCGCCCTACTCCTCGGCCAAAGATCCCATAAACATGGCGGGATACGTAGGTGAAAACGTGGTTCTGGGGGAGAGCAAGGTCGCCACATTCCCCCAAGTGCTGCGGATGGGGGACGAGGTGACCAAGCTGGATGTGAGAACCGAGGCGGAGTGTGCCCGCGGAATGGTCCCCGGATTTGTAAACATACCTCTGGACAAGCTCAGGGATAGGTACGGGGAACTGGACAGGACAAAGCCCGTTTACATTCACTGCCAGAGCGGACTGCGCGCCTATGTGGCGGAGAGGTTATTAAACAACCTGGGCTTTGAGTGCTACAATATATTCGGCTCCTGGATGTGGTACACCCTGTGGCAGGCAGACATAGAGGCCAAAGCCGCGGAAAACGAAATCACCACCAACTGCGCCCGCCCGGAGTTTAACCGGTAAAAGCAGTCTTTGCACAGTTTAACAGGCAGGGGAGAAAATATCGTAAATAATCCCGTTGCCAAATTAAACTTATGACTGAGGCCCTAGGCAAAGGGCAGATAAGGGAGTCTCCGTACAAAAAAGACAATATAATAGAACAAGAGCCCGGCTTTTTAAGCCGGACTCTTTGCCTGGTGCGGATGAAGGGACTTGAACCCACACGATGTTGCCATCACTAGAACCTGAATCTAGCGCGTCTGCCAATTCCGCCACATCCGCATTTATCAGCTTTTATATTATATATTAAACTTC
>CAZYZR010000020.1:0-7597 GCA_964651945.1 uncultured Oscillospiraceae bacterium | reverse complement strand
AATTTGTAAAAATCTCCCTTTTGGTCTTGAACGGCAAATAAAAAAATTGTACAATTTAATGCGACACCAAGAGCAAGGATTTTTCATGAGGAAACTGTTGACTGCGCTTTGCTGCGCTGTTTTTATGATATACATTTTCCTGCCCGCACATGTAGCCTTTGCGGAGGACCGGCCCCGGGTTGTAAGCGAGGCCGCAGTGCTTATCGACGGCAACACAGGGCAGGTGCTGTACGACAAAAATATGAATCAGAGGATGCAGCCCGCCAGTATCACAAAGATACTGACAGGGCTTCTCGCCGTGGAAAACGGGGATCTGGCGGAGAATATAACCGTGTCCCACGATGCGGTGTTTTCAATAGAGAGGGGCTCCAGCAACATAGCCTTGCAGGAGGGGGAAGTGATAACCCTGGAGCAGGCTCTGTACGCCATGTCCATCGAGAGCGCCAACGACGCCGCTGCCCGGGTTGGGGAATACCTGGCAGCAAAAACCGGAAAGGACCTCTACCGGCTTATGAACGACAGGGCAAAGCGGGCGGGGGCAAATTCTTCGAATTTCGTAAACCCCCATGGTCTGCCGGATGAAAACCACTACACCACCGCCTACGACATGGCCATGATAGCAAAGGAAGCCATAAAATACCCGGTGTTTAACCGGATTTTCAGCTCCGGGACATATGAAATACCTCCCACCAACAAGCAGGAAAAAACAAGGGAGTTTCACACCCAGAACTGGTACTTCAACGGCGCCCTCACATACGACGGGATAATAATGAGCAAGACAGGCTGGACCACGGACTCCGGCCACACAATGGTAACCCGGGCGAAAAGAGGGGACATCTGTCTTATCTGTGTGGTTTTGAAGAGCACTGCCAGGAATGACAAGTGGGACGACACCGATGCCCTCCTGGACTGGGGCTTTTCAAATTTCAAAACCACGCGGGTCTCCGGCAACTACATATCCCTGTGCGCTCCCGAGGAGATAGACTGCGATGAGGACGGGAAATTTTTTGTCAGCAGGGACGACATAACCGCCCCCGACATAAACGTGCTGCTGACAAACTCCGACAGCCCCGAAGGGATAAAGGCCTCCTATTCCGACCCGGTGATGTCCGGGGATATGACAAAGGCCACTTTCACAGTGACCCTTTACACCGGGGATCGGGCCAGTCCCACGGTCCTTGCGGTTACCCAGGCCACGGCCCCCGCCCAGGAAAAGACTGTGCCGACCCTGGCCTCTCTGCCCAGGGCAACCCACAAGATCGCAGATCAGATCATTCTCTACCTCTTTGGCCGGCTTACCTTCGTAGGCACGATGATAGCCGATCTGATTTATAAAAAATAGACTGCTCATTACCCGTAACTGAATATAATTTTACTGGTCAGATAATCGGACAAATAGGGGCAGAGGCAAATTTAGGGCAGAGAATTTTTCTGCCCGGATGTAAAAACTTCAATAGAATTAAACCCCGGGAGATACATAGCCTCCCAGGGTTTTATTTAAAATCGATGTGCTTAGTTTACATTTGCTTTGGGAAAATTGTTTTGCAAAAAGTTAGGTTACTGGCTTTGAAAGGTATTGCAAAGTAAATTGAGATGGATACTCAGATATATGAATAAAATGTAAAAAATTGATTAAAATATTCTTTTTTGTGCATATTTAGGGGTGATGTGTTGTATTTTTGCAGGGATGGTGCTAAAATGGAAAAACAGACGCAAAAGAAGGTATAAAAGCGCCAGACCCTTAAAGGGTGACGAGGACCGGAGTTATCGAAAATTTTCGGCGGATGCTCCGGGGGCTGTGCGGTCCATACCGGCTTTGCAAAACCCTCCGGGAACGGGGGAACAGAGAGGGCCGGGGCACCTTTTGTGTCGAAAAACACAAAGGAGGATTTACTATGTGCGGCATAGTAGGTTACGTGGGCCATTCCAACGCCCAGCAGGTCATCATACAGGGACTTGAAAAGTTGGAATACAGAGGATACGATTCGGCAGGGATAGCCGTGATCGGCAAAAACGGCATGGAGAGCGCCAAGTTCAAAGGGCGTCTTTCGGTTCTTGGGGATTACTTAAAGGAGCACCCTTTCGATGGGAATATCGGAATAGGACACACCAGGTGGGCGACCCACGGGATTCCCAGCGACGAAAATGCCCATCCCCATTTCAATATGGACAAGACCATAGCCGTTATCCACAACGGTATAATCGAAAATTACCAGGAGCTCAAGGCGCGCCTTCTGGAAAAGGGGTACCGCTTCCGCAGCCAGACTGACACCGAGGTAGTGGCACACCTTCTCGACTACTACTACGATGGAGACCTGCTGGAGGCGGCTTTCAAGGTGGAAAAGGAGATAAGAGGCACATATGCCCTCCTGGCAATTCATCAGGACAGCCCCAACGAGTTTGTGGCCTTAAGGCGCGAGGCCCCGCTGGTGATAGGTTACGGCGAGGGGGAAAATTTCGTCGCCAGCGACATACCCGCAGTGCTTGAATACACAAGGAAGGTGGCCTTCCTCGAAAACGGGGAGATCGCCCTTGTGACCGCAGACAAGGTCACTGTCTATAACGAGGACAGGGAGGTCGTGGAAAAAGAGCCCTTCACCGTGGAGTGGACAATGGATGCGGCCACAAAAGGCGGCTACGACCACTTTATGATAAAGGAGATCCACGAGCAGCCCAAGGGCATAAGGGACACGCTGGAGACCCGCATAGGCCCTGACGGATTTGTAAAGCTGGACGAGATAAAACTCGGCAGGGAAGAGATAGAGAAGTTTGACAAAATTTACATTGTAGCCTGCGGTACGGCCTATCACGCGGGATGTGTGGGGAAGTACGCCATTGAAAAACTCGCCGGGATCCCTGTGATCTGTGATATAGCCAGCGAGTACAGGTACTCGGACCCATTTGTGGACGGAAACACCCTTGTGATAGTGGTGAGCCAGTCCGGTGAGACTGCGGACACCCTCCATGCCCTGAGGGAGTCAAAGAGGAAAGGCTCCAGAGTCCTGGCCATAACCAACGTGGTGGGTTCCTCAATTGCAAGGGAGAGCGACGATGTCTTCTACACCTGGGCAGGGCCCGAGGTGGCAGTGGCTTCCACAAAGGCCTATACCACCCAGCTGGTTGCCCTCTACATGTTGGCCCTCACCTTTGCAAAAGCCAAGGGGAGGATAACCGACCGGCGCTATTTTGAAATAATAGACAATATAAGGAAGTGCGCCGATATTCTCGACGATATGCTGAAGGACGACAGCCGGGAGGCCGAAGTGGCCGAACTCATCAAGGACAAGAGTGCCCTCTTCTACCTGGGCAGAGGTGTGGATATGCAGACCGCCAAGGAGATGGCGCTGAAGCTCAAGGAAGTCTCTTATATCTACGCAGAGAGTTTTGCCGCCGGGGAGCTTAAGCATGGCCCTATAGCCCTCATTGAAAAAGGGACTCCGGTCATAGCCGTTTCCACTCAAAAGGCCATGAGAGAAAAAATGGTCTCCAACATAGAGGAGGTCAAGGCCCGCGGGGCTTATGTGATAGGCATCGGCGTCCGGGGAGATACCCACCTGGCGGAAGTGTGCGACAAGGTCATATTCCTGCCGGAGGTCGACGAGATACTTATGCCGCTTATAAGCGTGGTGCCGGGGCAGCTCATTGCGTACCATACCGCATGCCTCAAGGGATACGACGTTGACAAGCCGAGGAACCTCGCAAAATCAGTGACTGTTGAATGATTTTCATATGGAAGCCGGGAGTTTTCTCCCGGCTTTGTTTAGGGCCTGTGCATAAAGCGGGACAATATGGGGATCTGGCTCCGGCTTTTCGCGGGGACAGTGTCCGGCAAACAAAATGCGGCAGAAAACCGCAAAGAAAAAGGAGATAATATGGGGAAAGACGTGATTATCGCGCTGGATTTCAAAGACGGGGAGACGGCGCTGAGGTTTCTGGACACCTTCGGGGAGGAGAGGCCGTTTGTGAAAATAGGTCTGGAGCTCTTTTACGCAGAGGGGCCCCGGATAGTGAGGCGGATAAAGGAGAGAGGCCACAAAATCTTTCT
Organism: uncultured Oscillospiraceae bacterium; assembly: GCA_964651945.1. Lineage (GTDB taxonomy): Bacteria > Bacillota > Clostridia > Oscillospirales > Ruminococcaceae > RGIG3102. Next base: position 3,552 of record CAZYZR010000020.1, on the reverse strand, counting down.
GGATCTTAAGCTTCACGACATACCCAACACCGCAAAGGGCGGAATGAGGAGCCTCTCTGCCCTGGGAGCGGACATAGTGAACGTCCACGCCGCAGGGACCATTGAAATGATGAGAGCTGCCCTGGAGGGGGCTGTGAGACCTGACGGTACCAGGCCGCTGGTGATTGCAGTGACTTTTCTCACTTCCACAAGTGAGTTTGTCTTGCAAAAGGAGCTTTTGATAAACTCCGACATGGACGGTGCAATTGCCCGGTATGCCAGAAACGCCAAGGAAGCCGGACTCGACGGTGTGGTGTGCTCACCCCTGGAGGCGGGTATGGTGAAAAAACTCCTGGGACAGGATTTTCTGACCGTCACCCCCGGAGTAAGATTTACCGGGGACCGGGCGGGGGACCAGGTCAGGGTCACCACCCCCCGGATGGCCAAGGAGCTGGGGTCTGACTACATTGTGGTGGGGCGCCCCATAACCAGATCCCCCGATCCGCTGTCTGCCTACAAGAGATGCGTCAGGGAGTTTGTGGATTAGTGCGCGGCAAGTTCGCTTTTAGTACATAACTGTGCGAAGGCACTTGCCGGGTTAAATAAATATTGAGGTGTAAAATGAAAGAAAAAATAGCGAGGGACCTATTGAAAATAGGTGCGGTTTTTCTCAGACCGCAGGACCCGTTTACCTGGGCTTCCGGGATAAAGAGCCCGATATACTGCGACAATCGACTCACCCTTTCCCACCCCCGGGTCAGGGACGATGTGGAAAGCGGGCTGCGGGAGATCATAAAAAGGGAGTACCCGGAGTGCGAGGCCGTTTTCGGCACGGCTACCGCCGGGATAGCCCACGCGGCAATAGCAGCGGACAGGCTGGCACTGCCTATGGGGTATGTGAGGGCCAGTGCCAAGAACCACGGCAGGAACAACCAGATAGAGGGCAGGATACTGCCGGGGCAGAAGGTAGTGGTGGTCGAGGATCTCATTTCCACAGCCGGTAGCTGTGTGGACGTGGTGAATGTGCTGCGAGGGGCAGGGTGCCGGGTTCTGGGGATTGCATCCATATTTACCTACGGGATGCGGAGGGGGATTGACAGGCTATCGGAAAACAATATCAGGAATGTTTCCCTTTCCGACCTTGACACTTTGGTAAAGGTGGCAGAAGAGGAGGGATACATAGGCACGGGAGATATAAGGAAAATACTGGCTTTCCGCGACAACCCATCCGACCCCTCCTGGAGAGAGGCCTAGCCGCCTTTCAGAATGCGGGTGTTTTTCCCTCATTTTAATCGCCTTCAATATTTTAACGGTGCCTGTTGCGGGTATGATTTCCTTTCCGCGCTACACCTTTGTGTCTCCGGTTATCCTTAATGCGATCTGTCCGGCTTTTGAAAATCGTTTAAAAAGTAAACTTCCGGGGATTCTCCCGGGAGTTTTAAATTATGAACAAACTATGAACAAAAAATCGACTCGCTTTTCAAAAGTTTACAATCAGTCTATACACAATTTATTTAACCGGGGCTATAATGAAAACATAAAAGGGGAAGGGAATTCTCCCTGAAAATAAACCGGACAGAGGTGTATATAAATGGAGAAGAAAAACAAAAAGATGACTGTCCAGCTGATGGCCCGGATAGGCATTATGTCAGCCCTGGTTTTTGTCACCACCAAGTTTATACGGATACCCATCCCGATTGGAGTGGGCGGGAAGACACAGGTCTCAGTGGGCAACAGTATGTGCGTCCTGGGCGGGCTGCTGTTCGGAGGCATTCCCGGGGGGCTTGCCGCGGGCATAGGCTCTGCCCTGGTGGACCTTATGGACCCCCTCTGGGCGCCTGAGTTCTGGATAACCTTCATTAATAAATTTGCCATGGGATTTGTGGCCGGAACAGTCGCCACAAGGGTCAAGGAGAGGACCATAGGCAAGGATATCCTGGCCGCTGCCCTGGGCGCGGGCACATATGTAGTGCTGTACCTGAGTAAATCTGTGCTTGAGCAGGTGTTCCTTGGGTCCGCCAGCGAGGCAATAGTTACGATCCTCGTGACAAAGGGAGTGGCAAGCCTCATAAATGCGGTGATAGCCGTTGTGGTCTCCGTCCTGCTCTACAAGGTCATTGCCCCGGCTCTCAGAAGGGCAAATCTATTCAGGGATTACGTAAAGTAGACCCAAAAGCCACAGGGGCGGCGGAAGCCGCCTCTTTTGGTATCTGCCGCTTTTGAGGATTAGGCCCTGTGCGCTGAGGGAAATTTGCGGTGAAATATTTTTTTGAGAAATTCAAGGTGGAAAAATGTGTGATGAGAAATTCCTGGTGATAGGGACCGGATTTATAGGGGAATATATGGGCCGGGGAATCAGGAAAATAGTGGGGGAAGATGATCTTGCCGTATGTGTGCGCGGGGTAAAGGGTCACCCGGAGGGAAGAGAAAAGCGAGAAAAGGCTCTGGGGTACCCGGTGAGTGTAAATGACTCAGGGCGGGCCCTTGCAGCCCTGGAGCCCACGGTTGTGATTCTCTGCCCCACTCCCCGGCGGGGGGTGCAGACAGCGAAGGAAGCTCTTGCGCCCTACTGCGAAGAAAGGCGCAGGAAGGGCGGGGCGCTGCCGGATATATACAGCTTCATACCCTCACCCTCTGCTGCAGAGTTTGAAAAGATCATCTTCCCCGGTACCAACGTTGTTAAGATACTGCCGAATATAATGGAAAGTGTCCGGGGATGGGATATGAGGCCCGTGGGGATAAATTACATAACCTACTCCCGCCCTTGGCCCCGGGACAGAAAAGAGGTGCTGAAAAAATTTCTCTCCCCCTATGGATACACCGCCCGGGTGGGGGAGAGGGATTCCCTGGTGCTGCTCACCGGAAAGATCACCTCCCACGTGTGCTATGAGGTCACCTTTTCCATGCGGCGGGCACTGGAGGACGCAGGTGCTCCGGTCCCCCTGTCACGGATTGGGGAGGGCATAAGGCGGGCCATATATGAAAATTACCCGGACTGCCCATTTGTGGGAGGTCCCCTCTCTCATGACCTGCCCGTTTACCTCGATTCATTCCTCGCAGGCTTTGTAAAAGCCTGGTTTTGCGGGCTTCACGGCTTTGTTTTGTCCCACAAGGAAGAGGTCAGTGAGGAGGACGCGCTGAGGATAGATCTCTGTTCCCTGGTCCTGAACACATTTCCGCTTTGCTGCGAGAGTGCGGAGGAGCTTATGCGGGATACCGCCAACGCCGCCACAAAGGGAGGTATCCTGGAGAGAGGAATCGAAAAGTACTTTGAGATTTTCGATGGGGAGCTGAAAAGCCGGGTAAGGCAAATAGCAGAGGGAGACCCCATCTCCCCGGGATTCTATGGGAGATGTGAGGAAGCGGCTGGACAGATAAGCCTCCGGGCGTATGAAAGAAGCCTGCACCTGTCCTGACATTAAATTGCCGGGCAAAAGGGTATTCCCGAGATGCCCTGAATGTTTGCTTTTTGGCAGTCTGAAAATACTCATCTTAAATAAAATTACCCCCCCGCTTTCAAGGGGGGTTATTTAATTATTATTTTATTGCCGCAGTGGGAATTATATACTTTGA
>CAZYZR010000019.1:13056-16646 GCA_964651945.1 uncultured Oscillospiraceae bacterium | reverse complement strand
AGAGTTACGAGCCCAAACTCCAGCCCGAAAAATCTCTTGAAAAGGTTAAAAAGCAAAAGAAGGGAGACACCTGTTATGATATCCGGGTTCACCACCGGCATGTAGCTGATATTTATTACAACGGCCTTTTCAATCTTCCCCATAAAGTTTATTCCAACAGCCGCAACCGTTCCAAGAGCAGTGGCAACCACGGCTGAGACAGCTGCCACTAACACTGTCACAAGAAAAGCCTTTATAACGAGCTCATCCGAAAAAAGCTCCCCGTACCATTTTAAAGTAAACCCTGCCCAGATTGTGCGGCTTTTTGTCCGGTTGAAGGACATGCCTATCATCACCGCTATCGGCACATAGAGAAATGCTATAAGGGAAATCCAGTACGCTCTTTTTGCGGCTTTCATCAGAAGGTCACCTCCGTGTCCTCATCGGCAAAACCGTTGGTGAGACTCATGCAGAGGAGGACCAACACCATAAGCACCAGGCTCATAGCCGACCCCAGGTTGGGATTGTAGCTGTTGCCGAAGAACTGAAGATCAATCAGGTCACCTATCATAAACGCCGTATCTCCTCCCAGCATTCTTGAGATAACGAAAGTTGAACAGCTTGGGACAAAGACCATGGTTATACCTGTGGTGATCCCCGGCATACTAAGAGGAATGAGAACCCTTGTGAGCACGGCAAAAATGTTGCCTCCAAGATCCTGTGCTGCCTCAATCAGCGAGTGGTCAATTTTTACCATCACAGAGTAAAGCGGCATTATCATAAACGGAAGGTAATTGTACACCATCCCGAGGATAACGGCGCCGTTGGTGTTTATCATCTGAAAGGGGCCAAGGCCGAAAAGTCCCAGAAATCTGTTAATAAAACCGTTCCTCTCGAGAAGACTCATCCAAGCGTATGTCCTTAAAAGAAAATTCATCCACATAGGGAGAATTATGATCATAAGCATCACTTTCTGCCTGGAAGCCTTCAGCCTTGAGAGCATATAGCTGGCGGGATAGGCGATCAGAAGGCAAATTACAGTGGCGACGGCTGCCAGGAGTATACTGCGGATAAAAACCGGTCCATAGGAAGAAAGCCGGCTGAGATTCGAAAGTGTGAACTCACCGGAGGGTGTGGTAAAAGCAAAGTATATCACAAGACACAGCGGAGCAAAAATAAAAATGAGCATCCAAATAATGTAAGGGGCGCTGACATATTTAATTTTCATATTTCCTCCCCTGCCTTTTTCATAATGTGAATCTCATCAGGGCCTATATTCATCCCGATTATCTCTCCGGGTTTCTGAGGCTGTGTGGACTGTATTATCCATTGGCTGCCCACCCGGTCTACGGTTATTTCATAGTGGACACCTTTGAATACCACATTTGTGACAACCCCTGAAAACCGCCCCTGTATAGCAGGGACAACTTCTATGTCCTCAGGTCTTATTACCACATTTACCTGCTCATTGGGAGAAAAGCCCTTGTCCACACATGTAAACTGCACTCCCGCAATTTCAACTAGAAAATCGCGAATCATTATGCCTTCTACTATGTTACTCTCTCCTATAAAATCAGCGACATAGGCATTGACAGGCTCGTTATAGACATCCTGGGGAGTGCCTATCTGCTGTATCTTCCCCGCCTTCATAACTACAACCGTATCGCTCATTGTAAGGGCTTCTTCCTGGTCGTGGGTTACGTAGACAAAGGTTATATTCCGCTCCTGCTGTATCCTCTTAAGCTCAATCTGCATCTCCTTTCGCAGCTTTAAATCCAGAGCACCGAGAGGCTCATCGAGCAACAGCACTTTAGGCTCGTTGACAAGAGCTCTCGCAATGGCCACGCGCTGCTGCTGTCCGCCTGAAAGGGTGGTTGTGTCCCTGCGGGCAAAATCCCTCAGCCCCACTACCTCAAGCATGTCGAGAACTTTCTGCCTTATCTCCCGGTCCGGAAGTTTCTTAAGTCTTAATCCGAATGCCACATTTTCAAAGACATTCAGGTGGGAAAACAATGCATATTTCTGAAAGACGGTGTTGACCTGTCTTTTGTAAGGCGGAAGAGAAGTGATGTCCTCTCCGTCAAAAAAGACACTGCCGGATTTTGGTGTGAGAAAACCGCCGATCGTCCTCAGAGTTGTGGTCTTTCCGCAGCCGGAAGGGCCCAGAAGGGTTACAAACTCCTTATCACGGATATCCAGCGAAAAGCCGTCAAGCACGGTCTCTCCGTCAAAATCAACAACAATGTCCTTGAGACTAATTATTGTCCTGTTATCCATTTCTTATCCCCTTTGCGGTAATATTCCGCTTTCAAAGCGGCCAGCGCCAATTATACTGCCCCGCAAAAGGTTTGTTACACCGCCTAACGGCAGTTACAGCAGCACATACAACGCCAGTATGATATCAGATTTGTGTCATTCTGATGCCAGGAACCGGCATAAATCCAACAAGTCATAACATACTGCGCTATATTTTATAAGTTTATTGCGCTTTTGTCAATAGATTCAGAATACAATTGACAACATTGTATTGAGGACAATAAAAAGGGCGGAGCATTGCCCCACCCTGCACTATTTCATATTTTCAGTTATCCTATAAATAGCGGCAAATCCCGAAGATAAAAGAGCTTGTCGCTGACAAAGTCTGTGCCTTCTTTCAGGACAGCAGCGTATCCGGATATAGTCACATCACCTATCTGGCCTAGCAATACCTCCATAGCACGGAAAGTGCCTCCTGTGGAAACCACGTCATCCATAAGAAGGACTTTTTTCCCCCTTATCTTATCGGCATCTCTTCCGTCCACAACCATTTTCTGAACTGCCCGCGTGGTAATGCTCTTTACATCAGTCTCTATTGCCCCCAACATATAGGCTTTGAAACCTTTCCTGAAAACCACAAAGTCCCTCTCACCCATATAGGTGCATATACTCTGGGCTAAGGGGAGGACCTTGGCCTCAGGGCAGACTATGTAATCAAAATCCACCCGCTTTATTCTGTCAGCCAAAACCTTTGCGCAATAATTGGTGAGCTCTGTGTCACCAAGCAGCACAAAACTGGCAATGTGAAGCTTGTCGTTTACCGGGGCTACAGCTAGTCTTTCTGTTCTTCCTGCCAGGTCAATGTCGTAATATGTCTGGCCATTATAGGGTATTTCCATAATGATCTCCTTAAAGATAAAATACGGTAGCCTTTGCAACCTATTTCAGTATATACAATATTCTTTGAATTTTCAATATTTATTTGATTTTTCCCTGCGATGTTATATAATTTACAGGTATAAAGTTATTGGGAGGGCATTATGTTCGCTCTTGTGGCTGTTATGTGCCTATATCTTGGAATAAACAATATAAGAAAGGCTTTTGCCGCAGACTTTTCCCGGTGGCGGGCTATAAATTACCTTCTTTTGATAAGCGGTGTGGTCCTGGTCCTTGTGGGAATTGCCTGCATATTCCAAGCCGTAAAAGATCACAAGGAAGCCGGGGAAAAAGAAAAGGAAAAAGAGGAAAAAGAAAAACAGCTCAGCAGAGAGCAATTTTTCTATGATGAGGAAGAAGCGGAAAAAAGCGCTGAAAGCAATATAGTCACAGGAAATGCCGAAAATGAGGAATACAAT
>CAZYZR010000019.1:5732-12956 GCA_964651945.1 uncultured Oscillospiraceae bacterium | reverse complement strand
GTCTCAAGAAAATCTGCTATTTTCGAAAGCATCTCGTCTGTCAGAATAGACGGAGCGAGATATGCTGCTTCCTTTAGACTCTGTCCCTTTACCATATCCATGGCAGGAGAATCGACTAGGGTGGGGAACCACTCCTTGAGCTGATCGTGAATCTCCTTGTTGGCGACGAGATCCTTTATTTTTGTATCCAGACTGTAAGCCATATTGCGCCTCTTTCTGCCGGGATCCGGCTTTTTTTCTTTAATTTAATTTTAACATTAATAATCTGTTTTGTACATAGAAAATACTGGGGTATTTTCGGCAATATAATGATTGTCTGTAATATGTAATTTTGATAGAATATGTACATAACCCCTGAAAGGAGCAGATAAAATGAAAAATTCAAACTGGGACAACTGCAGTGCGATTCTCATAGGGAAAAACGCTTCCCGGACAGGAAAGGTACTTCTGGGACACAGCGAGGACACTTTGGGCTGTGTGTCACAGATACACATTGTGCCACCTGAGGATCACCGGGAGGGGGAGATACTGACTTTCCCTGACGGTGATGCGGCAATACCACAGGTTCCACATACTTATGGGTATTACTGGTCAGAGATGAGAACCCCATGGGGCGAACCTTTTGCAGATGCTTTTATGAATGAATACGGCGTTGTTATCGCCAGCAACAGCTGTGTAAGCACTAAGGAATCAAAGCTTCCTCACGGAGAGGGGATGGGCTACCGGTTGCGCAGGCTTGTGCCCGAACGATGCAAAACTGCGAGGGAAGGAGTTGAAGTGGCCGCAAAACTTTTGGATACATACGGATACAGGAGCACACGCTCTTACCGGATATGTGACAAAGACGAGGCATGGATGCTGCAGGTCACCGTGGGCAATCAGTATGTCGCCCAGAGGGTCGGGGACGATGAGGTCCGGTATATGCCCAACTGGCTGACTATACACAAAGTCGATTTTACTGATACAGAACACAAAAACTTTTACTGGTCAGAGAATCTTGTCAAATACGCCATAGACAACGGCTGGTACACTCCAAAAACGGATGATTACTCGGATTTTGAGTACTGTGATGTGTACCAGGGCGACGGATACTTTGTAAAATCAAATATTGACCGCTCCGATTTGGCCTGGGGACAACTCATGGACGGGGAAAAAGTTCCCTACAGAACTTTTTCTATGAAAGCAAAGAAAAAATACACACCCGATGATGTAAAAAATATACTCAGATCCCATTATGCCGGGCACGATGAGGATTTAAAGGATAACCCGCAGCTCAGCCCTCACCGCTATGGGATCTGCAGGGATTCTACAGTTGAGGCATTTGTTGCTGAATTTGAAGAAGAACCGGAACTCACCACCATGTGGAGGGCATTCCTTAGGTCCTGCACGAATCCCTTTATGCCCTACTTTGCAGGAATCACAAGGACACCAAAAGGATTTGAATATATGAGCGTAAATGCTTCAAAAGCCTCACATTTTTCGACAGACGCCTCAGAATTCAATTATCATCCCGACAGGCCTTACTGGGCTTTTCACACTCTCAACTGTCTTGTGGAGTTTGATTACAAATACTGCGAAGAGACAGTCAAAAAAGGGATAAAAGAAATGGAAGATGAGTGGAAAGTTACCGTCCCTGCAATAAAGGAAGCTTACAGAAAAATCGCCCGGACAAATCCTGAATACGCAAAAACTCTGATTACGGATTTTGTAGATGTACAGGGGCAAAAAACCGCTGAATACGCAAGGCAGACTGTGCTAAAGCTCATCAATAAAAAAGATGCAGATAATATGAACTACTGGTTCAGGCTGACATTCGGCAAGGACAGAAACCGGTAAAGACCGGGCTGATTTACTGGGGCAAGCTTTTTATTCGCCAAGGGAATCGTTATAGAAACTAAATATTTCACAGCAAAAAGGCAGGCACATTGCCTGCCTTTTTAATATCCAAGAATATTTTCAGGACAATTTGGCAAGAGCAATTTTTACTCTTTCAACTGTCTTCTCTTTTCCGAGGACCGCTGAGAGTTCAATTCCGCCCCCGGGAGTAAACTGCTTGCCGGACACTGCAACCCTGAGAGGATAGAGTGCAAGACCATTTTTGACGCCGAGTTTTTCAATCAGGGCAAAAAGCCGGCTGTGGAGATTTTCTTCGGTCCAGTTATCGATTCTCTCAAGGACCGGGAGAATTGCGGTGAGCATCTCCTTTGAATTTTCCGGGTTGGTCTTCATTTTTTTATTTGTGAAAAGTGAAATATCATACCGGGGAAGCTCGTCTATAAAGTCCACCTGATACGGAATATCACCTAAAGCCTCGCACCTTTTCTGCAGAAGAGAACAGAGAATGTCAAAATTGCACTCACCCTTTACCGCACGCCTTATATACGGCATTGCCATCTCTTTAAATTCCTCGGGGGAAAGTTCTCTGATATACTCCCCGTTTAGAAATCGCAGCTTTGCCATATCAAATATAGCGGGTGATTTGGATATATTGGCTGGGTCAAAAATCTGCTCAAGTTCCTTCAGAGTGAATTTTTCCTGCTCAGACTTCGGGCTCCATCCCAAAAGGGCAATATAGTTTAATATTGCAGGAGTCAGAAATCCCATTTCCCTGAGATCCTCGTACGAAGCGTCCCCGTGGCGCTTAGAAAGCTTATGCTGTGCATCTCTCATAACAGGGGGGCAATGGACGTATTCAGGAATCTCCCAGCCAAAAGCGTCGTAGAGAAGGTTATATTTAGGGGCGCTGGAGAGATACTCGGCACCTCTGATGACAGGATTTATCTCCATAAGATGGTCGTCCACAACGTTTGCAAAATTATATGTGGGCATTCCGTCTGCCTTTAACAATATCTGATCGTCAAGAGTGGAGTTATCCACGGTAATGCTGCCGTAAACCAGGTCATCAAAGCTGGTCTGCCCCTCTAGGGGTATTTTCTGCCTTATGACATAGGGTTTACCGGCAGCGAGGTTAGCTTCGACTTCTTCCTTTGAAAGGTTGCGGCAGTGATTGTCGTATCCGGGTGCCTGCCCTGACAATTTTTTTATTCTGTTTACCTCTTCAAGCCTCTCCTTTGTGCAGAAGCAGTAGTAGGCAGCGCCTTTTTCCACAAGAATTTCAGCATATTTTTTGTAAATGGCTTTTCTTTCGCTCTGAACGTAAGGCCCTACCGGACCTCCCACATCAGGCCCCTCGTCCCAATAAAGACCGGCTTCCTTCAATGTATTGTATATAATATCCACCGCACCCTCAACCTGGCGGGTCTGGTCAGTATCTTCAATCCTCAGAATAAAATCTCCGCCTTTTCTTCTGGCAGTGAGATATGCATACAAAGCAGTGCGAAGGTTGCCCACATGCATATAGCCTGTAGGACTGGGAGCGAATCTTGTTCTGGTTCTTTCAAGTGACATTGTCTCATCCTCCGGATTAGATTTATAGTAATATATTATTATTTATTCAGCTCTTTGTCAATTGCAAAAGGGTATAAAAGGTGGTATAATTGCTATTGTTATCTTTACAATTGCAATAAAGGCAAATAATGCAAGGAGGTACAGTTATGGGAAAGGATAACCTTAGAAAAAGAGTATTCAGCGGCATACAGCCAACAGGCACATTTACACTGGGAAACTATATCGGGGCTGTCAGGTACTGGCCTACCTTGCAGGATGCGTACGACTGTGTGTACAGTGTAGTTGACCAGCACTCACTGACAATATGGCAGGAACCCTCAATATTGAGGGAAAATACTTACCAAGCCGCTGCCCTTCTCTTGGCAAGCGGAATTGACCCTGAGAGGAGTGTTGTCTTTGTTCAGAGTCACAACCCCGTCCACAGTCAGTTGTCCTGGATACTGTCCTGCAATGTGCAGTTCGGAGAATTATCTAGGATGACACAGTTCAAGGACAAGAGTGCCAAGCACCCTGACAATGTAAACGGGGGACTTTTCAGCTATCCTGTGTTAATGGCTGCCGATATACTGGCCTATAATGCTCATGAAGTGCCGGTAGGAGAGGATCAGAGGCAGCATGTGGAGCTGGCAAGGGACATTGCCCGGAGGTTCAACTCAAAATACGGCGAGACTTTTGTACTCCCTGATGCTCTGATACCGGAAAACGGTGCAAGAGTGATGAGTTTACAGGATCCGCTGAAAAAGATGTCAAAATCCGATGAAAACCCCAATGCCTATATACTTCTGCTGGATGACAAGGACACCATAATGAAAAAGTTCAAAAGGGCAGTCACCGACAGTGAGGGTGAGGTCAGGTATGACGAGGAGAAAAAGCCCGGAATATCAAGCCTTATGAGTATTTACTCAACTTTGTCAGGAAAATCCTATAAAGATATTGAAAAGGAATTTCTCGGACAGGGGTATGGAGTCTTCAAGGAGGCTGTGGGAAGCTGCGTTGCAGACACTCTGGTGCCGCTGCAGGAAAAGTATTACCGGATAATGAACGACAAGCCTTATCTTGATGGGGTGCTTAAAGACGGAGCTGAGAGAGCCATAGATGTCTCATCAAAGCTTCTGAAAGAAGTTTACCGCAAAGTAGGATTCGTACAGTTAGGTTGAGGATTTTTCAGTATTTCGGATTTTACAATTATATGACTAACTTAAAAAATAATTGTTTAACCCGGTTCGCTTTGAAACAGACATAAAATGTTGAACTAAAATGCACAGTCCCTGCAAGGACTGTGCATTTTTTCTGAGAATTTTAAAAAGCACTGTACCGCAGCATTAGAGCCCATCGTGCAGAAATACCTTTATATAAATTTTGATCCAGGAGTTATATTGTTCTTTTGTATATATTCTGCCGAAAATCAATTTTCCCGCATCCATCAGCCTTGAAAATATCAGGTTGTCCCGCTTCGGAACGTACCCTATTTTAATCCCCTCGACAGTGGTAATCTTTATGGCATTGTTGTCGTAGGGATTCTGCGGTTCCCTGTAAAAATCAAGCCTGTCTCCGGGTTTTAAGAACGGCTCGAGCTCCTCAATTCCATCCACATGGGTAGTGCCGGCCACGTAGGTGTCAAAGAGAAAGATATCCCTGTCAAATGGCACAGGGGCACTCGTCCCGTTTTCCCAGCTGTGAATAACATCCAGTAAATCCTCAGCTTCTTTTTTCATCAAATCAGACATATTATCACCTCAGCATTCTCTCTATTCTTTCATTCGCCTCTGCAATGGCGGCCTCATAACCTGCAATAATATTTTTTAATTCTTTTATCCTTTCCTCAGATTTTTTCTTATCCATAAGCAAATCCAGCGAATTATACGGAAATTTGGATTTTATATTCTCAATCTCTAAGTTTATTTTTTTTATTGCCTCCCTGAGATTTTCTGCTCTCTCACGCATTTTTTCAATAGACCGTGAGGCAAAATCCTCTGACTCCCTTCCGGCGTCAATAGTCTCATAGATGATCCTTATCGCTTCAAAATTCCAGTTCTTGTAGGCCTCCACAGCCCGCTCCAGCAATATTTTCTCCCTTTCTCCTGCAGAAGGATTGAGATCCGGGTGGAGGGCTTTGACAATCCGCCTGTACATCCTCTTGATCTCTTTTATCTCCTTGGGAGTGAGCAATGGGGCATTCTCCATTTCCCTGGCATTTCTCAACTCTTCAGCCTGCCTGTAAAGATTAAACTCGTATTCCCGGAACATCCTGTCAAGTTCTTCTTCTATACGAACAAGATCCACTTTTTCCTGCCTGTTTATTGCAGCCTGAATAAGGCTGGCCTTTCTGTACAGGCGGAGATAGGTAAAATACAAGGAATACATCTTGTACTCAAGTTCTCCGAATCGCAGGAGATATTCGTTGTTGATATTCCTGCATACTACATATTTGAGTTCATCCCTCTGGCCGATTACAACGATAAGCGCTGCCCTGAGTTTTTCTATCTCCCGAGATAACTGGGAATACTCCGGATGCAAAATCAAATCAGGCAAAACATTCCCTCCAGACTTAAATATCTTTCTAATATTCTACTTCATCTTCATCTTTGCCCTTGCCCGAACCCTGAAAATCATCTTTCTCAGTATCAAGTTTTATAGGATCAAAAAAGGGATCTTCAAGCAAGCTCACAGTCTCCATATATGCAGACTGATAATAATCCGCACCCTCGGAAATAAGCAGTTCATACCCTTTCTTTGCAAGCTGCAAGCATTTGTAAGAATAGTGCATATCAATTGTTAGGAAACCTCCCGGCATGTGTTCCTTTCCCAAGGAGAGAAACAAGCTGGGATAATCCAAGGCGGTACTCCTCCCAATTTGGTAAGCTGCTTTTTGGTAATAGTATACTGCAGTCTCCGGATCCTTTTCCACACCGTACTTTCCGCTGCCGTATATATTCCCAAGCTTATATAAGGCATCCACGTCATCATTTGCAGCTGCTATCCTGAAATACTCAATAGCAAGCGGAATATCCTCCTTGACTCCCCTGCCATACATATAGCAGTAGCCCAGGTTTGAAACCGCATGGGTATTTCCCATAGCAGCAGCCAGGCGATAATACTCCAGGGCAGCCGGGTAATCCGGTTCATCCGGGTCGTTGTAATATTTTACGCCTTTCTCAAGGATGTAATCACTGTCATTGCGGCCTATGGCAATAATATCAGCTTTTGTAAGACCTTTAAACATTTACTTGCCCTCCTCAATTTAAAAATTAAATCATAAAAAATTCAATATAAGGAAAATTATGTTTTTATCTGTCTTTGTACATTTTCTCATAGTATCGCCGGTATTCTCCGCTTACAATTTCCCCCCACCAGTCCCTGTTTTCAAGGTACCAGTCTATAGTCCTGGAGATTCCATCGGAAAAAGAAGTTTTCGGCTGCCATCCAAGATCTTTTTCAATAAGCCTAGGATCTATTGCATACCTCTTATCGTGGCCCTTTCTGTCTGTAACATGTGTTATAAGGTTCTCGGGCTTTCCCAGTCGCTGACAGATTAATCTGACTATGTCGATATTTTTCATCTCATTGTGCCCGCCCACGTTGTAAAGCTTTCCGCTGCAGTCCCCATGGATAATCAGGTCAATGGCTCGGCAGTGATCCTCTACATAGAGCCAATCTCTTACGTTGAGCCCTTCCCCGTATACAGGAAGAGGCTTGTCGGATAGTGCATTTATAATCATCAGAGGTATAAGTTTTTCAGGAAACTGGTAAGGACCATAGTTATTTGAGCAACGCGATATGCTAACCGGAAGACCGTAGGTCCTGTGGTAAGCCATG
>CAZYZR010000019.1:0-5632 GCA_964651945.1 uncultured Oscillospiraceae bacterium | reverse complement strand
CCTTTGACAAATCTGAAGTTGTCCCTTCCCAGCACCGATTTCAAAGTGGACAGATTTCCGGCATAAGTGAGTTTGTCAAGGCAGACTATCCTATAGTCGGGGTGGGCTTTCTGCATATAAAAAATGAAATTTGAACCTATAAACCCGGCTCCGCCGGTGACAATCACAGTCATATCTCTCTCCAGGTCAATTTATTCCTCAAGATTTTCAAAAAATCCCGCAAGGGCATCGCGCCAGTCCCTCATTTCATCCCCAACTGTTACCCTCAGCATCATGTTGTCAAGATAAGAATACCGGGGACGCTTGGCAGGAGTAGGATACTCCCGGCTTGTGCACGGCTGTACCGGGATGTTTTTTCCCGAAAGTCTGGAAATTTCGCAGGCAAATTCGTACCAGGTGCACTGCCCGTTTCCCGTGCAGTGGTAAAGTCCGTATTCCTCCGTGGAAGCTATTTTAAGTATGTGGTGGGATAGATCCGCTGCATTGGTCGGGCTTCCATGCTGATCATCTACCACTTTGGGACTGACGCCCTTGCCAAAGAGGGAGAGCATAGTCCTGACAAAATTTTTCCCCGAGTAACCATAAAGCCAGGAAGTGCGGATTATAAAACTTCCAGGGCATAGGGCAGACACATATCTTTCACCTGCGTACTTTGTTTTGCCGTATACACTCACCGGGTGGGGGAGATCGTATTCAGTGAGCAGGGTGTCATCCACGCCGCTGAAAACGTAGTCAGTGGATATGTGCACAAGCTTAGTCCCATATTTTTTGCAAACAATAGCCAGATTCCTCGGGCCCAAAGCGTTAAGCCTGAAAGCGCCCTCTTTGTCGCTCTCACATCCGTCTACATTTGTATATGCAGCACAGTTTATCAGAATGTCAGGAAGAGTTTTCCCAATATATGAATCCACAGCCTTTATATCGGTTATGTCAAGTTCGTCGATATCCCGCTTTAGAACTTGCCGGCTTATAAACCGGGAGGGTATTTTGCCAAGTTCCGTATAACCTCTTCTAAGGTCTGTTATAATCTGCGTTGCCAACATTCCGCGGCTGCCGGTTATCAGTATTTTCATAACACCTCAATACATTAATTTGTCAAGGGCAACTTCATAAAGGTGCTGACCGTATGGGCTTTTGCCGTATTTTTCTGCACTCTCAATGAGCTCTTCCTTTGTTATCCAGCCGTTTTTATAGGCTATCTCCTCAGGAGCCGAGATCTTTATTCCCTGCCTTTTTTCAATCATTCTCACAAAGTCGGCAGCGTCCACAAGGCTGTCCATTGTGCCGGTGTCAAGCCAGGCAAAACCTCTTCCAAGGAGGTTCACATCTAAACTTCCATCCCTCAGATACAGATCGTTCAGACTGGTTATTTCAAGCTCTCCCCTCCGGGAAGGCTTCACTTTTTTAGCAAATCCGCTCACCCTGCCATCGTAAAAGTAAAGTCCGGTAATTGCGTAATTGCTCTTTGGATTTTCGGGTTTTTCTTCCACTGAAACCACCCTGCCTGTTTTGTCGAATTCAACTATTCCGAATCTCTGAGGGTCGTCTACGTGATATCCAAAAACCGTTGCCCTGCCCTTCTGAGCATTTTCGGCTGCCTCCCTTAGCATCTTTGAAAATCCGTTGCCGTAAAATATATTGTCTCCCAAAATCATGGCGCACCGGCTGCCGGAAAGAAACTCCTCCCCTAAAATAAACGCCTGGGCAAGACCGTCCGGTGAGGGCTGAACTTTGTAGGAAAGATTTATCCCGAAATGGGATCCATTCCCCAAAAGTTGGCGGAATCTTGGGGTGTCAGTGGGGGTTGAAATTATAAGTATATCCCTTATGCCTGCGAGCATGAGGGTAGAAAGAGGATAATAAATCATAGGCTTGTCATAGACAGGGAGAAGCTGCTTTGAGGTAACGGTCGTCAGAGGATACAGCCTGGTCCCCCGCCCGCCGGCAAGTATAATCCCTTTCATATTCACTCCTATCTCAGCCTGAATCCCCATTTTTTAAAGTAGATAAACATAGATTTAAGCTGTATCATAAATTGTTTTTTGTCGTGAGCGGTCTCCCTGTGCCAAAAATGCACTACCCGGGCGCAGGGGGCATAGTAGGCAAGTCCTTCTTTTCTGGCCTTCATAGTTATGTCGGCATCTTCAAAATACAGAAAATAATCCTCGTCAAAACCGCCTATTTTTCTGAAAACTTCCGTCCTTATTATAAAAAAACAGCCAGTGCAGAACTCCACAGGGAACCGGACGTCCGGGTCACAGTCAGCCATAAGGTAGTCTCTCTCTATTTTCTTTAAAAACGGAAGATGCACTCTTCTTGAAACAAGGGACAAAAGGCCGGGCCTGCGTTTTGCTATAAGCTGAACCGTTCCGTCGGGATTCAGAACTTTGGGACAGGCTATGGCAACCTCCGGATGAGAATCCATAAACCGGCAGAGATTGTCAACTGTGTCAGAATTTATGAGTATATCCGGATTTATAACCATATGATACTTTGAATCGAGTTTGTCAAGGACTGAATTGTGTGCTTTTCCAAATCCTATGTTTCCGTGAGAATAGATATAACTGGCAGAGTAATCCTTTGCCAAATCCCTGTTGATATGCCCGTCTTCGGTATTGTCAATTACATAAAGGGTAAAGTCCTCACCTGTGTTGTCAAGAACACTTTCCACCGTCTTTCGGGCATCCTGGGGCTTATTGTATACAACAATACTCCCGGAAATTTTATAATCCCTCATCTGGCCGATGCAGATTCGTCAAATATACAAATTTTCATAAATATTATTTTACTATAAATCGGTACCTTTTATCAATATCATTTTTTGCCGGACAATAGGACAAGCGGACAAATGTATCCAAAGTATATCAAATAGAAAAGCAGCTGACTGGAGCAATATATTTTAATTTTCCGGTATCTTGAAAAAATGTGAAAATATTATATAATTAAATTCAGAGATACTCAAAAAGATTAAACTGCGGGGGTATAATATGAACTCGGCAATAAGAAAAAGAAGCAAGGACATATACATAAGCTCCGGCAAAAATTTCGCCATTTTATTGATTTTCTCTGTGATTATCTCTACCCTTACAAACGGAATAACCGCCATTTTTAAAAGCGGAAATTTGGCTGAGATTGTAATGATCGGCGATTCCATCACCATAGTTAACATTCTGATTGCCCTTGTCACCGGTATACTGCAGGCTTTTTTAGGCTGCTTGAGTTTGGGATTTTACCTAAACACCTTTATGAGCCAGGTTCCTGATGTAAAAAGTATATCTGATACTGTTCAGTCTATGGCAAGGCATCCCGGAACTTTTTTGATGCTGGCAGTGATAACCGGAATTTTGGACAATGCAGCCCTGCTTTTGAGTGTTGCATTTGCCAACATACCGTTCCTGGGAATTTTGCTGATATTTCTTCCTCTTATATTGTTGGTATATATTTCCCTTATCTGGTATCTCTTTATTCTTGACCCCGGCAGAAAACCATTTGAATACATAAAGCGGTCAGTTAAATATATTTCGGGAGATTTGTGGGGGTATTTGGGGTTCTCATTCGGTACAGTTTTCTTTATAACAATAGGCATATCCATTGTCACTTTTATTGTCTCATTGTTTTCTGCCGCTGTTTCATCCTTCCTTAACAAAGCATTGGATGCTCTGTTTGACCCCTATATTGAAATGGCAGTTGTAGGGTATGCTTACTCCATCATTCCAAAGGATTCCTGGCCTAAGGGGGAACTTGTGGGTTGGTCCGGAATAGCACCGGCGGAAAAGAAAGGATTGTTTTCAAACAGTCGGTATCAGGGGCCAAAGGGAGACGGCAACGCAATGTTTGAGGAAGTGGATAGGTTTCGGCCAACAGACCGGCAGGAGAAAGACGACAATATTCCCGGACAGATATCGAAGAAGGAAGCAAACGCAAGTGCTGGCGATAGCAGTGCAAATGAAGCTGAAATGTGGGATGATGAAACAGAGATCCGGACAAATCCGGATGAAAATGAGAACACCGAAATTTAAATATCTCCGATATCAAAATAAAATATATGCAAGCGATCGTGGCAGATTCGTTTAGTGTAAAACTGCACCGAATCTTAAAGCCAATTAATCAGAGAGATATTTTTTTAACAGGCTGTGCGAGTTCATTTATTTAATAATAAATAAATTTAGGGAGGAACACAAATGAACAAACAGATAAGAGCCAGGTGCAGGCAGATTATATATGGAAGCCCATTGCTATTTCTTTTAGTCGGCATGGCAGCGGGCCGGCCAAGCCTGCTTACGGAAAGACCACATCCCGGCAATGAAGGGTGGTTGCTGGGGTTCGGTACTCCGGGATTTTTTATGACACTTCTTTCACTCGTCCTTTCAAGTGCGGTAAACGCCTGTGTTGCCCGGTTTTATATGAGGGCATACAATAGAGGAAAACCTGAGGCACAAGATATTTTATTTGTATTTTCACTAGGTGACAAACTGTCTACTTTCTTCGGAGTCATGGTGTGCTATTTTTTCCTGGATGTAGCCGTTGCCGTAGTACTTTTCTTAATCAACTTGCTGGCGCGGTTTCTCCCCTTACTGCTGATAATCACAATTCCTCTGACGATTATAGTAGAAGCAATTGTGAATTTTGGACTTTCGGTTGTATGGTATCTCTTTGCGGTAAATCCGGGATATCCGACTCGGTATTATTTCAAGGCCGCTTTCGAATATATAAGAAGCAGGTTCTGGGAGTATTTCGGTTTTATGATAGGCACTATTTTCAGCGCACTGCCGGTTATCCTTGTTGTGATGTTGCTGGCGATTCTTCTTGCTTTCCTGAGTGGAATTATTGGGCTTGTGGGAGGAGGATTTATAAACGCATATGTGCGGCTCTGCTGTGCAGGATATGTAAACCGGATAATTCCCGATGAGTGGTTTGCGGGAACTGCGAAATTCTGATACCTGATATATAAAAAATTAAAAATTAAGAATTAATATAGAACAAAAGGCGTTTCCTGCATAAAGGAAAACGCCTTTTTGCTTGTTTGAATGAAATATCTTTGTACTGAAAAAAACAAAAACTATAAACCAGCCAGATGCTCTGTTCGGTACTGGGTTATTTTTTAAGCAATATTAAATTTTGCGACGCCGTACAGAGATATTTTAAAAAATGAATTAAGAGGTCAGGTGAAATTGTCAAGGATGAAAGCGGCAATATCATTTGTTACCTCTTCGGATACCTCCGATGGAGTAAAATAACCGGAACTGCCACTGTCGCTCCGGGGCATAAACAAATGATTCAAACCGGGGTAACTTTTGAAAGTGATATTGTCCCTGCCAGAAAGAGCTTTTTTCATAGGAAGAAAGTCTTTGTCGTAGTAAACCTGTATGTCACTTTCACCTTGCAGGGCGAGGATCGGAATACTAAGCTTTTCTTTCAGAATAGCCTCTGGCTGTAAGTCACGTAGACTCAGCCAGTAGCAGGCGGGCATTCCGAGCACCGGATCTTCATCGGCGCTTTTAAGGTCTTTCACCTGCTGTGCTCCCTCTTTAAAGGCGTCTTCTATCCCCTGTTTTTCTTTTTCGTCATATTCATCTGAGACCCGCACCTGGGCCATGGACTGGTCGTACAGTATGTCCTCAAGCCCTCTCAG
>CAZYZR010000018.1:14017-16837 GCA_964651945.1 uncultured Oscillospiraceae bacterium | reverse complement strand
CCGAACAAAAACAGCCTGCAAATCCACCTGCGGCACACCGGCCGGAAAGCCAGAACCGCCAATGCACCCCGCAAAATCCAGAGGAGGCAGTTCCCCACCAAATACGGTATCCCCAGAATGTGCAGAAAAGCCAGCCATATGGCAAAAAAGGGCCTCTTCGTCAGGGTCATGGGCCCGTACTCCCCCAGCCAATCCCCCCGGACTATGCTGACTGCCCTGTTAAAAAAAAGGTCGTCGTCTATCGGGGCGGAGCCGGGAATTATGTAAACCATCTGATTTGCCGCCAAAAGCAGCCTTGCGGCGCTGAGCAGCAGGGCAGACAGGACAAAAATTTTTGCCGATATGTCCTTTTTTGAGAGCCGGGACAGTTTTTCCTTCAAAATATCCACCAGGTTTTGCCTATACTTATTACTATAAGTAAATTATATTATAAAATATACAAATTGTATCATAAAAATCCCCCGGAGACCGGGGGACGGGTCATTTTACTATCTTGTCCACCCTGCTGATTAAGTACTCCCTGCGCTGGAAGACCAGCTTCAGAATGAGGGAGAGATACTTCATAGTTATGGCGAAGAGGACAAAGAGACCGAAGAAACCCAAGGACAGCACCCGCATGGTGGTGGTCCAGCCTGCCACAGGGGCGGAGGACAGGAACACCCACAGGGTGTATATCCCGCTGCCCATAAGCACAAGGGCCATCAGCAGGGAGAGCCCCAGGCTTATCCTGTAGGCTATGTCGGTAAAGAGAATCAGGCTGTTCAAAGCCAGATCCCACTGCAGAGATTTCTGGGTGTTGGGCCCGCGGCCCGACAGCGGGGTATAGGATATCTCCGCCACAGGCAGACCGCAGGAGGCGTATATGGCCTTTCTGTACACAGTCCTGGAGCCTATGGACCTGACCCTGTTAATTCCCCTCCTGCTTATCACCGAAAAGCGGTGGGTCTTTATCTCGTACTCCATATCGGAGTATCGGTTGAAAAGGCGGTAAAATGCCCTGGAGAAAAATCTGCTTCCCTCTGTGGGCACTGCGAAGACGATGTCGTAGCCGGACAGACTTTTTTCGTATACCTGCATTACAAGCCCCGGGGGGAAATCCCGGTTGGGGCTGTCAAACTCGAAGACATAGTCCCCGATGGCCATGTCCACACCTGCGGTCATGGACTTTTCCACCCCCTGGAAAAACCCGGTGGTGACAACGGTGAGGCTGTCCGGATGCCTCTCCCGGCAGAAGTCCTCTATCCTGCGGGCGGTGTCGTCTTCGCAGCAGTCGTTAACGCAGATTATCTCGTATTTTTCGAAATGCTCCTCCAGCACGCCGCAGAGGACGGACAAAAATTCACCTACCCTGCCCCGGTCGTTTCGCAGGTACACCACGGCAGAGACAAAATTCTTCTCCCTGTCAGTATTCACCGTCAAGCACCTCCTCCAGGTCGTACACAGTGTTTATCTTCCCCGACAGAACGCTGACAAAGGTGGGGTCCTTGCTCATTATCCTCACCATGGTGGGGCGGCTGTCGTCTATTTCGCTGAGTTTCAGTATGGGCTTCATTGAAAAGAGGGATTTGCAGTATTTAAATTCGTACTCGTCCCTCAGGTATTTTCCGGCAAGCTTCTGCATATACTCCCAGGCGCTTTTCCGCCTGTGGGGGCAATTATCGCAGTTGCCCAGGCTTCCCGGGGTGCAAAAGCTTTCGATCCCCTCCTGGCATCCGAACTCCGGAAGGGACCCGTAGCAGGTGACGTGGGGGGTGAAGGTGACGCTGGTGAGTGAGTGGTACCCGGTTTTTCCGAAGGGCATAATGGAGAAAAACGGGCCGTCCATAACCGTTATCCCCACATTTCTGAGGTTTTTCCCGGCCCGGCAGAGGATTATCTCACACAGCTCGTATTTTATGGGGAATGGCTCAAAGCCCGCCAGCCGGTTTATACCGTTGACGGCGGCGTAGGTGGCGTTCAGCACAAAGGGGGCGGAGTAACTCCCCCCGCTCCGCACAGAGACGGAATACTCCGATGTGTCCCTGTCAATCCCGGTGACCTTGTTGTCGCACAAAAGTCTTACACCCGGCAGAGAGGATATCTCCTTCATCAGAATGTCCCTGAGGATCCCCCGGTCATAAGTGTACTCCTTTGTCACAAAAGCCCCGTCGCAAAGCCCGTCTTTAAAATACTCCCGGGTGGAGACCGGACGGCAGGGAATATCCGCATCCCGGCAGAATTTTTTGAAGGCTTCCCGGTCGGTCCAGGAGAAATTCCGCCCCATGGCGTAAATCTGGGTGAAATCCGTCTTTATGCTCCGGGGGAAATCGGCGCAGAACCTGTCGAAGTACTCCCTGCTCCTAGTCGCCGTGGACAGGCTCCTGGGGTAGTGATACCCCATGTGGACCCTGGCCTGGTTTATGTATGTGGCGCGGGAAAACGGGGCGCTGTCCCTCTCCAGAACCAGCACCTTTTCCCCTTTTCTGCCGCAGTACACCGCGCTGTAGAGCCCGTAAAGCCCGGCGCCTATGATAATCCTGTCGTATCTTTCCTTGCCCATATGCTCAAAATTCGTGTGTTTACGTTTAAATTTACCCCGGCAGGTCTATATCCGCAGACCCCCGCGAACATTTCAAAGGGAATTTTTCGCGAGGGCGCAAGTTTAAAAGCTCACTTCGCCCGCTGCCGGGGGCAGTGCATTATAAGATTATACAACAAAAAAGGGCCCATTACAACAGGGCCCGAAGCGGGATTGGGGCAAACGGCAAAAAGCGGGTCAGACGCCAGAAAATAAATGAGCCTTTATGCCAGGGCGTGATAGAAAACGGCGGCTAAGCCGTC
>CAZYZR010000018.1:6634-13917 GCA_964651945.1 uncultured Oscillospiraceae bacterium | reverse complement strand
TCGCAAGAATGTCCCCGCAAAAAATCTCAGAGAGGAAAGCGGAAACTTTCCTCCGGGCAACACCCCGCGGGACGTCATTTTTTTCGGGTTCTTTTCTTTCTGTACTCCCGGGGCTTATACCTGCCTGCGGCATTGGCCGCGAGTATCCCGAGAAGCCTGGCGTTGCCGGCTATGGGGCTTATCTTCGTAGGGGTTTTCCCCTCGTTGGGGTATGCCCTGGTGACTGGTACCTCGCAGGTGCGCAGCCCCAGCTGGGAGGCCCTGACCGACAGGTAGGCAATCAGCTCATAACCTCTGAACACATCCCTGAAGGGTTGGGTGCCGGGGTGGGTAAGGTATTTTGCGGAATATCCCCTGAAGTTGTTGGTGGTGTCGGTGAATTTTTCCCCCGCAGTCAGGGATATTATGGGGGAGTGGACAAATTTGACCGCCAGGTGTCTCGACAGGGGAGTGTTTATCGCCTGCCCTCCTTTTATGAACCTGGAGCCCCGGACGTAGTCGTAGCCATCCTCCAGTTTTTCTATAAACCTGGGCACGTCCTCTATGCTGTCCTTGTTGTTGCCGTCTATGGTTATCATTCCCCTGTAGCCCCTATGCAGGGCCCAGTAAAACCCCATCCTCAGCTGAGCCCCCTGCTGCCCGGGGCCAACTTTCACAAGCAGGGTGTTTACCCCCACGGCCTTTAAAATATCCGGGTCGGTAGAGCCGTCGGTAGACCCCCCGTCGCAGATAACTATGTCGCAGACGGTGTGGACTTTGTTTATCCTGGCGCGGACCAGTTCCAGCCTTATGTTCTCTTTTTCGTTGATGATGGGTATCAGAAGGCAGTAGTCCCGGCTCCTGGGCCGGTATTCATAGCTGAGAAAGTCCGGAACGCCCTCAATGTTCCTGTATTCCACCGAACAACCTCCCGGCGTACAAAAACGCCTCTTTAGCCTTTTCCTTCCCCCGCTTTTGGGACATTTCGACGGATACCCACCCATCGTACTTTATGTCCCTGAGAATCCACCGCAGATCCCCGTAAAAGGGAAGGTCCTCCACGGGCTCCAGCCCGGGGGCGGAAATGTGGATGTGATTTATGTATTTTCTGTACTTTCTGACTATGGAAAGGTCTTCCCCGTTGTAGATAAGCGCCCCGGTGTCCAGGTTTACCCCCAGCCCCGGGCGCCGGTTCTGCCGAACAAACAGAAATGTCTCCAGGCCGGTGTTGAGAAAATTGGTGCCGTAGATAACCGGGTTCGGCTCCAGGGCTATGACAGTGCCCTCCCGCCGGGCCATGTCCCGTGCCTGCGCAAAAAATCCCGCGGCAATCTCAGCTGCCTCCTCCCGCTCCATTCCCCGGGGTACCTTCCTGTTGGAAGGGCAGCCGAATACCATATTCTTTATCCCCATAGCCCCGGCGAACTTCACCGCTTTCCCCGTGTAGGCCAGAAGATACTCCCTGTCGGACCGGGATCCGAAGATGTTCCGCTCCACTCCCCTCCAGATGCTCTGCATGCTGCTGACTTTCAGCCCGTAGCGGTTTTTGAGCATGTCGGCGTAAAGGGAAGCCCGTACCAGGTTGTCATAGGGATTATGGAAAATCCTCGTGGGGGCAATCTCCACCCCGTCGGCTCCGTTTTCCGAAAGGAAGCGGTACATTTCCCCGTCCTCCTCCGGCTTCCAGGCTATGTCCGAAACGGAAACTTTCACTTTGACTCCTCCCCACTGTGCTCCACGAACTCTTTTATATCCCGGCAAACCCGCCGGCTGTCGCATATATACCCGTCCTTTCCCCCGAAAAGCCGGGCGTGGCAGGTCCTTATGTCGTAATGAAGGGGGGTGTTGAGTATGTGGTTTACGAAATCCTCCCCGGTGAGGTACCTGTACAGGTACCCGGTCTCCACCGGCCGGGTCATGAGGTTTACCTCCGAAAGTCCCCGGCCCAGGGCGATATCTATGTCCCGGGACAGGCGGGAAAGGCCGTAATACTGGTACACGGACCTGCTGTCAGTGAAATTCAGGGCGGAAAATCCGACTCTTTTGAAAATCTTTCTCAGATTTTCCCTGTCTGCCCCTTCGGCGGGGCAAAAATACCCGTTGTCCCGCTGGGTGTAGAGGGTCAGCAGTTCCGGCTCCTTTGCCCCCAGCTCCCGGAGTTTTTCTTTAGACAGGAGGGAGGGTATAAAATTTATGTAGTCGTATATGAAGTTCTTCTTCAGGTTTTTACCGTATAAGCCGGGGAGCCTCACCACAAGGCAGTCCCGGACGCTTTGGGCCATAATCTCCAATTTCCTGCGGTTGGCACCGTATCCGGGCTTTTCCCGCCGGGGGACTCCGTCCTCCTCCGTAAGGCCCCTGTGGTTGCCGTAGACATCCACGGTGGAAATCAGCACCAGTTTACCCGGGCGTATTTTCTCTATGTTTCGGGCGGCGTTTTCAATTACTTTAAGGTCCCGCCGGGGGTCCCTGTCGGCTATGAATTTCTGCCGGGGAATCCCTGCGTAATACAGCAGGTCGGGGCGGGTGCCGTATGCCTTTTCTATGTTCTTCGAATTGTACAGGCCGTCAAAACGGGTCTGCCGGCACAGGTTGCTCCCCACAAAACCGGTGTAGCCCACCAGAGCCTTTTTCATAAAACCGCCTCTTTCCAAGGTATATTATAACAGCGAAAATCCATTAAATCAATTTTACCCCCCTGTCAAGATATAGACAAATTGTAAATTTTTAAAACTGCCCGCATTTTGCCCTCCCTCTTGTTTCAAAGGAGGCAGACGGGATTTCGAAACTGACAATTTGTCCCCTCACTTTTATTTCAGAGGAGGAAATTCCAAAAAAGCGGAAATCCAGCGAGTTAAGGCCCTGAAAGAGGAAATTTTGCGGTATTGCAAAAGGGGCGGAGATAGTGTAAAATAAAGTGTACAAGCGCTTGTGTGGCTCAGCTGGTAGAGCAGCTCACTCGTAATGAGCAGGTCGTGCGTTCGAATCGCATCACAAGCTCCACAGACCCGGTGAACCCGGAAAACACGCCGGCTGAAAAGGCCGGCTTTTGTTTTGCCGGAATTTTTACAAGACCCGGGTGAGGGGCCTCTTTGAAAATACTTCCCGGACTTGCTGTCGCAGCTAGGCAACTTATAAAAAGAATCGGTTTCAAATTTGCCGGAATTCCACCGGTGTTTATTAAAAAATTTAAAGTTATTAAAGAATGTGCGGCCGTGCCCAGCCGGGAGCATTTTAAATTAAAAGCACGAGGCTGTCGCAAAAAGACAATTTTGACGTTTGTAAAATCACTTAAAGTGTGGATTAAACTTTGATTTTCCCCAATGGCAGATTTTGCCCTCTGTTGCCGGTTAAAAGGGCGGCTATCTGCTTTTGCGAAAAATTTTGCCTTGATGGGGCATTTTTTAAAGATATATTTTGATTTTGCACATGAGGGCGGCGGACTGCCCGGAGGGCAGAGCCCCGGCTTTGCCGGGGCAGCCGGGCGGGGGCGGGGACAATCCCGGGGACTGGACAAGAAAAGCCCCGGCAAAGGGGATCTTCCCGCCTTCAGAGAACGCCGGGATACTCCCACACCCGGGACTATCCCCTTTGCCGGGGCTCTTTTGGACGCAGCAGCGAGCCTGTGCCCTTTTTGCGGGGAGCCCCCGCCCCCTGCATTACAGAGCGCAAAAAGTAAAGATAAAATAACTATCTGTACAGTTTTCAACACCGTGTTAAGAACTTTGTTGATAACTTTCCTCCCTGTTTCTTTATTTTCCGCGGAAAATGTGCTTTGAGCAAAACAGCGGGGTGGAAAAAACCCGGCGGTTATTACATAATGTACAGTGAGTTATTCTGTGCGGCAAAGTGCCGCGGGGCGCACCGCGGGACTTGCGCTAAAATTTATGGGAGGTCACCTTGGAAGAGATTTTAAAAAATTCAGGGGTAAAATACTTTGGTTTTGTGCCCTTCGGCCAATTAAAACTCCTGGACACCCGATCCCGCAGGAGGATCCCCGCAGGGTGCCGCAGCCGGGCCGCAATGATTTTCCCCTACTATAGCAGCCGGACTTTCGGGGGGAATGTCAGCTGTTACTGCGCCGTCCCCGACTACCACAGGGTCCTGGGAGAGGTTCTCTCTTCCCTCTGCGGGCAAATGAGGGAAAAATACCCCGGAGAGGAGTTTGTCCCCTTCACTGACGCCTCCCCGGTAGCAGAGGTGGATATGGCTGTAAAGGCGGGCCTTGGGGTCAGGGGGAAAAACGGCCTTCTCATAAACCCGGAGTGCGGAAGCTTTGTCTTTATAGGTGAGATTCTCACAACTCTCCCCTGTCCCACATTGCCGAAAGGGGGAAATTCCCTCTGCCCCGGTTGCGGCCGGTGCGAAAGGGCCTGCCCCGGAGGAGCCCTGTCCGGGGGGGAATTGGACAAGGCCAGGTGCGCCAGCTACATATCCCAGAAAAAAGGGGAACTTACAATGGAGGAAAAAGAGATACTCAAAAAGGCCGGCAGCGCCTTCGGCTGCGACATATGCCAGAGAGTCTGCCCTCTGAACAAAAACGTCCCCGACGGCGGAAACCTGTTTTCCCGGGATATAGTAAACACAGTAACGGAAGAAAACGCGGAAGAGCTGTGCGCACAAAGGGCCTTCGGCTTCAAAGGCCCCCGGGTGATAAAAAGAAATCTGAAGATTCTGGCGGGAAGAGAACAGACGAAGGAGTCAGAGACCAAAGCGGAATAAATCATTCTCCCTGATGGATAAACAAAACCGACACTTCTCCTCTTCGCAGGATAACCGCATTATAAAAATTTCTGCTCTAATAAATGCAGGAATAACACAAACTGAACCGATAAAATCCGGTTGTGGCGGAGGCTTTTACAAATATGCCTCTTCGGCAAAATGCGGGGGGTGCTGCAGGGGCGGCGGACTGCCCTGCGGGCAGGCCCCCGGCGCGGCCGGGGACAGGCGGGGCCCGGCTTTCAGTCCCTGCGCTTTTGCCCCGGGGGGCAGTGCAAAATTGCCCACCTTCGCCGGTTTGCGGAAAAAACTTCAAACTTTTGTGCGATTTCCCGCACAAAATTTTCTTCCGGGAAATATGAGGGCCCTCGGAAGGCGGGCAATTTTGAAATTCCGCAGGCCCCGCCCACCGCCCCTCCGCAAACCCGGAAGTTTGCCTTTTCCGGGATGATTATGAAAACATGTCCCGGCTTTAAAACATATACCGCCGATATCAGGCGGAGTTCACGGGAAAACAAAGTGCTGTTTGTCCCTGTTTTGACGCGGTTTTTTCAGAGAAGTGCAAAAGATTTGCCCTCTCATATCCGGGGGCATCCGTGCGGGTTAAACTAAAAAATTTACCCGTTGCCTCAAAGCCTTAGGTATCTGAGTACGCCTTATCTGATTTAACGCTGTCAAATTGTTTGCCCTTTTACAACAACATCTGAGATATTCGTGCAGGCTATTTTACCCAAAGAATCCTCTCGTTTTCCCGCAATTTAAAGCCCCGGCAAATGAGCCGCTGCCCGAATTTTTCGGCGATTTTTTATCTTTTTATTCAGTTTTATGGAAAATAAGACTCTCAACTGCGAAAGAGTGCAGCCCGAAAAACAGCAAAGAGCCTGAATTCTCCTGCTCTGAGATTGTCTGACAATAAAACAAAGGCCCGGAAATTTCCGGGCCTTTGCCGTGTCATATGGGACAAGGGGATCAGCCCTTCATTATATCGTCCCAGATGGCGTCGTAGTTCTTTGAGTTGTAGGGGCTGTCAAAGTTGGCTATGGCCTCTTTTGCCAGCTTGGCATCGTCGTCCAGAAGGTCAATGGCGGTGCAGGCCATGATCTTTGCGGGCATAATGAATGCCTTCTCCTCATCTGCCAGGCGGAAGTCCTTGGTGTGGAATCCGCCGGTGAAGCCGCCCAGTCCGCCCTGCACGCAGGGGATAATCGTCTGCACGTCACCCACGTCGGAGGACCCGCCGCCTATCTCGTCCACGCTGATTATCTCGTAATCGGGGTACAGCTCCTTGGCGTTTTCGCCGAAGACCTTGCCCACGTCCTTGTTGTCCTCAACGGGAAGGTATCCGGGCATATCGGAGATCTCCACCTGTGCGCCTATGGCGTAGGCAGCACCCTTTATTGCGCGGTTGACCTTCATATTGGCGTCTTTGATTGCCTCTATTGTGGCTCCGCGGACGTACATCTCCATCCTTACGTCGTTGGGCACTATGTTCACGAGTGTGCCGCCCTTGGTGATTATCGGGTGAATCCTGATGCAGTCCTTGTCCTGAAGGGTCTCTCTTATGGAGTTGATTGCCATCAGAGCCAGGGCAGCCGCGTTGAGGGCGTTTACTCCCAGCCAGGGGGATCCGCCTGCATGGGCCTCCTTGCCTATGAATTTCACTGTCTTTGCCAGGAATCCCACGCTCCTTGCCCCGGTCATAAACTGATTCTCGGTGTTGTTGCCGTGAATCATAAGGGCAATGTCAATGTCGTCAAAGGCGCCGATGTGAATCAGCTCCTGTTTTCCGCCCAGGTACTTGATCTTTCCCTCTTTGATAAGGTTTTCCCTGTACTCCAGCTCCACGCACTCCTCTGCGGGGACTGCGAGGAAGGTCACATTGCCGCCCTCCAGCTCATCCTTGACAGCGGACAGCCCTATGGCAGCTCCCAGCATTCCGGTGATCTGTCCGAAGTGCCCGCAGCAGTGGGCAGCGCCGGTCTCTTTGTCTGCGTCCGGGTGATCGGGGCAGACCACGGCGTCAAGCTCGCCCATAATGGCCACATTGGGCCCCTTGGCGTCCTTTAAAAGCTTGGCCTTTACGCCTGTGATTCCCAGGCCCTTCTCGTACTCCAATCCCAGCTCGTCCAAAGTCTTCTGCACCATATCGGTGGCAAAAGTCTCCTTGTAGCCCAGCTGGGGGTGTTTGTAAATATCTCTGCCTATAGCGCAGATCTTTTCCCTGTTTGCGTCGATTTCGTCGCAAACTTTCTTTTTGAGCAATTCTTTGTCCATAAGCTCTCTCCTTGATTACGGGGGCGGTTGGCCGCCCTGTTATATGTATATTATACTACCGGTTTAAAAACATATCAATATGTACTTTACACAAAAACAATTGTACTTTGAGAGTGTAATTTTACCGTTTTTAACCTAATTTCATCTCTACGAGGGGGACAGGGATAAAAATCAAACCGCCTGCCCTGTGCCGGGCTTAAAATCGAATAGGAGAGAAAGCGGGGAAAAACACCCCCCAGGCCTCCCCATTAATTTTCAATTCAAGGGAAAAATGCCGATAACCTCTTGGTTTCCCAATCAGATCATCAGGG
>CAZYZR010000018.1:3700-6534 GCA_964651945.1 uncultured Oscillospiraceae bacterium | reverse complement strand
GCCGCGTCCACCTTTTCCCCGGTGGCTACCTCCTCGTTTGCGGGCACATACCGGGGGATGTTTTCGGCTTTCGAATTCCGGACCCCGGAGTAGCCGCGCCTGTTTTCACCCTGCGGCTTTTTTCTTTCGCCGCTCTTTTCCGCCGGGGCTTTTTCCGGGGATTCCTTTTTCTCCCGCCTGTTTTCGGGCTGTGGGGCTCTCTCGGGGCCTTTCTCCCGGGACTTTTCCTCCGCCTTTTTCTCCTCTGCGGGGGCCGGGGCGGCCTTTTCTTTCTTTTGGGCGGGCTTCTGGCTCTTCTCCTCCCCGAAATCCCGGAGTATGTCTTTGAAATCCAGGTCGTCCACTCCGGCCTCGTCCAGGGTGTATACCCTCACTTTCGCCGGCTTTTTAAAGAAAAAATGTCCGCCGGGCTCCTCCAGTATCTCAAAGCTCACCCGGTCCCTGTCCACTCCCATCTCTTCTACGGCCAGTCTCACGGCCTCTTCCACTGTGGGGGCGGTCTTAATCAGTTCACTCATTCTCCGTACCTCTCCTTGTCAAGAGCCCTGGCTTTCTCGAGACGCTTCTTCACATCGTCCGCCACCTCGGGCTCGTACTCCTCTTCCTTGTATCTGTCTTCCTTTATGGCCTTTGCCGCGCGGGCGGGGCGGGCCTTCTCCTTTTCCTTCCTGGCCTTCCTTGCCTCGGCGATCTCGTCCGCAATCTTCTGCTTTTCCTTCTCCGGGTCAAAGAATATCCTGAGAACCAGCTCCTGGAGGATGCCGAATACGCTGGAGAATATCCAGTAGAGGGACACGCCCACCGGCATCACGAAGGAGAAGTAGGCGAACATAGCCACGGACAACAGGGGGGTTATCTTTGCGGCCCCCTCCAGCTTCTGCCCATTGAGCTTCTGGGTGACTATCATCTGAAGCCACATAAGGCCCGCCGACAGAACCGGCACTATAAGAAGTATGTTGAAATTCCTAAGTGACGGGGTGGAGGTCAGGTCCAGGCCCAGGAACACCATGTTGAAGTTCTGTATCTTTGTTATTACATCCCGGTCCAAAAGGTTTGCGAAAGCCCGTGGCCGCTGCTGTATCGCGGCTATTATGGAGGACTGGGGGCTGTATACCGAGAGGGAACCCACTATTCCCTCTGCCGTCCCCTCCAGGGTGGTTATCACGTCTGCGGGTATGTTTATTATGTACCTCAGGGGCTTGTATATTACGTCGATAAGCCCGAAGAGTATAGGCATCTGCAGCACCAGGGGCAGGCAGCCGCTGGTCATGGAGAACCCGTGTTCCTGCTGAAGCCTGGAAAGCTCCTCCTGCTGCTTCTGGGGATCGTTGGCGTATTTTTTCTGGATGTTCATTATTTCGGGCTGGAAAGCCGACATCCTGATCATTGATTTCTTCTGCTTTACCGCCAAGGGAAGCAGCAAAATCTTGGTGAAGAGGGTAAAGAGAATAATGGTAACCCCGTAGTTGCCCACAAGCCCGTATATCTGCCTCATCACCCATCCCAGCGGCACTGAGATAATCGATAGTATTGAACTCATTCTTCCTCCCGGGGCCAAAAGGCCCCTCTTTATTGCATTTTCCCGCGCAGCCCACCGGGGGTTTTCCTTCTTTTTGGGCTTAAAACCCTCAAAGGCATTTAATACAAATTTTCAAAATTGCGCGGTGCTGCCCTTGCTCTTTTTCGGCGGGACAGGGTCGTACCCTCCCGCGCTCCAGGGGTTACAGCGCAGTATCCTCTTTATCCCCAGCCACAGACCCTTCACAACTCCGTGGACCTCAATGGCCTGGATCATGTAATTGCTGCAGGTGGGGTAGAATCTGCAGTTGTTCCCCAGAAGAGGGGATATGAACTTCTGGTAAAATTTTATCGGCAGGATAAAAATTTTCTTAATCAAGGGCCACGCCTGCCTTTTCCAGTGAATTTCTTATAAAGGGGACCAAGTCCCGGCTCTTTGCCTTCCGGGTCCTTCCCCTGGCCACAAATATCAGGTCGTAACCGCTGCTTTGGCGGGGCCGGGCGGCGCGCAACGCCTCCCTTATCACCCTTCTCCGGCGGTTTCTCACCACGGCGGTGCCTATTTTCTTGCCGCTGGTGATCCCGACTCTGAGATATCCCACTCTGTTTTTCGTAACGTAGATCACTACCAGGGGACCCACGAAGCACTGTCCCTTTTTATAGCCCCTTAGAAAGAGGCTGTTCTGGTTCAATGCCCTGAATTTCATACTGCCGGAAACCTCTCTTCTTTTCTTTGACAGCTGTATAGAAATAAAGACCACTTTTGCGGGTGGTCTTGTAAAATTTGCTGTCTCACAGATTTTAAAAGAGAAATTATGCGGCTATGCTGGCTCTGCCCTTGCGCCTTCTGGCAGACAGGACTTTTCTGCCGTTTCTTGTGGACATTCTCCTGCGGAAGCCGTGGACTTTCGATCTGTGACGCTTCTTTGGCTGGAAAGTTCTCTTCATTTTCTCCTCCTGTGTTTGGCTTTATATATGCAAACGGCAAATGCCGCTGCCGTCTTTTTTATGGGGATTCTGACCCCGTGATAAAAAAGTATATAATAAAGTGAATTGTTTTGTCAAGGAAAAAATGCCCCCGGCACCCACCCGGAGGCAAAAAATATTACCAAAATATTCTTTTTTACCAGAAAAAGCGATAATTTACCCCTGTTCCCTTAAAAATCCGGGGCAAAACCGGAAAATTCATCTCTCCGAAAACAGGCCGAAAAATCCGGCAACCCTTTGAAAAATCAGACTCTGACGGCTTGACCCCGCACCCGGGAGCAGCTACAGGCAAAGTCTCCCCGCAGCTTTGCAGCGAAAATTTTCAAAGA
>CAZYZR010000018.1:2098-3600 GCA_964651945.1 uncultured Oscillospiraceae bacterium | reverse complement strand
GAAAAATCGGGTTATTTTGCGGGGAAAGCCTCATCAATGCTCTCAAGGGAAAAATCGTACTCCTTGGGGTACTCAGCTGCCGCAAATTCTTTTGCCGCCCGGCTGTAGGTATCAAAGTCAACCTCTTCACCCTCAACCTCGGTATAGGTCACTTCGCCTATGGAATCGTAGTTGGCTTTAAGAAAAGTCTCGGTCTCCACTCCGTCCCGGGAGAGGGATACGAAGCGGCGTATTTCAGTGGCGGAGGGCTGCACCGTGGTGTCCTCAAATGTGCCGTCGGCCTTTAAATCCGCCACCCGGTCAATATTCATCAGATACCCCAGGACCCCGGATTCGTCCTCCCAGAGGATCAGTCTTCCGCCCTCGCCGCTTTCGCTGTAGACGTTGACCACCACATCGCTGTCCTCGTCCCCGTCCAGGTCCAGGACGTTGAAGCTGAACGGTCCGAGGGAGTCGTTGTCCGGATTTATGAGCCCCCGGACCTCATCCAGGGTGATATCCCCTTTTTCGCCGCTGAAAGCCTCCCCCTCGGGGCAGCCGATATAGGTAAAAGCGGCATCCCCCGCCACCACATCCCTCAGGGTTATCTTTGTCTTTTCGGAGCCGCAGCCCGCCAGCAAAGCCCGGCACAGGGCAAAGGGCAAAATAATTTTAATAGCTTTTTTCATGTGTATTCCTTTCCGCATTCCTCGCCCGGGGAAAGCCTCAGTATATGTATTTATATTATCATAAAAAAAAAGTATTCAATGGTAATTTTTTTATGCCGAAGCCCCGGCTTTGAAATAAATAATCCGAACAGCTGTGACTTACGGCGTCAATGTCATCCAAAAAAATCCGCCCTTGTTTTCCTTCGCGGCCAGGCATTGAGGGCAAAATATTAAAGTTCGGATCTGTGTCTCTGCAAGACCCCCGTTAAAAAGGAAAAAAAATGAGAAAATCAAATTTATAAGCAGAAAAACAGCCGAGAGAAAAATCATAAAATCAGCCAAAGGCTTTTTCTATCCGCCGTTGGGTAAACTCAAAGATCCGGGCATCCTCCCTTCCGAAAAAATCCTCTCTGACCTCTTCAAAACTCTCCCGGTCTGAAATTCTGCTGCCCACCTCAAAGTAGGTATACCGGAAATTCTCCCCGAAGGCCCCGGCCTCCTCGTAGGTCTCGCACCCGTCCTTTGACAGGCGGTCCACCCTGTTTACACAGAGGCTGACCCCGTATATGTCTTCGCTGTACCAGCTGCCGTCCGACTTTAAAACAGTCATCTCCCCGGGAAAGAAGCCCTGCCCGTAGACCCCGTCCTTTTCCCGCCAGAGTATCACATTCCCCTCCGATCCGCCGGAAGAGGTTACAAAAAGCACTGCCTCGTTTTTGTCGTCCCCGTCCAGGTCCAGGGCGGAAAATCCGATTATCTCCCCGCCCTCCCGGGGGAACATCAGCCCTGGGGTATCGGAAACACAGACTGTATCCTGCCCCCCGGTGAGCCGGTTAAAATAGGTTATCTGTGTTT
>CAZYZR010000018.1:0-1998 GCA_964651945.1 uncultured Oscillospiraceae bacterium | reverse complement strand
TTATTGAGTTACTGTGGGTTTTATGGTATAATAATGTGGAGATTTATCGCAGGAGGTATTGATGGAATCTTACGAAATAGAATCTTACCGGGATGTGTTTGTGGCAGTCAAGGAGTACTGCAAGGAAAAAATGGTCACGGCATCCTATCAGCTTTTCATAGAACCGGTGGAACTGGGCAGGATAGAGGGGAATTTTGCAGTTCTCTACGCCCCCAACGACTGGGTCAGGGGGGTAATAGAGGACAGGTTCGTGCCCCTTCTCACCGAGGCCTTTGAAAAAACCCTGGGGTTTTCCCTGGCGATAAAAGCACAGGTAAAGCCCGATGAGACGGTCAAGACCAGCGGCACCTGGGGGGACAGCTACGCCTTTACATTCGACACTTTCATAGTGGGCCCCTCCAACAAGTTTGCCCACCGGGCGGCCTTGGCGGTGGCGCAAAACCCATCCGTGGCCTATAACCCCCTGTTTATCTGGGGCCGGAGCGGACTGGGAAAGACCCACCTTCTCAATGCGATAAAAGCGGAGATAAACAAGAACAACCCCTCCGCCAACATAGTCTATGTCGACGGGGAGACCTTCACCAACGAGATAATAACCGCAATAAGAGAGAACAAGACCAGGGAATTTCAGTCAAAATACCGCAAGGCGGATGTTCTGCTGGTGGACGACATACAGTTCATAGCGGGAAAGGAGAGCACCCAGGAGGAGTTTTTCCACACCTTCAACGCCCTTCACGGGGCGGGAAAGCAGATAGTTCTGGTTTCGGACAGGCCTCCCAAAGAGATAAAGAGCCTGGAGGACCGACTGAGAAACCGCTTCGAGTGGGGACTTATCGCCGACATACAGCCCCCGGACTTTGAGACCAGGTGCGCGATAATCAAGAGAAAGTCCGAGATGATGGGACTTCACATAAAAGACGATGTAATTGAGTTCATTGCCTCGAAAGTGACCTCCAACATAAGGCAGCTGGAAGGGGTGGTCAAAAAGCTGGACGCTTTCCAGAGGCTGGAGGACAGGCCTCCGAACCTGGCCAACGCGGCAGTGGCGATAAAGGACATTCTCAGCGAGGACTCCTCTGTGCCGGTTATGGTGGAAAAAATAGTCAACAGGGTCTGCACCCTCTACAACGTGACTCCGGACGATGTCAGAGGCAAGGGGAAAAAGCAGGAGGTGGCAGACGCCAGGAAGCTGTGCATGTACGTAATAAAGACCGTCTGCGGACTGACTATGAAGGACATAGGAAAGGAGTTCGGGGACAGGGACCACTCAACGGTGGTATACGCAATAAACAGCGTGCGGACTAAAATGAAAAACGACGTATTCTTCCGGGACACCGTGGAGGACATAATAAAGACCGTAAACGAGGAGTAGACTTTTCAACAGAGATTACAACATTCAACAGCGACTTTTCAACATTTTCAAAAACGCACTTTTTGCGGTGTTGAAACATACATTTTTTCAACACCGCTTCAACATCGGCATTTGGAAAAAATTCCCCGACGAAAAGGAAAAACCGGGTGTTTTAAACATTTTCCGCCCGGACTACTATTACTTCTAATATATTTAGTATGTTATGGGCTTTTTCATTTTTGAAAACCGTAAAAAACAAGTATGCGATTTAAATAAATTTGTTGATAAGTCAAAAGAAAATATACCGGGAAAACCCGGAATAGATATAACACACATAGAAAGGAATACATAATGAAAATACTTTGTGAGAAAGACACCCTGAACCGGGCAATCGCCGTCGTATCCAGGGCCGCGGCGGTAAAGAGCCCGGTGCGGAGTATGGAGGGCATACTGATGCAGGCAAAGGACGGCAGCCTGACCTTGACGGGGTACGACTACGAGCTGGGCATAAGGACCACAATAGCCTGCCGCGTGGAAAAAGAGGGGGAGATAGTGCTCCCCACAAGGCTGCTGGGCAACATAGTCAGGAATGTGGAGAAGAACGAGATATCCATAGACTGTGACAGCAAGCTGAACTGCAGGATAAG
>CAZYZR010000017.1:8962-17414 GCA_964651945.1 uncultured Oscillospiraceae bacterium | reverse complement strand
ACATGGCGCTAACCGGAAGATATGCCACAAAGCTGTGAAATATGTATTTTACTCCACCGAAGGTCACCTGCCATATGGCGTGAAGTCCCATTACAAGCCCCACTGCCATCAGCATTCTCAGATGACTTGTCTTATCGCTTGGCCGGGAGCCCAGTTTGCTGAACAGATCAGAGCCTGACCAGGCCAATATAGTGCATATTGTGAAGAAAAACCACATTGAGAAAATCCCCCCTTGTCGCTGTCTCAATATTATATATTAAATGCCCGCCCCTTACAATGTTTGCCCCCTCAAACCCGGGCCACAGGAAGCCTGCGGATTTAAAGAAACCGTCCCTATAATCCGAGGGAGAAGATATAATATTTTTGTCATCTCTTAACTCCCCAAAAATCGGAACATAAATACTTTAAACATAATAAATTGCCCCCCGGAAAGCAGATCACCTTCCGGTTTTTGTATCCCGCTGCGGTTATTGGCCTCTTTGTTTTGCAAAGCAAAAAAGGGGAGCCGTCGGCTCCCCTTTTAATATTTTCCTTATATCAGAGTCTGCGCTCCTTTATCTCCTCTGTCACGTAATCGATAAACTTCCCGCAGTCCATCGCCCCTTGGAGCTTGTCCTTCCTGTCGCGGACAGAGACAGTGTTGTCACCTATCTCTTTGTCGCCGACTATCAGCATATACGGCACTTTCTGGAGTTCGTTTTCCCTTATGCGGTAGCCCATCTTTTCATTGCGGTCGTCCACCTGGACCCTTATTCCCTGCTTGTCAAGCCTTTCGGCCACCTTGTGGGCGTATTCGCTGTGGGCCTCGCTGACCGGAATAACCACTGCCTGCACCGGGGCAAGCCATGTGGGGAACGCCCCTGCGAAGTGCTCTATGAGAATTCCTATAAAGCGCTCTATTGATCCGAATGCCACGCGGTGGATCATCACGGGGCGGTGTTTTTCCCCGTCTGCCCCTACGTACTCCAGGTCAAACCTCTCCGGCATCTGCATATCCAGCTGTATTGTGCCGCACTGCCATGTCCTTCCCAGGGCATCCTTCAGGTGGAAGTCGATTTTCGGTCCGTAGAAAGCGCCGTCCCCCTCGTTTATCACGTAGTCCAGACCCATGTCCTCCAGGGCATCCTTCAGGGCATTTGTGGCAATCTCCCACTCCTCATCCGTGCCCATGGAGTTTTCGGGCCTTGTGGAAAGCTCAGCATGGTAAGGGAGTCCGAACAGGCTGTAGACTTCGTCAAAAAGTCTTGCGACCCCCTTTATCTCGTCCTTTATCTGATCTTCTGTCATAAATATGTGGGCATCGTCCTGGTGGAAGCACCTGACCCTCATAAGTCCGTTCAGGGCCCCTGAAAGCTCATGGCGATGTACAAGGCCTATCTCTCCCACCCTCATAGGCAGGTCGCGGTAGGAATGGGGCTCCATTTTGTAGACGAGCATTCCGCCGGGGCAGTTCATGGGCTTTACCGCGTAGTCGTCCCCGTCTATCTTCGTAAAGTACATGTTGTCCTTGTAGTGATCCCAGTGGCCGCTGGTCTCCCACAGCTTGCGGGAGAGGATCATAGGTGTGGATATCTCCACATATCCCTCTCTCTTGTGGAGTTCCCTCCAGTAGTTGAGAAGTTCATTGTAAATGATCATACCGTTGGGCAGGAAGAATGGGAATCCGGGACCCTCGTCGCTCATGGCGAAGATCTTCAGTTCTCTGCCCAGGCGGCGGTGGTCGCGCTTTCTCGCCTCTTCAAGCAGGTTGAGGTAATCCTCCAGCTCCTTCTGTGTGGGGAAGGATATGCCGTATATCCTCTTCAGCATCTTGTTGTTGCTGTCTCCTCTCCAGTAAGCTCCCGCCACATTCATAATTTTGACGGCTCCCACTGCTCCAAGGCTCATAAGATGCGGGCCGGCGCACAGGTCGGTAAATCCGTCCTGTTCGTAGAAGGAGATCTCCTCCCCCCGGGGAAGGTCGTTTATGAGTTCCTGCTTATATGGGTTGCCCTCGAACTTTGCCAGAGCTTCTTCCTTTGGGAGTACATATCTCTTCACAGGGCTGTCCCGCTTTGCAATGGCAAGCATCTCCGCCTCTATCTTGGCTATCAGCTCATCGTCGATGTCGGCATCGGTGTCTATGTCGTAGTAAAACCCGTTTTCAATCGCGGGCCCTATGGTGAGAAGGGCATCCGGTATGAACTTCAGTATGGCCTGAGCCATAATGTGGCTTGAGGTGTGCCAGAAGACTCTCTTGCCGTCCTCTTCCCGGAATGTGAGAAACTCCACCCGGCAGTCCCCCCCGGGCACATCCCTGAGATCCTTAACCCCTTCCTTTGTCTTGGCTGCCACCACATCCCTGTGGACATCCAGCCCCAGTGACCGGGCTATATCCCGGTAGCTGACATTCCCGTCGTACTCCTTGACGGATCCGTCTTTCAGTGTGATTTTGATCATCTGTTTTCCCTTTCTGTCTGAAAAATTTTTACAGATTACGGGATGGGAAACAAAAAAACACCCCATCCCAACGGGATGAGGTGTGTTATACCCCACGGTTCCACCCGAATTGCAGATAAATCTGCCTCTCTTTGAAGATATAACGGTCTTTCCCGTGCGGGGTTCGCCCCGCCACTCAAACGGTGGTATGCAGCCGCTTCTGACCTGCCCTCTTTGCACCATTCGGGGGCTCTCTTAAGGAAAAGCATGGCCCACTTGTCCGTATCAACGCTTTGATGTCATAATACCACTTTTAATCCGGGCTGTCAATATATTTCTTGACAACTGTGCAGATGAAATATAAAATATATTGTGTAATATTTTTTCCTTATTTTAGATAAGTACCATTGCTATATATATAAAAATATCGAAAAATATCAAAACTCTATTTTTAAGGAGATTGGCATGACATTACCATTGTGGCAGGTTGCCCTGGTAGTGGTTATTGTTTCCATAGCCGTCGGCGGTTTGTGCTTTTACGCCGGCGAGACCCACAGGCGCAAGACAGCCGAGGCAAAAATCGGCAGCGCTGAGGAAGAAGCCAGAAGATTGGTAAATGACGCTATCAGGTCAGCTGAACAGAAGAGAAAAGAGACATTGTCGGAGGCCAGAGAGGAGATATACAGACTCAAGGCCGAGAGCGAAAAGGAACTGAAAGAGAGAAGAAGCGAGGTTTCAAGGCAGGAGAGACGCCTGAATCAGAAGGAAGACAACCTTGACAGAAAGACAGAAGCCCTAGAGAAAAAGGAGGCAGAAGCCAGACAGAAAGAACAGCTTATAGACGCAAGGCTGGGAGAGATCGAACAGATGAAGCGGAGCGAGGTGGAAAAGCTGGAAACCATCTCCGGCCTGTCCCAGGAGGCTGCGAGGGATCTGATTCTCACCCGCCTGGATGAGCAGCTTACCCACGAGAAGGCCGTTATGATCTCCGCCTACGAGGCACAGCTCAAGGAGGACGGAGAGGATCTGGCCAGGAATATGCTCTCAGGGATAATAGCCCGCTGCGCCGCTGACCATTCACAGGATGTGGTTGTCAGCGTGGTGCCCTTGCCCAACGACGAGATGAAAGGGCGCATAATAGGCAGGGAGGGCAGAAATATAAGGGCCCTTGAGACCGCCACGGGGGTGGATCTGATAATTGACGACACACCTGAGGCCATCACCATTTCCGCCTTTGATCCTCTGCGACGCGAGGTTGCAAGGCGGGCATTGGAAAAACTCATAGCAGACGGCAGGATACACCCCGCCAGGATTGAGGAGACTGTGGAAAAAGCCCGCAAAGAGGTGGAGCAGACAGTAAAGCGCGAGGGGGAGAGAGCCGTCATAGAGGCCGGTGTCCACGGCATCCATCCGGAGCTGGTAAAGCTTCTCGGCAGACTGAAATTCCGCACAAGTTACGGGCAGAATGTTTTGAATCACTCCCTGGAGGTCTGCTATCTGTCAGGTCTTATGGCCGGGGAGTTGGGGCTGGATGTTGCCCTGGCAAAAAGGGCTGGGCTTCTCCACGACATAGGCAAGCGGCTTGACCACGAGTACGAGGGTACCCACGTCTCCATAGGCGTGGAAGTTGCAAAGAAATACAAGGAACCCCCTGCGGTGATACACGCAATCCGGGCTCACCACAACGATGTGGAGCCGGAGACCCCCATAGCGTTTATAGTTATGGCCGCTGACGCCATAAGCGCAGCGAGGCCGGGGGCCAGGAGAGAGAACCTGGAAAATTACATCAGAAGGCTCGAAAAGCTTGAAGAGATATCCAACAGCTTTGAAGGAGTGGAAAACAGCTACGCTGTGCAGGCTGGGCGCGAGGTCAGGATTATGGTGAGACCTGAGGACGTGAGCGACGATCAGATGGTGCTCCTTGCCAGAGACATAGCCTCAAGAATAGAGAGCGAGCTGGATTACCCCGGTCAGATAAAGGTAAATGTGATCAGGGAAAACAGAGCAGTGGAATACGCAAAGTAGCACCTCCTTTTTCAAAGGAATCCTCAGATAAAAATCTTTCAGACACAACGCTGAAAAAGCACAGATATAAAACCTTTTTAGAAAAAGCCGCCAAAAGGCGGCTTTTTTATCGGGATTTTCCCCAAGAATCCGTGTTTATGGCATGTACCCCCTTTGTACCTCTTTTTTCGTCAAAACTATCTCCGGGCGGATATAATTACTTCAAAGATCGGCTTTTAAATATTTCTTGCCGGGTCTCCCATTTTGCAAAAGGTACATATTTACTTGATTTTTAGGGGAGATTAATATATAATCATGCACATAAATGCGTTGCATCCGGCAAAACGGACCGGCCTTGGGCAGGGAATATGCCGGAGTCTGCAGGGGCAATACGCCTTTCCGGCTGGTCGGAATTCGCACCCGCCGGATTCCGGCGGGAAGGAATGGGTATGGATCACAAGGAGCCGTATTTTGGCAGTGTGCGCTTTTTCAAAAACCTGATACTGCTTTTTGTGATAGCCGTGATTTCCATTCTGGCTTTTTTTGACATAAAGCTGAAGATAAAGTCAGACAGGCAGGAAGAGCTCCTTTCGGAATACAGGGAAAAATACTTGCGGGGCGAGGAGGAGCTGGA
This sequence comes from uncultured Oscillospiraceae bacterium, assembly GCA_964651945.1. Taxonomy (GTDB): domain Bacteria; phylum Bacillota; class Clostridia; order Oscillospirales; family Ruminococcaceae; genus RGIG3102. Next base: position 12,358 of record CAZYZR010000017.1, on the reverse strand, counting down.
AAATTCAGCTGACACCTATTCCGCCGCAGAGGGCACAGAAGACCTTAGCTATCAGAGCCTTTACCCGGATTTTTACGTGGAGAGGCCGGAAGAGACGACTGACGGGATAGGAAATGTGTACCTGACTTTTGACGACGGTCCCTCCTCCAACACCGACCGGATCCTGAAAGTCCTTGAAGAAAAAGGGATAAAAGCAACTTTCTTTGTGGTGACCCAAGGTGATGAGCGGGACATAGAGGAGATAAAGAAGATAGCCCGGCGGGGGCACACTGTTGGCATGCACAGCTTTTCTCACGACTACTCCAAGATATACACCTCGGTTGAGGAATTTCTCCGGGACTATTACCGGCTTTTCACTGTCCTGAGGGATCAGGCAGGGATAACTCCAGATATTTTCAGGTTCCCGGGTGGGAGCATAAACCGGTATGATCAGGGAATATACCAGGAGATCATTGCCGAGATGCTTAGGCGAGGGTTTGTGTTTTACGACTGGAACCTGTCTGCAGAGGACGGCTACAGCGCGCCCCTGTCAAAAGGGCGGGTTCTGGAAAATATTCTTCCCTATTCCCCCGGGAAAAAGAGGGGAATAGTGCTGATGCACGACGCCGACCACTGTGCCGGCACAGTCCGGGCTCTTCCGGAACTGATCGACGGGCTGAGGGAGCAGGGATTCAGTCTGCTGCCCCTTGACAGCAGTGTCAGGCCGGTGATTTTCGAATACAAGTCCTGAAACGGATTTTTAAAGCAAATATTTCAGAGAGGACAGACCATGAGCGCAAGAGAAAACTTTAAAAAGGCCGCATACGAGATGTTCGGTGTGGGGGACGCAGGGGATGCCCCGGAGACGACTTCTGTCCCGGTGGGAGAGGAAGCCGGGCAGGAAAGCACCGGATATGTACCCCGGGACCCTGAGCCCCCGGTGAATTCAGGCAGCGGGGGAAAAGAGGAGTATCCGGTTACGGTTCTGGCTCCCGGAAGCAGCTTTGAGGGCACCTTGCTGGCAAAAGGGGATGTGGACCTGGCCTGTGATTTCAAGGGCGACATAGTCTCCCGGGGCAAGGTCACTATGAGGACAAGCCTTGAGGGCAATGTCAGCGGGAACAGCGTTGAACTTCGAAACTGCACCGTCAAGGGCAATATACAGGCGGAGGAGCTTGTGGAGATCTCATATGGATCGGTGGTGTCAGACGGGGATATAAAGACAAAGGATCTTATCTGCAGCGGAGACGTCAATGGAAATGTGGAGGCAACAGGCCATGTGACCCTTTCCGGCACATCGAAACTGAAAGGGGACCTGACAGCGGGGGTTTTGTCCATAGAAGAGGGCGCGTTAATAGAGGGCAACCTGAAGGTGGCCCCCCGCAAATGACATCTTTTCACGATTTTGCGCAGGCACAAAATTTTTCCGGAGGGATATATGAGGATAATGGCGGTGGATTACGGGGAGAGCAGGACCGGGATAGCGGTTTGCGATCCCGGTGAGATTCTTGCCAGCCCCGTGTGCGTCATCAAGGAAAAAAATACCCGCGCTGCAATTGAAAAGATAAAGGAACAGGCTTGTCTCCTGGGAGCCGGGCTGATTGTGGTGGGCAACCCCATAAATATGGACGGCAGCAGGGGGGAGAGAAGTGAAAAGTGCTCCTTTGTCCGGGCAGAGGTGGCAAAATCCGGAATCGACACCGTCCTCTGGGATGAGCGCTCCACTACTGTAACCGCTCGGAATATGCTGACCGATTCCGGCACTTTCGGGAAAAAAAGGAAGGATAGGCTGGATGCAGTGGCTGCTGTGGTGATACTTGAAAACTACATGGCCCGGAGGAAAAACGGACTGCGGACAAAGCCCATATGATGTTTTCACACTTTTTGAAGGTATATATTAAAAGGCCGACAGTCATATCAAAGATTTTAAATAGATAAAATGCATTTTAAATAAAATATAAGATAAAAAGTGATAAAACAAGATATTATAAAATTCAGCCCCCCGCGTCTCTGCGGAGGGCTTTTTCAATATGCCAAAGGAAAAGAGAAAAGCTCCGAAGCCTTAAGACTTCCCGATTTTGAACGACAATGGCAACAGGGCCGGCTTAATCTCCCGTATTCTTTGACATTTCCGGCTTTTCTTTGGCAGCGAATCCGACTCTTGGCAATACCGGATCTCTTGTATTCGGCTGAGATTCCAGCTGTTCTTATTGGTATTTTTCAGATTTCAGTTGCCACAGTTCATTTTAAGTTTTCTCTTTTTATTTTTTCGCAAGGGCGGGAGTCAGCACCAGTACACCTTCCGGGGTGTTTGAATCCAGAACTATTTCACTCCTGTTCCGGTAGGTGAGCTTGTCATAGAGGTCGGTGAACTTTTCCACCGTCCCCAGAACCCCAAACCCGAAATTTTCCCGGCGGTAATGCATTGGGATGACGGTTTTTACTCCCAGGTCGTCTGCCACTTTTTTGGCAGTGGGGGCGTCAATGGTGAAAAATCCTCCCACGGGGATCATAGCCAGGTCCAGCCTGCTGATCCGCTCTTTCTGCTCCCTTGACAACGTGTGTCCCAGGTCCCCGAAGTGGGCGAGGCGGAAACCTTCCCACTCAAAGACGGTTATCAGGTTTTTCCCTCTCTCCCTGCCGTTTTTGTCGTCGTGAAATGTCGGTACCCTTGTGACTTTGGGTCCGCCCTCCGCAGGGGTTATTTTTATAAGGTCCCGGGCGTTGTGGTCGCTGTGCCCATGGCTGCAGTAAACCCGGTTGGCCTCCTCCCTTACATTTTCAAGACCTTCCACACTGCCGTCCCGGTAGGGGTCAAGCACTACAGTGTAGTCCCCGAAGGACAGTTTAAAGCAGGAGTGTCCCAGCCATTTTACAATTATTTTATCCATATTTCCTCCTTTTCCGGTTTTACCGGAGATAATTTCGGGTTATTTCAAAGGGCCTTGCCCTTTTCACCGGGAAATTCAAAGTATATCGTAATCCGGTTTTTTCAGCCTCAGTCCTTTGGGATAGTGATTTTTTATAACTCTCCCGTCGCTCTTCCCCCATCCCAGGCCGAGACCTCCCACACAGATGAGTCTGTACCCCTTTGTGCCGTCCGGATCCGGGATTTCAAGCCCGTACATATACTCCCGGAGCCTTTCGTCCTCCGGGGAAAAATTCACCCGGTCCGCCGCCTGAAAATTTTTGAGGGACAAGGCCAGGGAGTGGGATGGAAGAAACCTTCCTTTTCTTTCATTTCCCAGGAACAGCCCCATCCTGAGGGTCCTGAGGCCTTGAAAATCAGGGGTGTCCTCCGGGATTGCCCAGAGGCAGTCTTTCTCTGAAAAGTATCTGTATCCCGGGGGCATCAGAGGACAGGCAAGCACATCCCGGGCAAAATTTTCCCCAAGTACAGCAGTGCCTTTGTCAAAG
>CAZYZR010000017.1:0-8862 GCA_964651945.1 uncultured Oscillospiraceae bacterium | reverse complement strand
TCCGGGCGCTGTCCATTATCTTTTTTTGCCTTGAGGCGCAGGAGGCAGGGAGGTCGGGACTCCACCGGCTGCAGGCTTTGGGCTCTCTTCTGAAAAGTCCTTCCCCGGAACAAGGGGCATCCACCAGCACTCTGTCAAAGTACCGGGGGAATTTTTGCCGTATATCCTCCGGGTGCCGGTTTGTGACAATGCAGTTTTTTACGCCCATCCTCTCAATATTTCCCGACAACACTTTGCATCTGTCAGAATTTATTTCGTTGGAGACAAGGATTCCCGTTTCTTTAAGGAATGTGGCTGCCCGCCGGCTTTTTCCCCCGGGTGCGGCACACAGGTCCAGCACCTTCATCCCGGGGTGTATGTCTGCCGCCACAGCCACGGCCATGGCGCTGGCCTCCTGTATGTAATATGCCCCTGCCCGGTGGAATGGATGGGAGGCGGGGTGGAATCCGGCCGGGAAATAAAAGCCGTTTTTGTCCCAGGGGACCCTCTCCGTTTCAAAAAGGCGGGATTCAAAAAAATCTTCTGAGCTCATTTTCAGTGAATTTACCCTCAGGGACTTTACCGGGGGAAGGGAGAGTGCCTCCCGAAACCGTGGGAACTCCTCCCCCAGCAGCATTTTCATATTTTTTTCAAAGGCTTCCGGGTACATCTGCTTGTCTCCAGCGGGGTCTTTATTTTGCCTATTTAATTATATACTTGGTCCCGGATTTTTGCAAATAACTCATCCCCCTGTTTTATTGAACGAGGACCAAAGGTGCCACATATTGCAGCCTGCTGCAAAATTTTTGAAGGACACGAAAAACAGATTAAATTTTCTGACCACAGAAAAAAACAGTCAAAAGGCCTACTGCCGAAAATTCCTTTATAAAATCCGGATTTCCAAAATATACCGGCTTTTCCTGCCCGGAAAGCCGTAAATCTCTTTGATCGGAATAGATGGGATTTTCATTGTTTTCTGTTTTTCTCCTCCCAAGACAGCCATTCATAATTTTAGGGCAAATAAAAAGCGGCATTCCTGCCGCTTTATGTCTTTCAGAGCACCTGGCTTAAAAATTCCCTTGTTCTTTCGTTTTTGGGATTTTCGAACATTTCCGAAGGGGTGCCCTCCTCAAGGATCAGTCCGTCCTCCATAAAAAGCACCCTGTCGGATATCTGCCTTGCAAACCCCATCTCGTGTGTCACTATTATAATGGTCATTCCGCTGTCGGCCAGGTCCTTTATCACCCCGAGGACTCCCTTTACCATTTCGGGGTCCAGGGCAGAGGTGGGCTCGTCAAACAGCACCGCCTCAGGATTCATTGCCAGGGCCCTCACTATTGCGAGGCGCTGTTTCTGTCCTCCGGAAAGGCGCCTTGGGTATTCGTCCCTCTTGTCCCGCATTCCCACGGTCTTTAAAAGTTCCATAGCCTGCCGCTCCGCCCGGGCTTTGGGCACTTTCTTTTCCAGCATGGGGGTAAGGGTTATGTTGTCAAGGACAGTAAGGTTCGGAAAGACATTGAAATGCTGAAACACCATGCCGATTTTCTGGCGGTACCTGTCCACATTGACTCCCTTTGCGGTTACCTCCTCCCCCTGAAAGAACACTTTCCCCCGGGTAGGGGTTTCCAGGAGGTTTAGGCACCTGAGAAAAGTGCTCTTGCCGCTGCCTGAGGGGCCTATTATTGTAACGACCTCACCGGTTTTTACCGAAAGACTTATACCCTTGAGGACTTTCAGCTCTCCGAAATCTTTGTATATATCCTCGGCTCTTATCAGGTAATCATCAGTCACTGGCCTTCAGCCTCCTCTCAAAGATCTTCAGAATCCAAGTGAGGCACCGGATCATCACCAGGTAAAGTATTCCCACTATTATGAGGGACGGTATTCCCTTGTAGGTGGCCGTGTTCACGGTGCGCCAGCTCGTCATCAGTTCACCCACAAAGAAGACGGAGGCCAGGCTGGTCTGCTTCAGCATCATAATAAATTCGTTTCCCATAGCCGGAAGTATGTTCCTTATGGCCTGCGGCATTATTACGTATCTCATCATATAGCTGTTTCTCAGCCCAAGGCTCTTGGCAGCCTCTGTCTGTCCATAGTCCACGGCCTCAATTCCTGCCCTTATGTCCTCCGCCACATAGGCGGAGGAGTAGACAATCAGGGCGACTATTATGCACATCCTGTCGGACATTTCAAATGGCAGGATTTTCGGAAGCCGGAGCCAGAAAAAGTACAGCTGAAGCAAAACAGGTGTGCCGCGGATAAGTCCTATGAACCCGTCTGCGATGAGGTTCAGAACCTTTCTCCTGCTCATTTTCATAAATGCCACAACCGCTCCAAGCAGGGTACTGAAAACAATTGTAATTATACTCAGAGCGAAGGTCCACTTGACCCCGTCTACAAAAACATAGCTGTATTTCTGCCAGATCTTTACTATGTCAGTCAGCATTTAAAGCCTCATTCGATCCCAAGATTTTTGGAGTACTCGGTGTACTCGTCAAACCACTTTTTGTATTGCCCGCTCTCCAGGAGCTCGTCAATTATCTCGTTTATCCTGTCGGTGAGCTCGTCCTCACCTTTAAGCATTCCTATCCTTGTGCCGCTGTACTCATCGGTGAGCTCGAAGCGGAAGGCTTCCGCTATTCCCAGCCCCTCGTTCTTTTCGGCGTATATCCTTGCATTCCCCACAAAGCAGGCAGCCGCATCGGCCTTACCTTCCTTGACCATAAGGAAGGAGTCCTCCATTGAGGAAACGTATTTGAGTTCCTTGTACTCCGGTATCTGGTTGTTGATAAGGGCTTCCTGAAGGGATCCCTTCTGCACCACCAGTACGGCGTCGCTGAAATCCCGGGCGGTTTTGTATTTGTCCCGGTCCTCTGTTCTTACAAGGAAGCCGTACCCCTCGGTGTCCTCTTCCTCATAGTAGCCCTTTGACAGGTTCATGGCCTCCGCGCGGTCTGGAGTCCAAGATAGGGCGGATATTGCCAGATCGTACTTTCCTGCCTGCACACTGGTCAGCACCTCTGTGAATTCAAGGGGCACTATCCTGCACTCCACTCCCAGTTTATCCGCTATGTACTTTGCCATCTCTATGTCCCGGCCCACGTACTGCTCGTCGCCCTCCTTTGAGGGGTCTATGAACTCATTGGGGGCAAAATAGGGCTCGGTTGCCACAGTTATGTAGCCGCGGTCCAGAATTTCCTCCAGTCTGTTTGCGGGGGCCCGGGAATCCTCTTTTTCCCGGGATGAGCAGGCCACAAGGGATATGGCCATAATGGACGACAGGGCCAATGCCAATAGTTTTTTCATGATTTTCTCCTTTTCCGGATTGTTTTTTAATTCATACTCCCCCGCGCCGGCAAATGGTGGTAAAATAAAAGCCCTCTCGGTGCTTTCTGCACCGAGAGGGCGATAAATCGCTGTCCCACCTCTCTTTGTCACAGCCTCACGACCATGACCTCACCGGGTACCATCATACCCTGTCGCTGTAACGGGCGAACACCCGATCCCGCCTACTGGGAAATTCCTTTCAGAGGATAGCTCGAAGATGTGTTCGGCTCTGCCCTCACGACCCCTTACACCGCCCGGGGCCTCTCTTTGCATCGGAACAAAGCTTACTCCTTCCTGTCAACGCTTTTAAGAGAAGTATCAAATTTGATATTAACTATACACCTGGAAAACGGGTTTGTCAACACATTTTTTAATCAGTTTCCCGCAGGGATCGCCCGGCCGACAGTAGCCACATCCTTCGGATACATCTTGGCTATTTCCTCAGCTATGTTCAGAAGGTGGTCACCCATCCTCTCGAAGTCGGTGAGCATTTCGGAGTATACCACGCTTGCCTCCGGTGTGCAGGTAGTTGTCTTCATCCTGTCCATCTGGGCGTTGCGGTAGTTCTCCGTCATCTCGTCTATGCTGTCCTCAGCCCGGGAAACCTCTGCCAGGAGTTCTTCGGTTTTGAGGCTCTGATTTTCGAGGATATCCATGGCACTGAGGATTTTCTTCTTCATTTCCACCACTTCGCCCTGGGCGCGGTCGGAGAGGCGCACGTCCTTTGAGAGAAAATATCTGGTGTAATCGGCAAAGTTTACCGCATGGTCGCCTATCCTCTCTATGTTCCCCACTATCCTGAAGTATCCGCTGACCACATCGGCGTCGTGGGCAGACATCCGGGAGTGAAGGGATTGGGAAATGTAGGTGGAAATGTTGGTGTTGAGCTCGTCCAGTTCATCCTCATTCCGGCTTATCTTTTCTTCGTAGTCGTCGGTGCAGGATATCATGGCGTCAAAACTCATAGCCACGTTTTCCTTGGCTATGTCGTACATATAGTCCACTTCTTCCTTTATCAGGGAAATGGCTATTGCACCGGTACCTACGTTGTAGCCTGCCACTGTCCTCGCGCGTTCCAGTATCCCGATGCGCTTGCCCTCGGCGCTCTTGTCCTTTATTACCAGTTCAGACAGCCTTACCAGCTGTTTGGAGAAGGGAAGGAGTATAAGAGTGGTAACCACTTTGAATATCACATGGGCGTTGGCCACCTGGGCTGCGGGGGAGTTGGGAAACAGGTGTTCCACAAACCGGGTAAATGGGAAGATTTGGCAGATGATCACGAAAATCACAGTGCCTATGACGTTGAAGGCAAAGTGGATAAATGTGGTCCTCTTGGCGTTGGCGCCTGTGCCTATGGCAGCTATTGCAGCGGTGATACAGGTGCCTATTGTAAAGCCGAACATAAGGTATATACCGTCGTCAAGCGTCACCATGCCGCTCACAGCCAGGGCCTGCAGAATGCCCACAGAGGCGGAGGAGGACTGAATTATTGCAGTGAATATTGCCCCCACTATTATTCCCACCAAAGGGTTTCTTGCGCTGGTCATTATTTTCAGAAACCAGGGGGATGATCGCAGGGCGGACATGGAGGAACTCATCATGTTCATACCAATGAAGAGTATCCCCAGGCCGGCAATTATGGTGCCCAGCTGGTTTTTCTTCTCGTCTTTTGAAAACATGATAAGGCAGACGCCTATAAATGCGAATATCGGCGCTATGTCACCTATGCCCACTGCCAACAGGACGCCGTTCATTGTGGCGCCTATGTTTGCGCCCATTATAATTCCCACCGTCTGGTCCAACTCCATAAGGCCTGAGTTGACAAATCCCACCAGCATGACGGTGGTGGCAGAGGAGGACTGGGTTATGGCAGTAATCACTGTGCCCACCAGAACCCCCATGATAGTGCTGGAGGTCAGCTTCTGGAGAATCTGGCGCATTTTCTCTCCGGCTGCCACCTCCAGGCCATCACTCATGGTGTGCATGCCGTAGAGGAACAGGGCAAGCCCGCCGAAGAGGGATAAGCCGTCAGTCAAAGTCATAATTTTTTCTCCTAGCTTAAATTTATTTTTAAAACTTCCTTAAATTCCCTGTGGCAGTTTCTGAGTTTTTTCGACATCCTCCGACTTTTCACCTGCGTAAAGCCGTTTTAAGACCACCAGTCCTATTGGGAGACCTATTAGACCGAGGATCCCGAAGAGCTTCATACCGACGAACATACAGGCGAGGGTGACCACCGGGTGGAGCCCAACCTGCTTTCCCACGATCCTGGGCTCAAGCACGTTCCTTACGATGGTAATTATGATATAAAGGACAAATAAACCTATTCCCAGGTAATAATTTCCCAGCATAAGGCTTATTACTGCCCAGGGAATCAGCACTCCGCCGGTGCCGAAGACGGGCATAATGTCTAAAATTGCAGTTGCCATAGCTATCAGGAACCGGTGATTTACCCTCAGAATGAGGAATCCCACAGAGAGCTCGGTAAAAGTTATCAGCATTATTATAGAGTAGGATTTTACGAACTTTTTTACTGCCGTCTTGCAGGACTGCTCCACCTTGTAAAGCATATCTATCTGCTTTTGCGGCAAGTGTCTGAGGATTGCGTATGTTATATTGTAGTAGTCGGCGGATATGAAAAACGAAGCTATCACGCATATCAGGGTGCTCACCACCAGTGACGGGACTTTTGACACCACCCGGGAAACCCAGGACACTGCCGAAACGGATATATTCGCCACGCCGTTGCCCAGATTTTCCAGCACCTGAAGGGTGAAGTCCACCACCCGGCTCTCCACTTCGGGGTCTATATTCACAAGCCATTCCCTGAGATCTGTCAGTATCTCGGTGGCAAGAGGGGCGATTTCCTCGGTGTAAAATTCAGGCAGGGCATTGAAAAGATTTCTCCGCCACCGCAGCAGCTGGAAGAAAACAGTCCCAAGAAGGCCCAGAACCACAAAATAAAAAAGCGCCATGCAGATCACCGCAGCGATACTTCTCTTTATTCTGAGAGTAGACGCAACTTTTGAAATGACATTCCTCAGGCAATATGCCATTGCAAAAGCGATGATAAATGGCGCAAGATAGCGGAATGAAAATCGTATGACAACAAAGGCCAACGCGATAATGATCCCGTAGTAAATGAAATTGATTATAAATCGTTTTCGATTGTCATAGGACATTTTAAATTCACCTGTACAATATTTTAATATATTTAGCCGAAGTATACAAGTGTAAAAACAGCATAAATCAATGTAAAATGTATGTAAAACGGCAAGTTTCAGCTGCGGAAAGTCCCTGTGTGGGCAAAAGAGGACAGGACCGGTTAATTTTTTGAAAGTTTTTGTCAGTAACCCTTTATATATTTTTCTCAATATGCTAAAATTAATTAAGATAACCTCAGAAAAATTTGCCCGGGAACTCCGGGGGACAGGAGGAACAAAGTGAATATCAGTCTTTTCGATGTGATAGGTCCCGTTATGATAGGACCATCCTCGTCACACACTGCCGGGGCGGCAAAGCTGGCAAAGACCGCCCGACAGATCTGCAACATACCTTTCGACAGGGTAAAATTCGGCCTGGGAGGCTCCTTTGCCAGCACCTACAGGGGACATTTTACCGACAGGGCCCTGGTAGCGGGAGCTTTGGGAATGAGCGAGGACGATGAAAACTTAGCCAACAGCCTGGAGATAGCAAAGGAAAAGGGGCTGCGGTACGAGTTTTACCCCGAGGACATCGATTCCCCTTATGAAAATACCGCCCGAATCACCTTCTGCGGCCCGGAGGGGGAATTCTTTGTGGAAGGGGCCTCCCTGGGAGGCGGGAGAATTCTCCTCACCAACATTAACGGCCTTGAGTGCGAGGTCAGCGCCACAAGCCCCACTGTGATAGTCCAGCAGAGGGACGTAAAGGGCGTGGTCAGCGAGGTATCCACAATCCTAGCCGAGAACGACATCAACATAGGAATTATGAAAGTGGGCCGCAACGGCAGGGGGGATCTGGCGTATTGTGTCATAGAGTGCGACGATCTGATCCCCGACCGGGTGGTGCAAAAGCTGAGAAAAGCCGCAAATGTGCTGTCGGTGGCAGTGGTAAATATAAAACCGGAGGATTAGAGTTATGTATAAAAGTGCACAGGAACTGCTGGCTCAGTGCAGGGACGAGGACAAGAGAATCTGGCAGATTGCCCTGGAAAACGAGGTAAAACTCACTGATGTCCCTGCGGACAAGGTGTGGGAAAAGTTCAGCGAAAGGCTGGACATAATGTTCGCCTCCGCAAAAAAAGCCCTTGAAACAAGCCAGACAACCAAGGGAGGACTAATAGACGGGGTGGCCAAAACTCAGTATGAGTACTCGAAAAAAGACAGTCTCTCGGGGCAATACATAAACTATGTGATGTCCCTGGCCTACTCCTGCAGCGAGGTGAACGCCTCCATGGGCAAAATATGTGCCAGCCCCACCGCGGGCAGCTGCGGGATTCTCCCGGCTGTACTCCTTGGGACAATGGAGAGCAAAAATGTGGACAGAGAAGAGGTAATAAAAGCTCTGATAACCGCCGGAGCAGTGGGAGCACTCTACACCCTCAACGCCACAGTGGCAGGGGCCGAGGGCGGATGTCAGGCTGAGTGCGGTGTTGCCCGGAGTATGGCAGCTGCCCGGGCGGCCTATATGGCCGGTGCCTCAGATGAGACCTGCCTCGACGCGGCGGGATTTGCCATGATAAATGTAATGGGGCTTGTCTGCGACCCTGTGGCGGGTCTTGTGGCCATTCCCTGCGCCCAGAGGAATGCCTCCGGGGCTGTGGGTGCTCTTGTTGCCGCGGATATGGCTCTGGCGGGACAGGTGTCCCACATACCCTTTGATCAGGTGGTGGAGAGCATGCTCAAAGTGGGCAAAATGTTGCCTCCGCAGCTTCGCGAGACTGCCCGGGGCGGAATAGCCGCCACCCCTGCCGGAACCGCAATTTACAAAGAGATATTCGGATAATTTTCTTTTTCAGGAAAAACTACGCTAAAAGCCCGGAGGGATCTGCCCCCGGGCTTTTGTATTGTCCGGCAAAATGTTAAATGATACTGTTTTCCGATAAAAAGAGGGCAGAAGCTGCCCTCTTCTCGTTTTACGGATTTATCCCTGACATTTTATCCCATTATTGGCGACAAAATAAAGACAATAATGTCAGTTCGCATTTTCGAATGGATCAAATGGGAAAATTTTCCCGAGGGGCCCGGATTCGATAAATCAAAAATCAACTCTCTGCAGGATGTAGCCAGCCAGCTCATCAATTTTTACCCTGACCTGCTCCATAGTGTCCCTGTCCCTCACGGTGACGCAGCCGTCATTTTCGCTGTCAAAGTCGTAGGTCACGCAGAACGGGGTCCCTATCGCATCCTGGCGGCGGTAGCGCTTTCCTATGGAACCGGTGTCGTCGTAATCCGCCATAAAATATTTCTGAAGGCCGTGGTAGACACCTTTGGCCTTTTCACCCAGCTTTTTGGAGAGGGGAAGCACACATACCTTGTAAGGGGCAAGGAAAGGGTGCAAGTGCAGAACCGTCCT
>CAZYZR010000016.1:0-17667 GCA_964651945.1 uncultured Oscillospiraceae bacterium | reverse complement strand
CCTTAAAATTGATTGTTGTTTATACAAATTTGCAATATACATTTTCTGAATTTCCCGGTTAAATTATATGCCCTGTAGCTGAAAATATGGATTTCTCAATTTGTATTTTGCAGGATATCTACAGATTTTTATAAAGTTTATATTGTTTAATATTAGGAATTAATCTTAGTTAATAATGGCAAAAAAATCTCTTTCGGTAAATACCGGTCTTAAAATTTTATCGGCGATATAAAATAAAGAAAATTTCATTTTATTTCAAATAATTAACATCTCAAAATAATTCCCCCAAAACCCATCCTCTGCAGCTTGACAAGTCATAAGGGGGGGGGGTGTACAATAATTATCTAATACCCCAGAAATAAAGCGGCCGCAACTGCGCACATCTCTCTTGCCACAGAGGGCAGCAGCAGGAAAGGATTCACAGTTACAGCTATTGATTTGATATTTTCAAATCCGGCTAGTTTTGCATAATACTTTGCTCTTAGTATGTGAAAGGATGTGCTGACAAAGACGGCATTGTCCGTTTTCAGTCCAAGCTGTCCCGCAATTTTATAGGCAGCTGCAAAATTCTGCCTTGTGTTCAAAGAATTATCCTCGCAGATTATTTTTTCCTCCGGGATACCTCTGTCCTCGAGGTAATTTTTCATAGCCTCTGCCTCGGATATACACCCTTTTCGGGTCTTCCCTCCGCACACAATTACCGAAGTTTTTGGATTTTCTGAAATGTATTCCATTCCTGCATCCAACCTGTCAATTGTTGCGTCAGTCGGGGTATTGTCACTTTTTACTCCGGATCCCAGAATAATAATAAGATCCCGTCCCGGCTGTGCGTCTGTCCGGCCTAGGAAGAGATCAAAAGCTGTGAATAATGCAAAAAAAGATATTCCGGCGACAAATAATATTTTTATTATTTTACCCGGCCATTTGGCAGTCAGCTTTACAAAATAATCCCATTTTAGTGCAAGCAGGACAAAAACAGCGCTGGCACAGATCATAAAAAAACTGCCCAGAGTAAAAGGAGATATAACAAGCACAACTGCCGTGTCTATTGAAATCAGCAGTGCAGCCAGAAAAACCGCTATTCTAAGCAAATCTATGCCGCTTCCGTAATTTTACAGATTATTAATGTTCCATTAAAATATATCAATATTTTATCACATATGTTGCTTTATTCCAATGCTTATGATATAATTTTTGCAGCATTTCAGGATAAAATCTCGATGGGTTTTGTGTATCTATGAGCGAAGTAATGATAAAAGTGCAGAATCTGCGCAAGGTTTATAAAGTCGGGGGAGAAAAGGTCGTCGCCCTTGACGATGTGAATCTTGCGATAGAAAAAGGCGAATTCTGCTGCATAGTCGGCACTTCGGGCAGCGGCAAATCCACCCTCCTCAATATGCTCGCGGGTCTTGAAAAGCCCACAAAAGGGAAGGTCAGGATAAATGGGCAGCTAGTCAGCAAGATGACCGAAAAAGAGCTTGCAAAATTCCGTCAGGACAACATCGGATTTATTTTCCAGTCCTATAACCTGATGCCCACCATGACCGCAGTTGAAAATGTGGCATTTCCCCTGGTCTTTAAAGGGGTTGACAGGGAAGTAAGGGAAAAAAGGGCAAAAAAAATATTGAAGGACATGGGCCTCGGCAAGAGAATGTACCATAAACCCGGGGAGATGAGCGGCGGACAGCAGCAGCGCGTGGGTATTGCCAGGGCTTTTGTGACGAAGCCGAACGTAATTTTTGCGGATGAACCCACAGGCAACCTTGACAGTGCCACCACAAAACAGGTTATGGAGATGCTTTTGGAAATTTCCCGTGATAACGGGATAACTTTTGTGATGGTGACCCACGACCCGGACCTCGCCAGCATGGCCCACAGAATTGTCACCCTTTCCGACGGAAAGGTGATCAGCGATATGAAAGACGGGGTCAGCATTCTCGAGGGAGAGCTGGAATATCTGGAGGAGGACTCAGAAAACAAATCCAGTGATGGCCGAAACACCTTTGTTTCTGAAAGGACCCCAAAAGATGATAAAATTCCCCGGGATGAGAAAAGTTCGGATTTACAGGATACCCGGGTTACAGGAAGCCGGAATCCGGATACAAACCAGGCACAGAATGCTAATGCTGAGCCTGCTCAACCACGGGATGATTTTTCGGAGTTCCGGGAAGACACATCCGAAATTGCGGATGCAGCCGCATTCCGGGACGATTTTTACGATGTTAGGGATGAACGGAGCGATGAAGTGGTTACGGCGGAAGAAGCTCCCGATCCTGCCATTATTATACAGAAAAATATTGACAATATACTGAAAAATCAAGAAAATTGATTTAATATTTTCTCCTTTTGTAAGTTTTGTAAATACAATACACGGGCTTAAGCCAAGAAAATTAATATACTATTCAGAGGTAAAAGGCTAATGAACAGTTTGAATATCAAAAAAGCAGGGAAAATTTTTATTTCTGTTATTCTATCTTTTGCGTTGTTTGCCGGAATTTTGGGATCCTACGCCCTCGAATCAGGTCCCGAAATTATTGCCGACAGTCAGCGGGGAGATTCAGCCTCCCGGCAAAGCGAGCGGACACCCTCACCCTCGAGCTCTCCATATATGGTGGTGGATTCTACCGCATCCACTGCCTCAGATACAGATACAGAACCTGAACCTCCTGTGGTTCCAAACGACAACTACTATGTAGCAAACTATGAGGTCGTCGATTACAACGGCAACCCGCTGGCCAGAGTAGTGCCTGGGGACAAAATGATAATTGCGGTGACAGTGGTTGATGAGCGTGTAGATGTTGATCAAGTATATGTAGAGACAAATGGCCGGGTGGATTTCGGTACTGGAAATGCCGGCAACTATACAAACTACATTCAGGCTAATATGGGCCAGGGGGCCTTTTCCATCGCCTCTTCCAGTTCCATTGTGGTGAGAGTAAGAAATCCTGTAGGTGTAAAATCGGGTAATAGTATTTTATACAAAGCCCTGTGCTATACAATTTGGTTCAGGGACGTAACATATGTCGGCGGAGATCCGGCTTTTTCCTTTGACGTAAACTACACGGACAACAATGAGGCCCCTCTCCCGGGGCGGAGTTATGCCGCCTTTTCAATACCCAGGATAAACCAAGCCACCGACGACATACCTGCCCCGAACATAATCCTGAACAGCCGGAACTATGGCAAAGTTGCCACAGTGGGAGAAGTTTTCAGCCTTTCAACCTCCGCTGTCAACACCTCGAATATGCTTGAGCTTGACAATGTATCAGTAAAGATAGAACTTCCCACGGGCCTCAATATGGCCAGCGGCAACAGCCAGGTTTTGATAGGACATGTAGGCAAGAGCGGCACTATAAACCACACTTTCTCCTTAAAAGCCGACGGGGTTCCCAACGATACTACCTCCCTCCCCGTGAAGATTATTTACAGTTTTGAGGCTGTGGTAGGCGGTGAGAGGACCCGGTTTACCTCTGAGCAGAACATATCCATAAATGTCCAGCAGGCCATGAGGTTTTCAATCCAAAATGTGGATTATGTAGAGGAGATGTACCTCGGGGACGAAAATTACATTTCTGTCTCCCTTGTAAACAAGGGGAAATCCCGGGTAAACAATGTTTCCGCAGAGATAGTCAGCGACGACTTTACCGGGCGGGAAGTAGAATTTCTGGGCAACATCGACCCAGGAAGTTCCAGCGATGCGGAGTTCACTGTTTCTGCCAATGAGATAGGCGAGGGGACAGGCACAATTCTTATTACTTATGAAGATTCCACGGGTACGGAGTTTACATTTGAAGAACCTTTCACGATAAATGTTCTTGAGCCTATGGATTTTGATCCCGGAATGGATGTCCCTGTGCCTGAGGAACCCCGGAGCAGCAATGTCCTTCCCTGGGTCATAGGGGCTGTGGTATTGGCCTGTGCCGGCGGAAGCGGATTCTGGTACTACAAAAAGAAAAAGAAAAAGAGGCAGCGGGAATTAGAGGACGAAGATGAAGATATCTGATCTTTTGAGATTGTCCTTTGACAACCTGAAACGCCGCAAAGGGCGTACTATCCTTACGGTCCTCGGAGTTGTAATCGGAACCTGTTCCATTGTAATGATGGTTTCCATCGGTGTGGCACTGAGCAAGAGCTACGATGACATGCTCTCTGATATGGGAGATCTCACCCTCATAGAAGTTTACAACTGGGGACAAAGCGGGGAAAACGATCCTCTGACAGATGATGTGATTGACGGTTTTGAGGAAATGGAAGGTGTAAAGCTTGCCACTCCATTGTACAGCATGACCGGTGAATTTAATCTTGGATTTGCCTCCGGTAACAACGACAAATACATAATGTCCCATACTTCCATAAGGGGTATAAAAAAAGAGGCTATAGAAGATTACGGATATGAGGTAAAGGAGGGGAGATTCCCGACTCGGACTGACAAGGAGTTTTCTATACTGGTTGGGGAACAATTTGCCTATAACTTTGAAAACAGCAAGAAACGCTATCCTAACAATGTTGTAGATCCCGTGGAGGATGAAAACGGAATTCTCCGTGATGACATAAAACTTCAGGGCTGGACTTATGATGTAAACGGGAACGGAAGGGAAGTTAATCTGGAAAAAGAAGTCAATGTAGTCGGGATATTGAAAGAGGATTACAGCAAAGGCTACGAGACCGGTTACGGTGTTATTATGGACCTTGACGACCTTATCTCTTTTGAAGAGGAATACTACAAAGCCAACGGAATAAAGAATCCCAACCGTGGGAAAAAGAGGGAATATGACGAAGCCCTTGTCAAAGTAAACGAAATGGAAGATGTGGAAGCTGTTGAGACTCGGATAAAGGATATGGGTTATGATACCTATTCAACGACATCCATGAGGGAACAAATGATGCAGGAGACCAGGATTATACAGCTGATTCTGGGGGGGCTCGGAAGCATTGCAATGCTTGTCTCTGCAATTAGTATTGCCAATACTATGACTATGGCGATATATGAAAGGACCAAGGAGATTGGAGTAATGAAAGTTCTCGGCTGTGAGCTGAGAGACATAAAGAATATGTTTCTTGCAGAAGCAGCTGGAATAGGCTTTATAGGCGGAACGGTCGGTGTGATAATAAGCTACCTTCTCTCTTTTTTGATCAATGCTTTTGCCAGCGGAATGCTGGGTGCCGGGGATGAAAAGATTTCGATTATTCCCGTGTGGCTTGCGGCTTTCGGAATGTTATTTGCGGCCCTTGTGGGGGTAATATCGGGGTATGTACCTGCGGTAAAAGCCGTAAAAATAACTGCGCTGAGTGCAATAAGGCACGAATAAATAAAGAGCAGGGCAGAAGCCTTGCTTTTTGTTATGTTCAATGCTTTTTTAATCATATATTATGATTTTAGGAGGGAAAGTTCATGGATGAAGATATATTAAAGCTTCAGGATATAGTTGACAAAAGCAGAAATATTGTATTTTTCGGCGGAGCGGGAGTTTCAACTGAGAGCGGCATACCCGACTTCCGCTCAAAAGACGGCCTGTACAACCAGAAATACAAATTTCCTCCCGAGACTATAATAAGCCACGATTTTTTCGAAAACAACCCGGAGGAATTTTACCGTTTTTACCGCGATAAAATACTCATTACCGGGGTAAAGCCCGATGCAGCCCATATATGGCTGGCCGAGGCTGAAAAGCGGGGAAAAGTTACCGCAGTTGTCACCCAGAATATAGACGGCCTGCACCAGGCCGCAGGCAGCAGGAGAGTTTACGAGCTCCACGGCACAATTTACAAAAATCACTGTGTAAACTGCGGGAAAAGCTATTCTCTTGATTACATAACTCAGACCACAGGTGTTCCGAAGTGCAGCGAATGCGGAGGCATAATCAAGCCCGATGTTGTGCTTTATGATGAAGACCTTGATATGGATATTGTAAACGGAGCTGTCAGGGCAATTGCATCCTGTGATACTCTTATTGTCGCGGGGACATCTCTGACGGTTTACCCCGCAGCAGGCCTGATCACATTTTTCCAGGGGCAAAACCTTGTGCTTATAAACCGCGATGCCACCGAAATGGACGGGTATGCGGACCTGCTTATCAGGGGGAGCATAGGTAAAATCCTCTCCCAAATCTCTATAAACGGCAAGTATATATAAGCAGGCACTTGACATATCCCGAAATTTTTTGGATACAAACCTTTGATTTTAAAAGAGATCTCTTTTTACCTGCACCCAAAGACAGGGTGCAGGATTGCTATGCACAGCTATACATTCAGTGTACTGTTGATATTGAATATCTTGTATGATAGAATATTCGGGACAGCATTTTTCTGGAGGCTTTTGTGGAAGACTTAAAGACTCAGATAGATAAAAGAAGAACATTTGCCATAATTTCCCACCCAGATGCGGGAAAAACCACCCTCACTGAAAAGCTTCTTCTATATGGGGGGGCTATTCAGCAGGCCGGTATAGTCAAAGGGAAGAAAGGTTCCCGTGCGGCCACATCAGACTGGATGGAGATTGAAAAAGAGCGCGGGATATCTGTGACCAGTTCTGTCCTCCAGTTCAATTATGACGGATACTGTGTGAACATACTTGATACACCTGGACATCAGGATTTTTCAGAAGACACGTACCGCACCCTGATGGCTCGGGACAGTGCGGTTATGGTCATCGACGGAGCCAAGGGAGTGGAAGAGCAGACTATAAAACTTTTTAAAGTCTGCACTCTCAGGCACATACCGATTTTTACTTTCATAAACAAAATGGACAGGGACACCAGAGATCCTTTTGATCTTATGGAAGAAATAGAGCGGGTCCTCGGAATACAGACTTACCCTATGAACTGGCCCATAGGAAACGGGAAGGATTTCAGGGGAGTATATGACAGGATGTCAAAGCAAGTCCTGATCTTTGAAAATGGCGGAAAAGTGGGACGGACCCAGGCAAAAGCAATAAGTGCCAGTCCGGGAGACCCCTCCCTCGACAGCCTTATAGGCCCTCAGCTTCACTCATCCCTCACCCGGGATATAGAGCTTCTTGACGGCGCCTCTTACGAATTTGACAGAGAACTTGTCTCATCAGGCGGCCTTACCCCTGTTTTTTTCGGCTCGGCACTTACTAATTTCGGAGTGGAACCTTTTATAAAGGAGTTTCTTGCTCTCACATCCTCCCCTTTGCCAAGACACTCCTCGATAGGGGATATCGATCCTGAATCTGCAGATTTTTCTGCATTTGTTTTTAAAATTCAAGCGAATATGAACAGGGCCCATAGAGACAGGATAGCATTTATGAGGATAGTGAGTGGCCGCTTCGAAAGGGGAATGGAGGTATATCATGTCCAGGGAAAGAGAAAAATAAGATTCAGTCAGAGCACCCGGCTTATGGCAGGAGAGAGGGAAATCATAGATGAGGCATACGCAGGGGATGTTATAGGCATTTTTGACCCCGGAGTGTTTTCCATAGGCGACACCGTCACCACCTCAAAAGAGCCGTTTGAATTTGACAGCATACCCACATTTGCCCCTGAGCATTTTGCAAGAATAACCCAGGTTGACACCATGAAAAGGAAACGGTTTGTAAAGGGAATACAGCAAATAGCACGGGAGGGTGCAATACAGATTTTCAGAGAGCCCGGCACCGGATACGAAGAAGTTATAGTAGGGGTTGTAGGCCTTCTTCAGCTCGATGTGCTTGAACACAGACTCAGAACAGAATACAATGTGGAAATAAGGATTCATAATCTCCCTTATCAGTTTATCAGGTGGATAGAAAATGAGAATGTAAGCCTGTCATCCCTGAATATTACCAGTGATACCAGGGCACTTGAGGATTTTAAGGGCAGAAAATTGCTTCTCTTTACCAGCCGGTGGAATATAAACTGGGCACAGGAAAGGAATCCGGACCTTTTGCTAACCGATATAGCGCAGAACTGACAGTTTTTTCAATATATACTATATACTTGGCTTTCTCTTAGTTTTCTGTGTAAAATAAAAGCGGGACCATTTTTTCGGATCTGGTCCCGCTTTAAATATAATATCCTATTGTATTTTTTGGATTCAGAATAGTATCAGAAAATCGGCCGTCCCATAAAAGGACGGCCCATCAGATTTCGGAAATTAAATGCTTTGGACGCCCATAAAAAAATTTAATCAATTTATCCTTTGTGCCAGACAACGGCACTGCGGGAAGAAGAGAGCGTCAAGCTACCTCAAAAGGCCACAAATCATACAGACGTCACCTCAAAAAGCAGATATTACAGAATATCTTTTTAATAACAGAGGAAATGTCTTTGCAAGATCCGGCCTCAGTGACTCCTAAGTTTAATCTTCCCGATCGTCGTGATCAAGAGAGTGCATTACAAGACAGACAAAACCTGCAACCAGTAAAGCTACTCCACCGAAAAGCCACATTTTCCAATGGGATTTTTTTGAATTTTTTTTCATCTTTTCAATCTCCTTTTTTTTGTTGACAATTTTTCCTTTACCTATTCTCTTATTGTGTTTTTTAACTCTTCGAGAATAAACCGACATCGTATTTTCTCCTTTGCGGCTGTCTGTAAACTTTATTATACAACATAATTAACGCATTTGCAACCCTCAGGATGTATTTTTCACTAATTGCAGTATTTCTTGATATATGTTTATTTATGTTTATTGTGCTTCTGTCCTGTTTATTTTATACTTTGTATATTCAATCAGTGAATCTCAGTGAGGAAAAAGCTATGACAATATTGACAAAGGGGAAATGAAGTGATAATATTTTTAATAAGCAAGAGATTCTGGTATTGCTTAATGGTGATATTGATCCCGACTTTTCCGGGATATATCGGATTTAATGAAGACAGCTAAAAAATTTTTTCATATTTAGACCCCTTAAAAGAGACGCAGGCAAACCGGATGGTTGTCTGCGCTTCTTTGTAAGTATTCTTCTTTGAATGTATATTATCTTTGGCCGAAATTTTTCATTAAAGAAAGGTGAGGAATATGTTGAAAAAAGAAAAAAACTGGTGGATGGATGCTTCCGTCTATCAGATTTACCCGAAAAGCTTTTACGACAAAAACGGAGACGGCTTTGGAGATCTGCAGGGAGTCAGACGGAAACTTCCTTATATAAAGAGCCTCGGAGTAGATATAATATGGCTTTGTCCATTTTTTAAAAGTCCGCAGGCGGATAACGGGTATGATATTTCCGATTACTTTTCGATAGACAGCATTTTCGGTGACATGGATGACCTTCGTCGGCTTATTGACGACTGCCACGCCCTTGACCTTAAGTTTGTAATGGATATGGTGGCGAATCACACTTCGGATGAGCATGAGTGGTTCAAAAAAGCTCTTTCCGGAGACAAAAGGTATATGGATTACTATTATTTCAGAGACCCTGTAAACGGACACGCTCCCTCAAACTGGGCCAGCGTCTTTGGAGGCAGTGCCTGGGAATGTGTTCCTTCCCTTGACAAATATTATCTGCACCTTTTCCACAAAAAGCAGCCTGACCTGAACTGGGAAAACAAGGAGGTTGTAGACAATATCATAGCTATTATGAAGCACTGGGCAGAATTTGGCGTAGACGGTTTCAGACTTGACGCTATAAACTATTTATACAAGGAACCTTCATTTCCGGATGTGGCTACCGATCCAGGCTCTGAATATGGATTTGCGACTGAGCACTATGCCAATAAACCAAGAGTAAATGATCACTTTGCACGACTCAACAGAGAAGTGTTTGCCCCTTATAACCTTATGACTGTGGCGGAGGTAGCATATATTTCTCCTGAAACTGCGAGGGAATACTGCGGGATAAACCGCCCCGAGCTTGATATGCTTTATATTTTCGACCTTCTGAACTTTGACCAGGAAGGGTTTGACAAGTTTTCTCCAGTACCTTTTGATGTAAAATCCTTTAAGGATGCCGTGTTTACCTGGCAGAGAGAAATGGGAAAATTCGGGCATCTTGCACTTTTCCTCTCAAATCACGACCAGCCCAGAAATGTAGGCAGATTTGGGGATGACAGCGATCAGTGGAGAGACAAATCCGCCAAAATGCAGGCAAATGCCATGTATATGTTAAAAGGAACGCCATATATATACCAGGGAGAGGAGCTGGGTATGACACGCCTAGACTATGACGATATCAGCGAATTCCACGATGTTGAGGTTCTTAGCACCTACGATGAAAAAGTCACAAGAGGAGGGGAGAGCCGTGAAAAATGGCTCAGCCTGTTTAATTCCCGCAGCAGGGACTGCGGCCGCAGCCCTATGCAGTGGGACGATAGCCGGAATGCCGGCTTTACAACGGGCACTCCTTGGCAAAAGGTTAACGGAAACTACAAAAAAATAAATGTTTCCCGACAGGAAAACGACAAAGACTCTGTTCTAAATTTTTATCGTAAATTGCTCAGGCTCAGAAAATCCCTGATTTCTGTTCAGAAGGGGGATGTAGCTCCCATTTGCCCTGAAAGTCCCGATACATTTTGCTATCTTAGGAGATATGAAAAGGAGACGGTGGTGAGCTTAAACAATTTTAAACCTTTCATTTCCGGTGTTTCTCTTCCCGAAGGAGAATTTTCCGTTCTCCTTTCAAATTCCGGCAGAACAGGGAAAATAAGCGGCGAAATTACACTGCAGCCTTATGAGTGTATAACCCGGAAACTGCTATAAATTTTATCGGATATTAAATCTGTTTTTGCCTATATGAAAAAGCGAATATTTTTTCTCTTTCAATATTTTATATTTTCCGGCTCTGCAGAAAACAGTGTGTTATTGGATCCCCAAAAGCAGTCTAAACAAGGTAAAACGGATAATTTTGTTATTTTATGTAAATAAAAGCGGGCTTTAGCCCGCTTTTTGTTATTTATCCAAGATTTTTTCTGTCCTGATCCCCGTCTGCTCCGAACATCGTAAAATTTTCCTTGTCAGTTGTGAAAAAATAGAAATCTATATTTTTTTTCATAAGGGGATTTAAGTAGTGAGGTATTATGTTCTTGTCATTTTCATCCGCTACTGTAAATCCGGCGGAAACAGTATCCACACCATATGAATATACATCGCAATATTCGCATTTATATTTTTCAAGCAGCGGATCTACCATTCCGGATAAGAGATAAAAATCTTCAGGTTTCCCGATAAAATCCACCAATCGCAGCACATTGCCTTCCTTTCCCTTGTTTATTCTGAAAACGGCAAGACAACAGGCTTTGTCATCTCCGGGGCGGAATATGGCACAAGGAAGATAAGTGTAATAGGGGTAATTGAAATACCTCTTCTCTATGTACCAGTAATCTTTTTCGGGTTTCAAACCTTTCGGAATTTTTAAAATATCCCTGATTACTTTAATGTTTTCTGCCTCAATCAGAAAACCTCCCGGGACAGAAAGGGAATCCGGGATATTTTTATCGTTGATTACTGCAATATCGTAGTTTTTTCTGTCCCGCAGTCGGTATGAATGTGTCAGCTTTCCGGGAAAATAGCCCAGAAAAGTATAAAAGGGCATAGTTTCCGGCCTTATGTTGTTGCAGGCCATCACACCTGCGCCTGTGAGTTCTTTCATAGCCCCCATAAGCTCAAGACCGGCACCTTTGCTCCCTTTTTCAGCGCACCAAATGGAAATCCATATATCTCCGCCAGGCTTCTCTGAGGCATTGATATATCCGCACACAGCGCATATTTTCCCGTTTTTTTCCAGTGCGTAAAAATTAATATTTTCCCCGTCAACATCAGCATAGTAAAAATTGAAAAGATCTTCGTTATTTACAAGAGGATGTCTGCTTCCCCAATTTTCATTGAGAAAGGCCTTCAGAGAATCCTTTTCACAGATATGCAGTCTTCTGATAACTGTACTGTCACTCAATTACACTACCCCCGGTTACGGGGAGATTCACTCCTGTAATAAATCCCGCTTCATCGCTTAACAAAAATGCAAAAGCAGGGGTAACATCGTCTACGGTGGCGTTGCGCCCCATAGGATTGTTCCTAGCCTCGGCTTCTACAATAAGGTGGCTGGTATCCTGCAGGAATTTTGTCTCCATCATAGAGGGGCTTACGGCATTTACAGTAACTCCCTTCCCCGCATATTCTGCGGCAAGGCTCTTTGCAAGGCCCACAATTGCAGATTTTGCAGTCACATAGGCCCGGGTGTTTTTCGGAGGATTTGCCAACACATAGCTTGTACCCATAAATACAACCCTACCGAATTTCTTTTTTGCCATTGCCGGCAATACTGCTTTTCCCAGTTTAATCCGGCTCATCACCTGTATATTGAAATCCTTTAAAAACCTGTCCTCATCAAAATTTTTGAATCTGTCATTGTTTACACTGAGTGCGGGAAGGTGAACAAAGTGCGTAGGCCGGGGTAGATTTTCCATTTGCTGTGTAAGCATCTCCCGACCATCCGGCAATGTGAGATCACATTGAAAAATATGGGCTTTAATGTCGAGATTTAAGCACAGCTCTCTGATTCCTTCCATATCTGCATAGCCCCGAAGGATAAATTCATCACCAGGGGCAGCGATTTTTTTAATCAGAGCTTTTCCTATGTCACTGTCAGCCCCGGTTATAAGGTAAACTTTTTTCACTCCCTGACCCCCATCTGCAGAAAAGCTCTGCAAACTTTTTCACCTTTCTCGTTGAAAATGTATCCTTTTATCCTGCAGATTTTGAAAGTATCGTTGAGCTCTGTTATTTCCCCGGAGACTGTCAGCTCATTCCCCGGGAAGACAGGATTAAGAAATTTAAGGTCTATACTCTCCAGCAGACAGTGTTCACCCGGGAGATAAACTCCCGCAAGAGTGGAGAACAGACTGCCAAACAGCATTCCATGGCATACTCTGTCAGAGAATCCATGAGAAATAGCGTACTCCCTGTCTGTGTGTATAAGACCGATGTCGCCGGTCAGGTCAATAAATTTGTCGATCATCTCTTCGGTAATTTTTACATTAAAGCTCTCTGCCATACCAACTGAAAGATCGCTGAATTTATAGCTGTTCAATTTATTCCTCTGTTTATCCGATAAATTTAGGCAAATACAAATCAAGGGACGGGAAAATCCCATCCCTTTAAATCCCGTTCAGTTTATCATGCTAGAAACAAGATCTACCATTGCCCCTACATTTTCAAGGGAACTGACATCCGTCAGCTTAAATTTTATCCCAAAATGATTTTCTATTGCTACAAGCAGGTTTATCTGTTCCAGACTGTCCCAGTCCTCAATATCCCGGGACGTGGTTTCATCGTTAATAACCAAGGTGTCATCGTCAAAGACATCTCTGAAAATGTCAGTAAGCCGCGCGTAAATATCATCTCTGCTCATTTCAATTTACCTCAGTATGGAGTTACTTTTATAACCTGATTTTTGTTTTCATATTCATCAGGGATATTAAAAATATACCTTTTTTCTTCCGGAGTGTCAAGGGTCGGGGCAAATCCCAGATGATCGTAAAGATCCTTCACAACTACATTTTTTGCCGTAGGCAAATAAGATGCAGTGATTGTCTTTATGTCCCTTTTCTTGCATTCATCCACAAGGTAATCAAAAATTTCAAGTTCAAAATCTCGTTTGAACACTCTGCAGGACATAACCCAAAGGTCAATGTTGGCACTGTCTCCGAGTACTGATGCTATAAGGCAGGTTGTTATCCCGTTGTCCCCGAATTTATCTGCAAGATTTGCGTGAATTGAAATATACTTCCCCGGATTCCCGGTTATCTCTTCTATCTCATTCCGCGAATATCTTCGAGTTGTAAAATTGAATTGATTTGTCTTGTTTATTAACTGGGTAATTCTCTCGCTGTGTGCATCAGAGAAAGGGCCTATGGAACTTGACATTTCAAGGCTCAGAAGATAGTCCTTGTAATCTGCAAAAGAGTTCTCGGCATTTGCCCTCCGGGCGTTCCGCCTGTACATCTCATTTCTTTTTGCGTCGTCTTTAGTAAAAGCAGTTATCTCAAAATATCCTGATCTGTCCAATGCTTTTATAAATTCTACAGGTGTATTTGCCTCCGGCACAGTGACTTGAGGGAGTGACTGCCTTACTATTTCCCTTTCAGCAGGATTGTCGTCTATGAATACAAGACTGTCCTCGCCTATGTTTATTTCCTTTGCTATTGCAGCGATATTTTCGCGCTTAGGTTGCCAGTTTGCCTTAAAACAGATAAAATCATCGACAGACAGAGGTGCTTCTTTTCTCTCGCTGAATCCTTGCTTTGCGATTTCCTCCTCATTTTTTGAGCTGATATTAAGCATAATTCCAAGGCCGGTAAGTTGCTTTAAGTAGGACTGAAATTCGGTATAGCTCATCCCGGCAGGCTGCTCGTTTCCTATTGCAATGCCCTCTGCGCCGTCATCTCCTATGACTCCTCCCCAAAGTGTGTTGTCAAGATCAAGGACCACACTTTTTTTATTTTTTCCAAGTGCGGATTTTATAATTTTTGCTATTGAAAACGCCAGATCCGGAATCCTGTCGACACTGAGGGCATATTTGTAAAGATACCAGCTTTCCGGGTCAAACCAGTTGTCAATACCTGCCAGCGCTGAGAGATAATTTATGTCGTTGAGATAGATATTGGATTTCCCTAAGATATAATCACTTATTTTAAGATTTAACCTGCTTATATAGTTTACAAGGCCCTGGGGCACAACCATATCTTTTGACCCCCATACTCTGTAGAAGGGCAGGTCAAAATTATTGACTATAACGGTGGCGCCAAAAGAGAGGGCTTTTTCACAAACATCTGTGTATTTTTTGAATTCCCGCTCCAGTTTTTCCCGTACTTCCTCAGAGGTGTCTGTTGATACAGGGGTACTTGTCAGGTTTTTTGAAGTTGTATGTATATAAATAAAGTCAGGAGAAAATTTTTTCAGAGTTCCGTCATCAAACATTAGCTCTTCATAGTAGCGGTTGTAATCCCCCACATAAAATTCAGGTTTTATTCCGCAATCCAAAAGAAAAAGCTCAAGAACATCCGTGATCCGGCCTATAGTGGAACCGGAGAGGACGGCTATTTTTTTAGAAGTAAAATTGCCTTTTTGCAGCAGCTCCCTTCTCAGACTCTTTTTTTTCTGAAGAATATAATTTCCGTCAAACGGATAATCAAGCGCAGACATATCTTATCTCCTTTATATAATTCAATTACAGTATATCACATATTTCATATTCTGCAATACAAGGTACTGAGAGGTTTTGTAAATAAATTATTAAGAACATTATGGAATTTTATACGTTCCATTACAGTTTTGTTATCATTTTTTTGTTGAATTTTGCTGCAAAAAAAAGTATAATACTTTTTGTATATCTCTGTAGAGGGGAATACAATTATATTTAGATTTGTTTTCAGAAAATTTGTCATAGTTTGTTGCAATAATGCAGAATCCCGTTTCAAGGAGGGATAATCATAAAAACATATAGCGCCTCATCCGGCAGATCTTCCCGGGAGCCAAATAAAAAGAACAATTCATCATCTCGGAAAAAACCCCGGACGACAAAGAAAAAATCCGGGGGGAAAAATGATTTGTTCAAGAAAATAATGGTAGTGATAGGCTATGTGTGCTGTGTGGGAGTCATGGTAGGCAGTGTGGTCGCCGTAGCACTTGCCTGGTATCTTGCCGATGTCACAAAAAACGACGAGACAAACCTTACCCTTACAAACCTGCAGTTGAGCCTTACCACGATTATTTACTGTCAGGATCCTGTTACTGGTGAGTATCAGGAATATCAGCGACTAGGAGGGGATGAAAACCGCATATGGGTGGATCTTGAAGACATCCCTGACCATGTGAAAAATGCTTTTATAGCAGTCGAGGACAAAAACTTCTACAAGCACCACGGTGTTGACTTTTTCAGGACCTTCGCGGCAATGATAAACGAGTACACTCCGATCAAGATTTTCAACAGCAAAACAGGTGCGTCCACTATAACCCAGCAGCTGGTAAAAAACCTGACAAACGACAACGAAGGTGAGGGTCTCGGTGGTGCATTCCGCAAAATAAGGGAGATTTTCAGGGCATATATTCTTGAAAAGCAGTACAGTAAGGATGAAATTCTGGAGGCTTATCTGAATACTCTCCGATTGTCAAACAACTGGGCAGGTGTTCAGGCAGGTGCCAACAACTACTTTGGCAAGGACGTGAAGGACCTCACAATTGCAGAGGCAGCTTCTCTCGCCGGTATTACAAAAAACCCGTCGGTTTATAACCCCTATACTCACCCTGAAAACAATATTGAGAGGAGAGATGACATCCTCTTCTTTATGAATGAGCAGGGATATATCACGGATGAAGAGTACAACAGTGCCTTGCAGGAGGAACTTGTGCTCAACGACAACTACGTGGAAACCAGCCGGGAAAACAGTTATTTCACAGATATGGTAATAGACTGGGTTGTAAAGGACCTGATGGAGCAGTATGACCTGACCAGAGAAGAGGCTACGGACAGAATATACAATGACGGATTGAAAATTTATTCTACAGTCAACCCCAAGCTTCAGAGCGCCATGGAAAAGGTAATGCTCAACGAGGACGGCAGATATCCCACTCCTGAGGCAAACAGCACTAAAAAAGATGAAAATGGGGATTACATAAAGCAGACTCCCCAGGCTGCTATGGTTACCGTTGACTACAATGGAGGAATAGCAGGGGTTGTAGGGGGACTTGGAGAAAAAGAGGGAGACAGAGTTCTTAACCGCGCTGTGGATTCTGTAAGGCAGACGGGATCCACTATGAAACCGATAGGCGCATATGCCCTTGCTCTTGAATACCATTACATAAATTTCTCATATACACTGTATGATGACTATGTGGAAGAGAGAAAAGATGAGGCCACCGGGCAAATGAAGCCTTGGCCCAGGAACTACAGCGGGACATACAGCAACACTCAGATAACGGTGCGGCAGGGTATAGCTAAATCCCTCAATACAATAGCTGTGAGGACTCTCAGACTTCTCACCCCGCAGGCTTCATACGATTTTCTGACGAATTCCCTTCATATAACAAGCCTTGACCCGGTAAAGGATGTTGATTATTCTCCGTTGGCTTTGGGAGGTATGACCACCGGTATTTCACCTCTCGAGATGGCAGCTGCCTACGCTATATTCGGCAACAGCGGCAAATATATAAAGCCCTATTGTTATACTACCGTGGAGGACTCCACCGGAGAGATTATCCTTGAGACAAAAGTTACTTCTGTCCAGGCTATTTCAGAACAGACTGCTTACATCATGAACCGTCTGCTTAAAGGCAGCCTTGCAGCGGGAGGCACGGCCTCGGGACTTGCCTGCAGAAGGATGGATTCAGTAGGGAAGACAGGAACTACCAGCGACGATAAAGACCACTGGTTTATGGGACTCACACCTTATTACTGTACAGCCTCCTGGTATGGGTACGATGATCCTGTGCCTCTTACAGTGCGATTTAACAGCCACCCTCCGACGACTGCCTGGAGGGATGTGATGGATGAAGCGCAGCGGGATCTTCCTGCAAAGGATTTTGCGGTTCCGCGGGGCGTGATATCTCGGAGTTACTGTGCAGAGACCGGCAATATTGCAAATGCTAACTGTCCTAACCAGTTGACAGGGTATTACACAGAAGACAATATGCCTCCTGTCTGCCAGACTCACTGATATTTTCAAAGGATGTTTTAGTTTCTTTAAGGCCCTGCTATTGCTTGCAGGGCCTTTTGGGGTTTATAATTTTATAAAG
>CAZYZR010000015.1:17049-18608 GCA_964651945.1 uncultured Oscillospiraceae bacterium | reverse complement strand
CCTATGTACTTATCCTCTCCGGGGATCACATCTACAAAATGGACTACGAAAAGATGCTGATCCAGCACAAGGAAAAGGGCGCTGATTGTACCATAGCCGTCCTGGACGTACCCAAAGAAGAAGCGAGCCGTTTCGGTATAATGACCTGCCGGGAGGGAGGAAGGATCGTCAAATTCACCGAGAAGCCCAAGAACCCTGATTCAACTCTCGCCTCAATGGGTATATATATCTTCTCCTGGGACAAGCTCAAAAAATACCTGATAGAAGATGAAAACAACCCCGAAAGTGAAAATGACTTCGGTAAAAACATAATACCCCGGATGCTTGCTGACGGTGAAAAGCTTTACGCATACAATTTTGAAGGTTACTGGAAAGACGTGGGAACGATAGACAGCCTATGGGAATCAAATATGGACCTTCTTGATCCCAATGTGCCCTTCGACGTGTGGGACAATTCCTGGAGAATCTATTCCAGAACCCACAATGTCCCTCCCCAGTATGTCGGACCTGAAGCGACAGTTGAAAACGCCATGATAAGCGAGGGATGCAGCGTGGATGGATTTGTGGACTTTTCTGTGCTCTTCCAGAGTGTTGTGGTGGAGGAAGGTGCTAGCGTCAGGGACAGCATTGTGCTTCCGGGTTCTGTAATAAAGAAAGGTGCCGATGTGCGGTACTCCATTGTGGGGGAAAACTGTGTCGTCGGTGAAGGAGCCAAAGTTGGCCAGAGGCCGGAGGAGATAGAAGACCTGGATAAGTGGGGAATAGCTGTTCTCGGAAATGGGGTGACCGTCTGGGAAGGGGAGACCATACCTGCAAAAGCTATGATTTACGGAAAGAAGGAGGCCGAATAAGATGGTAAAAGGTGATAAAGTCCTTGGAATTGTTTTTCCGAATATGCGCGATGAAACCGTGCGGGAACTCACGAAACTTCGTTCAATGGCCAGTATCCCTTTCGGAGGCAGGTACAGGCTGATAGATTTTACCCTTTCAGAACTTGTGGCCGCCGGAATTGACAATGTGGGACTTGTTGTCAGAAGAAATTATATGTCACTTATGGACCACCTGGGATCCGGCAGGGAATATGATCTTGCCAGAAAGATAGGCGGCCTGAAAATTTTCCCTCCCTTTGTGGAAGCCTGGTCAGGTGCTTACAGAGGGAAGATAGAAGCCCTCGACAGCATAATTGAATACATAGAATCCGTTGAGTGCAGCGATGTCATACTTACTGACAGCGGGCTGGTCAGTGCCATAGACTATACCGATGTCCTCGATAGGCACGCCGAAAGCGGTGCGGATATAACGGTTCTGTACAAGAATGAAGTGATAGAGCCGGGGCTTCAGGGCTCAAACATTACCTTTGAAGTCGGACGGGACAACAGAGTCACAGCTGTTCTGATAAACGAAAAACCGGGAGTTACTGCAAACAACGGCCTCTGGGTTTACGTAGTCAAAAAGGAACTTCTCATTGACATTGTGAGGGACTGCGTTAAAAAAGGGCTCACAGATTTTGAGAAGGATGTGCTTCAGCGGAATGTGGGAAAGATCAAAATTTTCGGATA
>CAZYZR010000015.1:0-16949 GCA_964651945.1 uncultured Oscillospiraceae bacterium | reverse complement strand
GCAATTGTGAGAAACTGCGTCATAATGCAGGACACAGTCATAGGTGATGGTGCAGTGCTCGAAAATGTCATCTGCGACAAAGACGTGGTGATCTCCGGAGAGAAAAAACTGATCGGGGATCCGAATCTCCCTGTATTTGTCGACAAAAAATCCGTTGTTTAGGAGGTATAATGGGTTTGAAAATACTTTTCTGTTCCTCTGAAGCTGTGCCTTTTGCCGCCAGCGGTGGTCTTGGTGATGTGACGGGAAGTCTTCCAAAAGCACTCAACAATGCGGGGGCTGATGTCAGGGTCATCCTCCCGCTTTACGGCAGAATAAAAGACAATTATGGCGATAAGCTCAGCTTTATAGACAGCTTTTATGTCCCATTGGGCTGGAGGAACCAGTACTGCGGCCTGTTCACAATGGATTATGAAGGTGTGACATACTACTTTGTGGACAACGAGTACTATTTCAAAAGAGATAATCTCTACGGCTACTACGACGACGGAGAGAGGTTTGCATTCTTTTCAAAGGCCATACTTGACTGCCTTGTCAGGATTGACTTTGATCCGGATATAATTCACACCAATGACTGGCAGACTGCCTTAGTAAATTTGTATATTAATATATATTACAGGAATCTTTCCAAGTTTTACGGGATAAAAACTGTTTTTACCATTCACAACATACGGTATCAGGGACAATATGGCCTGGATATTGTGAATGAGGTCCTGGGAATTCCCCCTGAGTGGGTGCATCAGGTGGAGTACAACGGAGATGCCAATTATATGAAGGCGGCCATTGAGAATGCTGACAAAGTCACTACAGTTTCTCCCACCTATGCTCAGGAGATTCTCGACCCCTGGTTTGCCCACGGCCTGGATCCGATTCTCCGCCAAAGGCAGTTCAAGATGTGGGGAATATTGAACGGGATTGATTACGATGATTATAATCCCAGGACGGATACTGTCATCGCAAAGAATTATCATGCCCGGGCTTTTGTAAGGAATAAGGCAATTTGCAAGGACGATCTGAGGAATATTTTCTCCCTCGACAAGGACGGCAGTCCTATAATCGCAATGGTCACAAGACTTGTGGAGCACAAGGGTCTTGACTTGGTCCAGCAGATTGCCGAAGGTCTGGTGGATATGGGTTATCAGATTGCAATTCTCGGCAGCGGAGAAGAAAGATATGAAAATTACTTCCGCTACCTTGCATCATCCCATCCCGGCAGAGTGGGACTCAGGCTGGGCTTTGTCCCTACGCTTGCCAGGAAGATATACGCCGGAAGTGATATGTTCCTAATGCCCAGCAGAACAGAGCCCTGCGGACTCAGCCAGATGATTGCCCTGCGTTACGGTTCAATCCCCATAGTCAGACGGACGGGAGGACTTAAAGACAGCGTGCAGGACTCATTTGACGGAAACGGCAATGGATTTGTGTTTGGGGATTATTCAGCCGACCGGCTGTACCGCCGGTGTCGGAGGGCCTATGAGGGTTATCAGGACAAAGCCGGTTGGAAAATCCTTGTGGGCAGGGCAATGAAGACGGATTGCAGCTGGAAAAACAGCGCAGAGGAATACATGAGGATGTATAACGCCTGCCTTGAACTTTGGTAAACAGGTGAAATGAATTTTGCCTTTTTTGTTAATTTTACGGAGATAAATTATGAATGAAATTTATATCCGCAGGAGTGTGAGGAAATATCTTGACAAACCTGTGGAAAAAGAAAAGCTGGAGAAACTTCTGAGGGCAGCTATGCAGGCCCCCAGTGCCACAGACCAGAGGCCATGGGAGTTTATTGTGACCTGCGACAAGGATGTGATAAAAAAACTGTCATCTTTCAGCCCATTTGCCACTCCCCTGAAAAATGCCCCGGCTGCTGTGGTGGTACTTGAAAAAGAGGGAGTCAGAGCACAGGAACTGGCTCAGCAGGACTTGGGGGCGTGTACTGAAAATCTTCTTCTTGAGGCTGTGACCCAGGGCCTCGGGGCTGTCTGGATGGGGGTAGGCAAAGACAACAGGAGGGAAAAGTATTTAATAGATATGTTCCGTTTGCCTCGGAACATAAGGCCCTTCGGAGTCATAGCCATAGGTTACCCCCGGCGGGAAGACGCCAACCATCTTGATGACAGGTACGACGAAAAAAGGGTACACTGGGACAAATATTGAATGACAGCCGGAAATACGGCTTTTTGAAAGGAGATAAAAAATGACTGTAAAGCAAGCCATTGAGACGAGGAAAAGCATAAGGAAGTACAAGGCAGACCCGATTCCAAAGCGGGATCTCAACCGGGTGCTGGAGGCCGGGAGACTTGCTCCCTCTGCTATGAACCTGCAGGACTGGAAGCTGATAGCTGTCACAGATCCGGAAAAAATAAAGGAGATGCAGGTTGCGTGCAACAATCAGAAGCAGGTGGGAAGTGCTCCCGCAACGCTGGTAATATGTTCCTGCAATGACAGAATTATGGGTTGCGGCCAGTCCAAGGCAACAGTGGACTGCTCAATTGCCTTTTCCTTTATGATGCTCAGGGCATGGGAGCTGGGCCTCGGGACCTGCTGGCTGGGCTCCTTTGACCGGGATAAGGTCAGAAAAGTTCTTGACATTCCCCGGGATTATACCCCGGTTGCGGTTTCTCCCTTGGGATATCCGGATGAAGATCCGGATCCAAAGCCCAGGAAGAGCAGCGATGAAGTAATAAGTTACAATAAATTCTGATATATTTTTTCTTTTTTAGTTGCTTTATGTTCTTTAATTAATTCTATAATCATAAAACAGTAAACTAAATAGCAGGGCAGGCAGCCATAAAGGCTGTCTGCTTTCTTTAACATAACTTTTCGAAATGGATATTCCATAATTCAATTATTTTTTTTAGAGTTTGGATACAATTATTTGACAATTGCCGATATAAGTTCGTCCGCAGCCATTACATTGCGATATTTTGAGCAGTGTTTTGAAGTTCATATAATTAAACAATTTTTTTGGATGGCCTAATATTTTTTTGTAATTTGTAATTTTTACGACACAAAATTGTATTGACTATAAATTAATCTTGTATTATAATATCCAACAGAAATAAGCGGTGTGAAATGCAGATTTTACATCGCCTTTTATATGGAAAAGAAAATATATCGGAGGAGATATTTTGGCAAATACTACCCGCAAATTAATTGATGA
Organism: uncultured Oscillospiraceae bacterium; assembly: GCA_964651945.1. Taxonomy (GTDB): domain Bacteria; phylum Bacillota; class Clostridia; order Oscillospirales; family Ruminococcaceae; genus RGIG3102. The sequence continues at coordinate 13,789 of CAZYZR010000015.1, read as the reverse complement.
CACAATAAGCCCGGCAAAGACTATACTTACCCTGGCATGGCCTGTGTTTATTGAGCAGGTTCTGAGCACCCTTGTCCAGTCGGTAGACACTGCCATGGTGGGATCCCTGGGGAAGAATGCAACAGCATCGGTGAGCATCAGTGCCAGCCCAATGATGCTGATTAACGGAATTGTGATGTCTTTTGGAGTGGGCTTTACTGCTCTGATCGCACGCAGCGTAGGTGCAGGAGATTACAAAAGAGCAAATTCCCTCACCAGGCAGACTATGACTACTGTTCTGGTTATGGGAATTCCTTTGGCTCTTATCTGTTTCCTTCTCTCCCGGGCAGTGCCCCGCTGGATGGGAGCTGAGCCGGATGTTCTGGTCCTGGCTACTGCATACAACAGGATTATGGCGCTTTCTATGGTCTTCAGGACTATGACGATGATGCTAACCGCAATATACAGAGGTTTCGGAGATACCACCACCCCTATGCTGATTAACGTGGGTGTCAACCTTGGCAATGTGGTAGGAAACTATTTCCTCATTTACAAAACCCACAATGTAGATATTCTGGGCAGGTCTTTCAGGATCTGGGGTGCCGGACTCGGCGTCCGGGGTGCCGCCTGGGCAAGCACCGGCACTGCCATAATAGGATCTGTTATACTTATTCTTATAACTTTCTTGAGACCTTCAAGAATTCAGATTTCACTTAAAGACAGCTTCAGACTTGTAAAGAAGGATATTCAGGATGTCACTAAGATAAGCCTTCCTGCTATGTTTGAGAGGCTTACCATGGGCGGTGCATCGATTGTGATAGCCAGCACGGTGGCATCTTTGGGAACTGTGGCAGTCGCCGCAAATTCCCTTGCCTCTACTGCGGAGTCCTTCTGTTATATGCCCGGCTTTGCCTTCGGCCGGGCAGCAACAACTCTTATGGGTCAATCCCTTGGGGCCGGGAGGCCCGATCTGGCCGAAAAATATGTCAATACATGCATAAAAATGGCAGTCCGGCTGATGTTTGTGCGGTCAAGCCTTATGTTCATCATTGCTCCGCAGATTATAGGTATTTTTACACCTGACCCTGACGTAATTGATCTTGGCAGCGTCCTTCTTAGAATTCTTGCTGTGATACAGGTTCCGTACATAATCTCTATGATAGATTCAGGTGCTCTCAGAGGTGCAGGAGATACAAAAGTGCTGTTCTACATAACCCTCCTGTCTATGTGGGGAGTGAGGGTCCTCGGTGCTACCATCTGTGTGCGATTCTTGCATCTCGGAGTTCCTTCTGTAATAGTGTGTATGGATCTGGATAACATAGTGCGCATGATCTGCTTCCGCATACGCTTTAAACAGGGCAAGTGGAAAAATCTGAAAATCTGACAAAAGACGGTTTCTGGATATATTTTGGCAAAACAGTGCTTTTGATTTTAATACTTTTGAGCAAAAAATATAAAACAAGTTCTACTTGTATTAAGACATCATATACAATAAATCCCGCCCCTGCGGCGGGATTTTTTGACACCGACTTTAAATATTGAAAAATATATGATATACTTTCCTAAGGTCATGACAGATTTTTTATTTGATTTTTGAAGTTCAAAACTGAAAGAGGGTTTATGAAAGCTCTTATAGCAATGAGTGGCGGAGTAGACAGCAGTGTCGCAGCGCTGCTTATGCAGAGGCAAGGGTATACCTGCATCGGCTGCACAATGAGACTGTATGAAAATGAAGACGCCGGAATTCCAAGAGAAAATACCTGCTGCTCTCTATTTGATGTGGAGTATGCCAGAAGCATAGCAAATGCGCTTGGAATGGATTACTATGTATTCAACTTTACAGAAGATTTTGAGAAAAAAGTAATACAGAAGTTTGTAAACCGGTATGAAAACGGTCTAACTCCAAACCCTTGCATAGATTGCAACAGATACATGAAATTCGAAAAACTTTTCGACAGAGCGAGAATTCTTGGGTGTGAAAAGGTAGTAACCGGACACTATGCCAAGGTAATCGAGGAAGGCGGAAGGTATTTTCTGAAAAAGGGAGCAGATGAAACAAAGGACCAAAGCTACGTACTCTATTCCCTTACACAGCGGCAGTTATCTCATGTGCGGTTCCCTTTAGGAGATCTAAAAAAAAGTGAGACAAGAAGGATTGCCGCTGAAAACGGTTTTTCCAACGCCGAAAAGCCTGACAGTCAGGATATTTGTTTCGTACCCGACGGGGATTATGCATCTGTCTTGGCTCTTCACACCGAAAAGTCATCCGTACCGGGCAATTTCGTAAACCGGGCAGGGGAGATACTTGGGCAACACCGAGGTATAGTACATTATACTGTAGGGCAGAGGAAAGGGCTTGGCATCTCAGCCGGAAAGCCTCTCTACGTTATCCGCATAGATCCTATAAAGAATCAGGTTACTTTAGGAACTGAAGGGGAGCTTTACACAGGGCAGGCCAATGTGACAGATTTTAACTGGATAAGCGGTGAAGTGCCAAAAGCCCCTGTAAGGTGCACAGTCAGGGTGAGGTACCGCGGGAAGGAAATACCGGCTACTGCAATCCCGACGGGAGAGGACAGCGCAAAAATAATTTTTGATATTCCTCGGAAATCTGTCACTCCCGGTCAAGCCGCTGTGCTTTATTCCCGGGATACTGTTTTGGGGGGAGGGACCATATCACAGGGTATATGACCATTTGGAAAAGCAGCTCTTTATTTTAATCAAGGTTAATCGTACAAAACCCCGCCGTCTGAACGGCGGGGTTTTGAAAATTTTGATTTTCTTACGGCATATCAATATTTCTTTGCAAAAGCTCCGACTACAGTGAGTCCCATATACCCAAAGCCCAGCAGGAGGACCGGGAGAAGTGGAAGGGAGGAAATAGTGCCGAAGTAGGTAAATATCAAGGCGAGGATTGCAGCCAGGACTACTCCAACTCCTCTGATTGTACTGCACAGCCTCTCGGCGCTTTCCGCACTTTCAGCTCCGCAGAATCCCGCGGTGAGAGAGGGCAGGCTGTCGAGGTGGGCAAGGCACGCCTCACTCTGAGGACTGTAGGAAGTAAACTTCCTCATGAGTTCGGCTTCTTTTGGATTCAGAACTGTAACGCAGTCCCGAGGCACATTGTAGACCTGTTCTACTAAAGCAGGATCTATATTGAAATCATCGGATGAAAGTATTATATTTACCCCTCTGTCTATGAGTTTTCCTATGTTCTCCCTCACAAGATCATTCCGGTGGTAACTGAATACAAACATCCCGAAAAGTTTTCCTCCCACAGAGAGATACACGGGCTTGCGCCCTTCCTTTACGAATTTTGCTTCAAGGCTAAGGGGTGGCATGTCCACATCGTATTTTTCCATTAGGGTTCTGTTGCCTATTATGACCCTGCTGTTGTCTATCCAGGCCACGTACCCCCGTCCCTCAATGTATTCACAAGAGTCAATCGGATAAAGAATATCCTGTCTTCCGTTTATCACATCCATAAAGACAGGTTTCAGCACCTGACACTTTTCTATCAGCACACTTGCAGCGTACATTATAGCCAGATCCAGCCTTTCTCTTTCAAAGGTCTTTATTCCGTGGAGAATAACGGTTCCTTTCGGGAAGAGATGCCTTGCGTCAAAGTTAACATGAGTGGTCTTTGACAGCCGGTCAATTCCTTGCCGCCCGTTTACCAGCGCTCCCACCTGCTCTAGGCTTTTTTGCATAAGAGCATCGGGAATGCTGCTCACCAGGGTTGAGGCAAGGGGTATCTGTATTGCAGAGGCTCCCACTGCGCAGAACAGCCCGGTCAGCGGACTCTTGGAAAGAAAAGTACCTAATATAAAGCATAACCCTGTGACAACATAGGACAGCAGCGCATCTTTTGCGGCCCTTGCATCTCCGGGGTGCTCAGAAAATCCTGCCCTGACAAAATCCTGTATTGCACCTGTTTTCCTCGATACAAGGATGTGTGGCACTTTTTCATCCAGTGACCTTGCCAGTGTTCGCACTGCGTCCTCATCTTTGATAATGTACCCTGCGTTTATCCCATCGGGCACATTTGCCAATGTCAGATTTTTTATAATTGTATTGGTGGCAATTTTCTTTCCCATGGCGTTAAAAGCCAAGGCTATTGCCACATACCCGGAAAATACCGTTGCCTGATCGGGGAATATGTTCTTGGAAAAGACAGCCATCACAATGGGCTGCACCAAAGCCAACACAGCTCCCAGGCTCAGAAGACTGTCGGGAGCAGGTACCTTGCCAAAAGATGAAAAACCGGATATGACAGTGGGCAGGAAAGCTACAAAGCACACCCCATAGACGATCCGACAGAAGATGTAAAAGTAAAGTGGCCTAGCCCAGGGATCTATAAATGTGGGCAACGGCAGCCCGGACTTTGCAGCGGATGCAAGGTATATCAGGATTGCACCGCAAACAAACCCCAGAGCCATCCTCAGGGACAGAGTCTTTCGAAAATCCAGCAGTTCCGTGAGTATGTCATCGCTGTTGGCATCGGGCCTCGAGAAAAATTCTCCCGATGTATTGTAATCAGGGAACTCCGGTTCACTTGTCTCCTCAGTCTCTTCCTCCTCAGCTTCCCTTTTATTTTCATCCTCTTCAGTCTCTACAGTGTCAGAGGAATCACCTTCTTCAGTTTTTATCTCATTCTCAACAGAGACATATGTGGTTTCGTCCGTGGGATTCCCGGCCTCATTTTGAGTTTTGAAAATTGTTGTGTATATGTTTTCGACTATGCTCTCTCTCGTGCCCGGCAAGGGAGTTTCATTTTTAGATTTTGCGTTTTCCGGAACTGCCTCTTCCTCCTCATTTGAGCTTTCAAGAATTTCTGCCTGCTTCTTTTTAAGCCTGCCCTTTTCGCCCCGCTTATTTCGGTCAAAGCGCACCGTAGTGTCTTCCGTAATGTCCTGTTCTTCGTATTCAGGCTTTTCCGGAAGCGATATATCCTTTTTTACATCCTTTTCTGGCTTTCTGGGTCTGTCTTTTCTTTGCCGCAAAATCTGCCGGGCAAGATCGTCTGCATCAACCGGGGCACTGGAAGATTTGTTCCTTCCCGTATTCTGGGCAGATATCTCACTTACAGCCTGCCGTATTTTTTCTTTCTGTCCATCTTCTTTTCGGACGGGAGATAAAACTTCCTTCTGCCGGGACGGCAGATCATCTTTTATTATTTTTTCAGGGCGCGACTTTTCCTCAGGAACAGTTTTCCGGCTCTTTTTAATTTGTTTCTCTGATTCCCCGGTGTCAAACTGTCTCTCCATCCGCACATCCCGGGCAGTTTTAACAATCGGTCCGTCCCGGGGCTGCGCTTTATCTTTATTTTTGACATCTTCGACAGTGTCCATATTCAGGGACAGGCTGTCCGTAATATACCTTTTTCGGAAAATTCCTCCTTTTTTTTTCTTTAACCGGAGATTGTTGGTTTTTTCCGCAGATTTGGTGTTTACGACATTCTGGGTAAAAAACTTCATAAAATTATCGTCCAGATAATCCTCACTTGTTCTGTTTGCATAACCGTCGTCCGGGAACCGCTTAAACAGGTTGTCGTCATCCCGGGAAAAATTATTCTTTTCAGCTTTCTCGTCTTTCTCTTTTTCCCGTGGCATATTGTTGTTCATAAACTGCTGCAAAGTTTCTTTACCTTGCCGGGAAAGTCCCTGATTTTCAGCAGTCTTTGAAGCAGGTGGCGATGTCTCGGTTTTCTTCTGCTTTAACTCTTCCAATATTTTGTCTACATCTGGCTGTGCCATATATTCTCCTCATAAATGTGGAATAATATTTTACTCTATTTCCGCGCTCTTCTCTGCGCAGACACTTCGTACATTGCGATACCAGCGGCCACAGAAGCATTTAGAGATTCCACCGTTCCGGATTTTCCCGGCATAGGAATGGAAAATTGTCCGTCGCAGAGTTTTTTTACCAGTGGGGTCACTCCCGAGCCCTCATTTCCCACAACCAGGGCAACTGGACCGGTGAGATCCGTTTTATCCTTATCTGATTCTGACATTTCAAGGCAGTATACAAAAACTCCTGCTTTTTTGAGTTCTCGCACTGTCTCACCGATATTGGCTACCCTTGCAACAGGGAGCAACAGGGCGGCACCGCTGGAAGTCTTGTGGACTGTGGGAGTGATCTGTGCTCCCCCTCTCCTGGGAATAACAATTCCGTGAGCTCCCAAAAGGAGTGCACTTCTTATTATTGCTCCAAGATTGTGTGGATCTTCAATCCCATCGCAAAGTACAACGAAAGGATCCTCATCTCTTTCTTTTGCCCTGTCCAATATCTGATTCAATGAAAAATACTCAATTGAAGAAGCAAAAGCGGCAATCCCCTGGTTGTTTTCACTTCCGGTCAGGTTTTTAAGTTTTGCAGGATTCACTCTCTTTACGACTGCACCCCGCTCTTTTGCCAATGCTATGTAATAATTCATCACAGAGGGAGACAAACTTTGGGATATGTATACAGTATCCACCCCTTTGCCACTTTTCAAAAGCCGTATGACGGGGTTTTTGCCATAAAAGAGATTGCTGTCCGCCATATATTTTTATTTGTACTCCCATTGTCATAAGCGAAATCAGATTATAACACAGATACACAAATAGTATACCAAACTTTTTTATTTTTTTAAAGGTGTTTTAAAAAATAATATTTGCGATAATTTTCCGCATTTCAATGTCAGAAATAAAGGTTAGATCAGCGACAACGGTGCTCGGGTAATTATTTATATTGCTTATTTAATTTTTGATGCTTAAAGTAAAGTAAAAATTACTTTCAGTTGAAGTGTTGATAACTTTTTTCCTGCATAACAAAGTTAATTTCTTTATAAAGTCTTAATTTGTACGATGGAAAAAGCTAATTATTTATTAAGTTATCAACACAGTGTTGAAAAGTACGTTTAAAACTCATTGTAATATATTCGCTTTGTCAACTGTTAATACCTACAAATTTAAACAAAGTATTTGTAATATGTTCCAATACTACACTTGGAATATTATTTTGCAGATTGTACGAAAAATATAGTATAATAATTCGAAAATAGGCAGCAAAGGTGAATCTATGGAATACAGCATAAGCGATGGAAAGCTGGTATTTAACAACTTTTGGGATCTTGACCTCTTCCGGACTTTCAACTGCGGACAGGTTTTCAGATGGGATCAGGTCGGTGAAAGCTATACCGGTTTTGCTGGCAAATATCCCTGCAGCGCTTGGAAAGACGGAACGGATTTTGTAGTGCAGCCTCTTTCCGATCCCGGAAATTATGACGCATTCCGGCTGCGGGTGGCGGATTACTTTGCCCTGAATATGGACTACAACAGCCTTAGAGAAAAATTTTGTCAGGACCCCGTAATGAAAATTGCAGTAGAGTATTCTCCCGGGATCAGGGTCCTGAACCAGCCTTTTTTTGAGACGCTTATCACTTTTATAATCAGCCGGAACAACAACATTCCAAGAATAAAAAAGATAGTGGATTCGATGGCAGTTAAGTACGGGGATAAAAAAGGCGGGCTTTACCGGTTCCCGGAACCACAGCAATTGTCCAAAGTGACCCGGGATGAATTCCGGCAGCTCAAGATGGGTTTCAGGGCAAAATATGTCTTCGACGCCGTACAGAAAACGCTGAGTGGGGAAATTGCCGAAGAGAAAATAGTCCATATGGACCGTCAAGAGGCTGAGAAATATCTTATGCAGATAAAGGGTGTCGGCCCCAAGGTTGCAGATTGTGTGCTGCTCTTTTCCTGCAAAAAATATGATTGTTTTCCCAGAGATGTGTGGATTAACAGGGCAATGCGGCAACTTTTTCCCCGGGGTCTCCCCCGGTGTGTAAAAGGCTTTGAAGGCATAGCACAACAGTATATTTTCCAGTATTCCAGATTTAATCTTGAAAAATAATTCCGGACAATATATTATATATACAGAGTATCCGGGCTTCCGGATTTTAACATACTAATGCAGTATTAAAAAGGAGAGTTTGATATGTTAGTCAATGCAAGAGATATGCTTTTAAAAGCCAAAAAAGAAGGATACGCCGTAGGTGCTTTCAACATCAATAACCTTGAGTGGACAAAGGCGATACTCAATGCTGCCCAGGATATGAAAAGCCCTGTGATACTTGGAGTTTCAGAGGGTGCGGGCAAGTACATGACGGGGTTTGGGACAGTTGCTGCAATGGTAAAAGCCATGGTCCGGGAACTTGGAATCACCGTTCCCGTAGCCCTTCATTTGGATCACGGCACATACGAAGGGGCTAAAAAGTGCATAGCTGCCGGTTTCACTTCAATAATGTTTGACGGCAGCCATTACCCGATAGACGAAAATGTGGAAAAGACCAGAGAACTGGTTGATCTTGCCCATAAAAACGGCCTTTCAATTGAGGCCGAAGTGGGCGCCATAGGCGGCGAGGAAGATGGTGTCACCGGCCGCGGTGAGGTTGCTGATGCCCGGGAGTGCAAAATGATAGCGGATCTTGGGATAGACATGCTTGCAGCCGGCATAGGCAATATCCACGGAAGATATCCTGCAAACTGGCAGGGGCTTGATTTTGATGCTCTGGAAAAAATAAAAGCAGCCACGGAAGGTATGCCGCTGGTTCTCCATGGCGGCACGGGGATACCGGGGGATATGATTAAAAAGTCAATTTCCTTGGGTGTTGCAAAGATTAACGTCAACACTGAATGCCAGCTTTCCTTTGCCGCTGCCACCAGGGAGTATATACTCCGGGGCAAAGACCTTGAGGGCAAGGGTTATGACCCCAGAAAGCTTCTTGCCCCCGGTTATGAGGCAATAGTCGCAACGGTTAAAGAGAAGATGGAGCTCTTTGGCTCTGTGGGAAAAGCCTGAGACCTATTATCTTTCCGGGAGCTGCCAAGGCTCCCGGAATTGTTTTATAAAGAATGAATTTCTTTTTTAGTGCAATATTTTGTTAGTTGCTATCATATTTTTAGAAACGCATTTGACAATTATGTCTTTAGTATTATTATTTAGGGTATATGTCCGGCACTGATGTGTGTTAAAAATTGGTGTTATTTTCTATGAGTTCAAAGAACAGAATATCCGCAGATTATTTTGGCAGAGATACCTCTTCCCTGACGCGGAAAAAACTTTTTTGCCTTGACATGGACGGCACTGTCTACAATGAGGACAGTATATTTGAAGGCACTCTGGATTTTCTTGAAAAGATTGTCAGAAGGGGTGGAAAATATGTGTTCATTACCAACAACTCTTCAAAGTCTGTGATGGATTATGTGAAAAAAGTTAACAAGATGGGGATACCCGGAGACAAAGGGATTTTCTTTACATCTGTAGATGCCACCGCGTCAGTTTTGCTGCAAAAGTATCCCGGAAGCCTCGTCTACTGTCAGGGGACAAAATCCATGTTGCTGCAACTTATGGAGTACGGTATAAAAGTGACAGAGGATGTGGACGATAGGGCGGAGGTAGTTCTAGTGGGTTTTGATACTGAGCTTACCAGCCAGAAACTCAGAAATACCTGTGAAATGCTTCTGAAAGGGACACCGTTTTATGCTACAAACCCGGATTTGGTCTGTCCCGTGAGCTTTGGATATGTCCCGGACTGCGGCTCGATATGCGGAATGCTGAAAAATGCCACTGGCAGGACCCCTCAATACATAGGCAAACCCAGCCCTGATATGCTTTACCGGGTAATGAACAGATTTTCCCGGGAAAAGGAAGAAACCTTGGTTGTGGGAGACAGGCTCTATACAGATATTGCCTGCGGGGTCAATGCCGGAGTAGATACCGTGTGTGTTTTGTCCGGCGAGGCTGATTTGGAACGGATAAGCAAAAGCAGTGTAAAGCCGGATTATGTTTTTAAAAGTGTAAAGGAGCTGGCCTTGGTTTTGTGAATTTTTAAATTGTTTTGCAGTGCAAGTACATTGTAAAGAAACACAGGTTGCAAAGAAATATTTTTTAAGGTCTGCAGAAGCGGGCCTTTTTTCAACGCTTGAATATGGATATATTTTTTATTCGATTTATTCACTTTTGTTGCAAAAAAGGTTTTGCTGTGTTAAAATTTACCCAGAATAATTTCATTATGTGGGGGCTGCTATGGATAATAACCGGAGTGAAAAAAAGTATCTGGAGCTTCTTGCCAGGGATTATCCCAATCCCCGGAGAGCATCAGCAGAAATAATTAGCCTTGAGGCACAACTTAAGCTGCCAAAAGGCACGGAAATGTATATGTCAGACCTTCACGGAGAGGATGAAGCTTTTACCCATATTCTCAACAATGCTTCCGGTGTTATAAGGGAAAAAATAGATGTTGCACTTGCGGACTCAACGACAGCACGGCAGAGGGCAGTATATGCCAGCCTTATTTATTATCCTGCCCGGAAAATAGCTGAAATAAAAGAAAATGAGAAGAGAATGGACTCCTGGTACAGGACAACGATATACAGGCTTATCGAGGTTTGCCGTCACGTGGCAAGCAAGAATACCAGGCAGTGGGTGAGAAACGCCATCCCCCGGGATTACCGGTATGTGATAGATGAACTTTTGCATGCTCATTTTGAAGATCATAATAAAGAGGCCTATTACAATCAGATTATCTCAGCGATAATTGAGACCGGAACAGCCGATGAGTTCATAGAGGCGATAAGCACAGTCATAAAGAGACTGGCTGTACACAAACTCCATATTGTAGGAGATATTTTTGACAGGGGCTCCCGCCCGGATGTTATACTTGACAAACTTATGAAGCACCACGCTGTTGACATACAATGGGGCAACCACGATGTCATGTGGATGTGCAGTGCCACAGGATCTCCTCTCGGAGTGGCCAGCGTGATAAGGATCTGCGCAGCGTACAACAACCTTGAAGCCCTTGAAGAGGGCTACGGGATAAATCTGCGTCCCCTGGCGATTTTTGCATCTCAGACTTATGGGGACTGTTCCGCATTTCTTCCCAGAAAAAGTCTCGGTCACAACAATGACGATGAGATAACCGTTTCAAAGATACACAAGGCAATTTCAATAATAATGTACAAGCTGGAGTGCCAGGTAATATCCCGCAATCCTGATTTTGATATGGAGGATCGAAAGTTATTCCAGAAGATAGATTTCAGAAAAGGAACAATAGTAATTGAGGGAAAAGAATATACACTGAAAGACTCGGATTTTCCCACAGTGGACCCTGACAATCCAATCAAACTCTCAGAGGGTGAAATTGACGTTATGCAGAAACTCTGTCAGAGTTTTGTGGAGAGCGAAAAGTTACAGGCACATATTTCTTTCCTATATTCTCACGGGTCTGCCTATAAGGTTGAAAACGGCATACTTATGTACCACGGGGTCATTCCTTTAAATCCGGACGGTTCATTCAGGGAAGTGAGACTTTGCGGGAGAAAATACAAGGGAAAAGCCCTGATGGACTGGATAGACAAAATGTGCAGGATTGCCTATTTCGGGCCTGAGGACAGCCTTCAGAGGAGAATGGGTCAGGACCTGCTTTGGTACTTGTGGTGCGGGAAAAACAGTCCTATGTTTGGAAGAGACAAGATGGCAACCTTTGAAGGGGTATTTATAGATGATCCGCTTCTGAAAAAAGAGGGCAAGGACCCCTATTACTTGTATCAGGAGGACAGCCGGGTAGCTGAAAAAATTCTTGAAGAATTCGGACTTTCCGGCGACAAGTGCAGGATAATAAACGGACATGTCCCGGTAAGGGCAAGTTCCGGAGAAGACCCCATAAAAGCCGGGGGAAAGATAATCGTCATCGACGGGGGCTTCAGCCGCGCCTATCATTCCCGCACAGGAATTGCCGGGTATACCCTGGTTTATTCCTCCCGCGGCCTTTCCCTAAGAGCCCACCGGCCTTTTACAGGATTTCAGGATGTGGTTTTCAAAAATACTGATATTGAGAGCAAAGTTGACGTTTTTGAGACTATGAAGGACAGAATGCTGGTGGAGGATACTGATCAGGGACGGCAGATAAGGGAAAAAATAGAAGATCTAAAAAAGCTGATAGATGCTTTCAGCACTGGGGAGATCGTCCGGCACGGATAATAGATCTTTGGTTGTGCAATTGCATTTCTATTTTAAAGCTTTTTTCTGTTGAGTTTTATTTCTTGTTTATTGAATATTTAGGTCTTTGTGCTAATTCTTACTGTATTGTTTTTCGGCGTTTTTCTGTTGTCAATATTGACATATCTTTTGCCGGAGGTTAAAATAAATACAGCAATATGTTATAGGCCTTAGGCCGGGGCAGGAGGGAAAAATGAGAATACTTAATCTTGGGTCACTCAATATAGACAGAGTTTACAACCTTGATCATTTTGTAAAAGCAGGGGAGACTGCCTCTTCTCTTTCCTTTGAGATTTTCAGCGGCGGTAAGGGTTTAAACCAGGCTATTGCCTGCAAAAAGGCCGGGAGCGACGTCTGTATGGCAGGCAAAATAGGCAGGGACGGTCTCTTTCTTCTTGATATTCTGAGAAATGCCGGGGTAAACACAGACTATATGATGGTCAGCGATGAGGAGATGAGTGGCCATTCCGTTATACAAGTCGAAAAAAGCGGTCAGAACTGCATAATTCTTTACGGCGGCACAAACCAGTCAATTACCCACCCCGATGTGGACAACGTTCTGTCTCATTTTGAGAGGGGCGATATTCTTCTTTTGCAGAATGAGATATCCTCTATGGACTATATAATAGACAAGGCTTATGGAATGGGCATGACAATTGCGCTGAACCCCAGCCCCTTGGATGACAAACTCCTCAGGGCAAACCTTGAGAAAGTCGCATATTTTATTATGAATGAAATTGAGGCCGAACAGATAAGTGGCTACTCTGATCCCGACAAGGCAATCCTAGTGCTGAAAGAAAAATATCCAAAGTCAAAATTTGTGATAACCCTCGGCTCTCGGGGAGTTAAATACTATGACGGAAAAGATGTCTATTACCATGGGGTTTATGATGTCAAAGCAATTGACACTACTGCGGCGGGAGACACTTTTACAGGGTATTTCCTGAATGGTCTATTACTGGGCCTTCCGCCTATGGAAGTATTGTCAGTGGCATCTAAGGCCAGCGCCATAGCCGTTTCAAGGAAGGGATCCGGAGACAGCATCCCCTATAAAGAAGAAGTTCTCTCCTGGGATCTCAGGCTAAAATAGTATAGTATATAAAGAAATGTCCCGCCTTGTTGGCGGGACATTTTCACTCATCTTCGTCATATATATATTTTACCGGTGTCTCAGGCTCGTACTTAGTAAAAAATTCTTTTTTATTCCCAGAAATACAAGAATGGGGAAAGTCACGCTGTCTATGAGCATAGCAACGCCGATTTAAATTCATAGTGCTGAAATTTTGTTAAAGTAATAGAAGATCGATGCCATACTCAGCCGTGAAAACATGGTGGACAGCAATTCCCCTTGCTGTCTTATGGATTTATAGGGACTTTTTGTGGATGTTGTACTATTTTATTTTTATTCCTCCCCCGCATTACGATAATTTTACATGTGAAAATAATTCTATAAAGTTTGTTAATTCATTTTATAAGAATATACAATATATCGTATTAACTAAATAATATCTGCTCCGCATTTTAATGTGAATCAATAATTAGAAAATTGCTATCATAAATCTAGATTTATTTTAATCTCCTTTTTACCTATCACTGCCGTTTAATCTTTACTTGACTGAATATGTATGTTATAATGTTTAAATATATAGTTTATTAAGAATCCCCGCGCAGAGTTTAAACTATGTAGATTTATTCCACTTATTTTTTATTTAGGTTAAATAATGGTTTTACCCTTAATTTCTGCTTGAAAATAAAATAATTTTAG
>CAZYZR010000014.1:10758-18697 GCA_964651945.1 uncultured Oscillospiraceae bacterium | reverse complement strand
ATGTGAAGGGATACAAGGAGTTCAGCAATGCACCCGATGAGCAGGAGGGAAACTATTTCCCCATAAAGCTGGGCGAAAAGTACAGTGGCAAGCCCATAACGGTGCAGCGCAACAGCGACCCGGAAAAGACCGTGAACGACACCGACTGGATACTCAGAGTCCCCGATAACGGCGTGAAATTCGTATTTAAAGACGGGGGAGATGTGATAGTCACCCTGTCATTCGCAGACACAACCCTTGAAAAGGAGCAGTAATTATGACTCAGGCATTCGGCAATTTCCCGCCAAAGAAGAAGGCGGCAGACAAGAAGAAAAAAGCCGGGAGACCGGTAAAGGGCACAAAGCCCGTGAAACCGGTGAAAGGCGAGGAGAAATTCCCGCCGGCAGCACCGGCAAAGAAAGCCCCGAAGGCTAAACAGAAAAGGAAATAAGAGATGGACTTCGAATTTTATTCCCAAAAGTACAAGGGCACACTGACACAGCCCGACTTTGAGCGGCTTCTGCCAAAAGCCGAGGCGTGTATGAAGTGGTACAAAAGAACATATACCGTCAGGGGCGATGAGGAGCGGGAAAACAGCGCGCTGAGCGCATTCTGCGATATTCTGGCAGCCCGGGAGCGGGAGGAGGAAATGGCAGGGGTGAACAGCGTCAGCGTAGGGAGCGTGAGTACCAGTTACGCGGCTGTGGACCGGCGGACCGTCGACAAGAGAACCGGAGGAAAACTTTACCGCACCCTCTGCCTGTATATGGAGGTGTACAGGGGAATAAAATGAGAAGACCGGATTATTCCTTATGCAACCAGACCGTGACCGTGTACAACAGATATACCGCGGCCACGGGCAACACAGTCAAAAAGGTCCTTGTCCCAAGGGCCTTTTTTGATTTCAAAGGCAATTACAACCGGGACAAGCAGGGACTCAATGTGTCAAATTCCTTCCTCCTTGTAATACCGGAACTCCCCGCAAATCCCGGTTTCGCCTTTGATGACAGCCCGGACAGCCCGGGCACATACACACTGAAACAGGGCACAAAAGTAATGCTGGGGGACGGACCCGATATCACCGATGAGCAGTGGCGGGAATATATACCCGCAAAATACCGCAATCTCGTGATAGTGAAGACCGTGGACCCGAAGTATTACAACGGAGTGATAACCCACGTGGAGGCCGGAGGATGAAAGTAACGTATTCCATAAACGACGGGAAAACAGTACTCCGGCGGGTGGGCCTCAACGACGGGGGCAGAGCCCAGGCTTTTCACACGGCAAACGTGATGAAGAGAATGAGCAAATATATGCCGTACCGCACGGGAGCCACAATAAAGCTGATGACAATCCGGACGGACGTGAGGAAGCCGCAGGTCGTAGTCGATACGCCATATGCGAGATACCTGTATTACGGAATGCTGATGGTTGACCCCATAACGGGGAAAGGCGCGTTTTATAACCCCGATACCGACAGATACTGGTCGAGGCCGGGGGTGCGGAAAGTGCTGACAAACACGCCCCTGAAATTCAACACCGGCAAGAATCCGCAGGCGGGCCCGTACTGGGACAGAAGGCTGTGGCGGGCCGAAGGAAATACCATCGTGGCGGAGCTGCAGGCCTTTGTCAACCGGGAAGGGAGTAAGGGAAAATGACGGATCTGGAAAAGATGACGGAGTGGATAAAGACATACAAGGGATACGATATCCTGAGCAGGTTCGCCATTGATTACGCCGACAACATAAGCCCGAACAGCGGCCTTTTTCCACGGGGAATAACGCAGGTGGCAAAGCACACCGACGTGCTGGGGAATACCACCGTGACAAACCAGACGAACTTTGCCCTGTACTGCACGTTCTATAGCCCGGAGGAAGACACCGCCCAAAGCGAAGTAAACGCCGGATGGGTGTATGACTTCCAGCAGTGGGCACAGGAACAGTCAATAACCGGAAAGGCTCCGGTGTTCGGAAACACGGATACCGAGACGGAGGAAATCCGAGCGGAAAACGGAGCCCTTTATTCATTGCGGGACGGCACTGCGGTGTACGTGGTCCAGATATCCGCAACATACAAGAAAGAATTTGTAAAGGAGACGATTTAACAGATGGCAGACCTTGTTTTAAACCTCAAGGACGGCAAGAAGGCCGAGAGGAAACTGTTCGCCACATACGTAAATGTCGGCACTTCGGAAGAGAAGGACTGGCAGATAGTCGGCAAGGGCGTGGAGGAGAGCGCCGTGGAGTTCAACTTCGAGACCGAGACCGTAAAGGATATCCTCGGACTCACGGAAACCACCATAACCACATCCGCACCGCAGCAGGACCTGGAGCCTTCAACCGTGAGGGCGGGCTCAAAGCTGCACGAGAAACTGCTGACTCTCATTTCCCTGAACGACACCAGCGCATTCTCGACATTCGAGGTAATGCAGGCGTGGGGATTTGTCGGGGAAGAGGGGCAGCTGTACGCAGAGGTCCACAAGAACTGCACAGTGGTACCGACCAGCTTGGGAGGTTCCGCAAATGTAGACATGCCCATTTCCATATACTTCTCGAACGACAAGGAAGTAGGCACCGTGGACGCAATAAGCAACAGCCCGACATTCTCGCCGGCAGTACCGGTAATTTAACAGCGGCAAAGGAGGAAGAATATGCCGGACCTGCAGATAAACCTGGGACTTGAGACAGTGAGACTCGTGGACAATCTGGGCAATGAGCTGGGAACCCTGACATATAACCCGAACGACGCACGGGGAATAATCGAGAGGGCGGACAAAGCAAAGAAAGACCTGGACAACATCCAGAAGGAAATGCCCGAGGACCCGGATGTCTCCGACCTGATAAAAGCCGGGAAAACGGTGGAGCAGATAATCGATTACATCTTTGCGGCTCCCATTTCCGAGACCGTCTTCAAGACGGTTTCACCCCTGTCACTGACCGGGGACGGCAAATATTTCTTTGAGAATGTGATGGATGCATTTATCGAAGAGGTGAAAGTCAGAGCGGAAAAATCCCGGGAAGCGAGCAAGAAGAGAATAGGCAAATATACGGCAAAATACGAAAATGGCTGACCCGTTCACACTGCAGACAACCGCAACATTCAGCGGGAGAGAGTGGAAACTGCGCACCGATTTCAGGGATGTGCTGACGGTGTGCGCAGCACTCAACGACCCGGACCTCAACGAAGCGGAAAAGGCCCGGGTCATTCTCACCGTGATGTATCCGGAGTACAAAGAGATAACGGACCCGGAGGCGGCAATACGAGAGGCAATGCAGTTCATAAATCTGGGGGAGCCCGTGAAAGAGCAGCCCAAAAGACCCAAGCTGATGGACTGGGAACAGGATTTCAAAATAATAGCCCCGGCAGTGGACAAAGTGCTGGGGTACTCCTGCCGCTCCTGCGAATACCTGCACTGGTGGGAGTTCGAAGGAGCATACCGGGAAATAGGGGACGGACTCTTCTCAACCGTGATTTCAATACGCAAAAAACTCGCAAAACACCGGAAACTGGAAAAATACGAGCGAGAGTTTCTGGAGGAAAACAGGGACCTGGTAAAGCTCAAGACAAAACTGACGGCGGAGGAACAGCGGTTCCTCGATGACCTGGACTAAGGGGGCGGAAAAATGGCAGAGGGCAAAATCGTAATTGATACCACGATACGCACGGACAAAGCTGCCGCGGAATACAACAAGCTGATCGAGAAAGTGAGAAAGCGGTCGGAAAAACTCGAGAAGGTGCAGATAAGCCCGAACCTCAAGAATCTCGAGCTCGACCTGCAGCGCTCCCTTGACAAATACTGGGCGCTTGACGCAGAGACAAAGAAACTCAAGGCGGAGCTGGAGAGCCTGAGCAATACACCCTGGGGATCAGCCTCGAATGCCGCAAGAATAGATGAACTCACCCGGGCAATAGCCCGCAATGAGGACAAAATGCGGCAGATAGACATCAACTCGGAGAAAATAGCGAACAGGCGCGATGCAGCCTGGGACAGGCAGAACCTGCGGGTGCAGAGCCGGACGGCAGAGCTGAACGCCGCACAGGCGGCACTGGATGCCTTCAATATGCGGGACCACCCGGAAGAGCGGTCAGGCAGATGGGAAGGCCTGAAGGGCGCGGTGGACAGAGTGGCGCGGAAACTCCGTGAGTTGAAAATTCTGCCGCAGCAAGCATTGTCCGGCATGCAGGAAATACCGGGACAGATAAGCCGGCAAATGTCGGAAATACCCAGCACGATGACGAGTGCGGCCGGCAGTTTCTCCAGCGGATTGGGCAACATATTCTCAAAGTTCAGCTCCTTTATCGGGAATATAGGCCACAGGATAATGTCGGCAGCAAAGAACATTTTCTTTTACCAGGTTATCGGCGCGGCAATGAGGTCCCTGCAGCAGTATTTCCGGGCCGCAGCGGCGTCTTCACAGCCTCTGGTGTCGGCATTCCAGCAATTAAAGGCATCGTTTCTCACTGCGGCGCGGCCGATAATAGAGGTCCTGATACCCGCACTGACAACCCTGATGCAGATACTGTCGAAAGTTATGCAGGTTGTAGCGAGCGTGATCTCCCTGATATTCGGAAAGACCGTAAAGGCTTCAACCCAGAGCGCGAAGGCGTTTTCGAGCCGGGCATCGGGAGTTTCGGGCGTGGGAAGCGCGGCGCAGCAGACCAGCAAGCAGGTTGAAGAGGCCACAAAGAGCCTCGCCTCATTCGATGAAATTAATACCCTCGAGACCGCAAAGCCCACATCGGAGCCGGATATGAGTATGCCCTCCACAGGCGGGGGCGGCGGAGACGCCGGGGGCGGCATCGACTTCTCCGGGATGGAGGATTACGAAACACCTCCCTGGATTGAAAAGCTGGGCAAGGCATTTGGGCTCCTGCAGGAAATACTTTCCCCGTTGTTCGACGCACTGGGGACATTTTACAGTGAAGTCCTCAAGCCCATACTCGACATATTGATGGAAATAGGCGGAATAATAATGGACTATCTCCTGGCGGGGCTGAGATTCATAGCGGACTGGGTCAGCGAGCATTACGACCAGATATCCGAGTTTGTCGGGATAGTGCTCAGAATCGGCCTCCTTGTCGGCATAATGGTGGGGCTCAACGCGGCGTTTACCACTTTCAAAAATGTTATCTCGGGTGTATCCAAAAACTTCGGGACTCTGAAAAACCTGCTGACAAGCTGGCCCGCCATTGTAGCGATTGTGGTTGCGGCCTTCGCAGCCCTGATAGTCCGGGGCGGAAACGGAGAAGAGGCCATTGACGCACTCAACGGAGTAATCACCGGGCTTTTGTCATTCGTAAGGGATGTCTTCGCGGGCGACTGGGAAGCAGCCTGGACCGACATAAAGAACGTATTCGCCAACATAGCAAACCTGATAATCATCGCATTTGAGTCGCTGGTGAACTTTGCGATCCGAGGCCTGAACCACTTCGGGGAAATGATATCGCGGATAGGCTTTGACGTACCCGACTGGGTCCCCGTTATAGGCGGCAAATCATTCCACCTGCCGGGCTGGCACATCGAGGAGCGGCACTTTGACAGGATACCCGTGCCGGAGCTGGCGAGGGGCGCGGTCATACCGCCGAACAGCCCCTTCCTGGCAATGCTGGGCGACCAGAAAAGCGGCACCAACATAGAGGCGCCGCTGGAGACAATCGTAGATGCCTTCGAGACGGCCGTGTCCGACATCAATGTAAACATAAGGTTCACCGGGACGCAGTCACAGCTGGTGAGAATGCTGCTCCCCCAGATTGAAAAGGAGCAGACCAGAAGAGGCACCAGCTTCATAACCAGCAAGAACAGGGGAGTACTATAAAAGAAAAATATGGCAACTCAGAACGTATTCAGCATAGACGGGGTGAATTACAATGTGGCGGTCACCTCCATAGAGAGAAACTTCGAAGTCCTCGACACCGACAACAGCGGACGCGTAATCGCCAAGGGCGAAATGATAAGGGACGTGATAGGCACATTTTACAATTACACAATCAAGCTCGAAACCAGAAACCTCGACCTCGCAGATTACGACAAACTGTATGAGGTGATATCGGCACCCCGGCGGAGCCACGTAATCACCGTCCCGTACGGGCAGACAACCAAGACATTCAGAGCATATATCACCAGCGGGAAAGACAAAATGGTGAGGCGCGACAGGCGGGGCAACCACTGGTCCGGCCTGTCTTTGAAGTTCGTAGCGATGGAGGCCAACAGAACCTGATGCTGAGGGTTGAGTACAAGGATGAGCCGTACAGGTCAAACGAGACGGCAGTATACGAAGCCGAGGCACAGGCGTTCTGCACCAAGGAGTTCTATACGGGGACGGCACAGCCGAAATACGCCACAACGGAGCCCGACCTCTGGGCCTTGGACGGCACCTTTGAAATAATGCCGGATGAGCCCACATACACATACTGGAGTCCGGCACACTCCGACAAATCCGGGAAATTCTCAGAGCGGCCCACCATAACCATTGACCTGTCACCTGCGGCATACGCCAGCGGGATAACTTTGTACTTCGACATAGACCCCTGCGACGTGGCAGTGAGGTGGTATTCCGGAAATTCACTGATAAATCAGGGCACATTCAGCGTGGATTCGCTGTCGTACACATGCCAGCAGACAGTGAGTGCCTTTGACAAAGTGACAATCACATTTGTCAAGACAAGCAAGCCGGAGCGCTTTGTGAAGATGAACCGCATAGTCGTAGGGCAGAATACGACATTCGGGGAGGATGAAATAGAGGGACTTTCGGCATACTTTGAGGTGAGTCCAATAAGCTCCGAACTGCCTGGCGCAACCCTCGACCTGGACGTAATCAGACGCAGCGGGCTGGTTCTCAACTTCCAGCGCATGCAGGAAATGAGATTGTACAAGGACGATGAGCTGCAAGGCATATTCTATGTTACCGAGGGCCAGAGAAACGGCCTGGATATGTTTACGGTGTCCTGCGACGATGCGGTGGGATGGCTGGGAAGCTCCCGGTTTATGGGCGGGCTTTACACGGACAAACCCGCCAAGGAGCTGATAGACGAGATAATCGCCGGAGAGTATCCCGTGGATTACACCCTGATACCCGACTCCACAGTGACCGGGTACCTCCACGCGGGCACCCGCAAGGAGGCCCTGCAGCAGGTGGCATTCGCCATAGGCTGCTTTATCACCACATACGGCACCGGCACAATAAAGTTCTTCCCGAAATCCGGGCGGAGTACCCGGACGGCGGGGCGGGAGAGAGTGTTTACCGGCGGGTCCGCAAAGCAGCAGGCCAATACCAGCGAGTACAGGCTGACGGCACACAATTATGTGAAAGACACGGAAATGAGCGACGCGTATTCCGGCACGCTGGAGAGCGGGACAGAGACAACCGTGACGCTGGAATCACCGTTTTCGGACTTCACGGTGGCGGAAGGCGACGCCGAAATTCTGGACAGCGGGGCCAATTACATAACCCTGAAAGGCAGCGGCGAGGTGAAAATAAGCGGATACGCATACAAGGATAATCCGCTGGTGAGAACTCACGCCAATCCCAGGTCTTCGCTGCTGGAAAAAGCCAATGTGGAGGAAGTCACCGACGCCACGCTGATAAGCGCAAAAAACGTGACCGCAACCCTTGAGAGGATGCGGGCATTCGGCGAGGAGACGGCCGAGGAGCTGAGTGCGGACATTATCCTGCAAGGGGAAAAGCCCGGGGATATGATTACGCTCTTCGACCGGACCACGAATTCATATATCGTGGGCACAATTACGGCGTTTGAAATAAATTACGGGGCGCAGATGGATTTTGCCAGCATAAAAGTGGCGGGCAAACCGCTCCCCGCAAATGTGGAATATATACACTCAGGCGAAGTGCAGGCAGGGGAGGTATGGCTGTAGCGTATGGATTTTGTCACTGACAGGACTCAGACCGATGTGCTTCTGCACACCAAAAAAGGATTCTATAACACGGAAGACCTGAACAGG
>CAZYZR010000014.1:7461-10748 GCA_964651945.1 uncultured Oscillospiraceae bacterium | reverse complement strand
GGGTGGAGAGCAATACGAAAAAACTTTATGAAATAGCCGAGAGTTACGGCATAAAAGTAAACGGCGATGCCACCTTCAAGACGGACTGGCACCTCACGGATACTTTTGACACGGCGGAATGGGTGACCGAGACGCAGATGAAACGATACCTGGGCAATGTGGCACGGCTGGTAAAGGCTGTCAACGCCACCGGGCTGGTAACACTGCCCGAAAGTATGGCACATCTGGATTACAACGGCGCCAATGACATAGAAAAAGCCCTTGAAGTAAGCGAGAAACTCCTGAAAAACATAAAGGCGGGATGGCTTTACTGCGGGGCGTACGAATGTGGAGGGATTTAACATATGACTGACAGACAGCCCAGAAATGCCCACAGGGTCAAAATCACGCCCGAGAGCGGAGGGCGGGCGTCATTCGCCACGTGGGAATATGCGGATGACCCGATAACAGAGGGTACGCCTCTGAACAAGGCAAACCTGCTGGACGATGAAGCGGCGGGATTGCTCACCCCCGGCAAGGACGACCCCACCCCGAACGACGCCTTCCTGCGGTTAGCCAAAGGCGAGAACCTGCTCACCACGGTGCACAGCGATGACGAGCTGGCACAGGTAAAAGGGACAGGCGTCATAAAAATAAACGAGGACAATATCGAAGGCGATACCTGGAAAGGCCTGGACGGTGTAATCCTGCAAGTAGATTGCGGCGTCGAGAGATTCCAGATAGCGCGGAACGGCGAAAAACCGATGTACAGGGACGATGACACCCCGAATTACGAACATACCCGTGACAGCTGGCCGTGGCAGAGGCTGGCAGTAGGCCCGACAATTCTGGAGGCGAAATTCTCCGCCTCGGGGTGGAGCGGGTCCGCTCCGTATACCCAGACGGTCACCGTGGAGGGCGTCAGAGCCTCAGATAACCCGATAGCGGATGTGAAATTCACCACCGGCAATAATTCCACGGCGATGAACGAGGCAAGCAATTCCGGGTTCGTAACATATATCGAAACACAGAACGGCAAAGTAGTCGCCACCTGCGTGTCAGCCAAGCCGACAGTCGACCTGACTTTCAGGCTTCTAATTATCAGATAGGAGGTCAAAATGGGTTTTGCATTTATGAGAACAGGCGGAGGAGGAGGAGGCTCTGTTGCGGGGATACAGGTGAAAACCGGGACTTCCAGACCTTCCGCCTCCACAACCACTATCTGGGTAAACACGGATGTCACCTGCTCGAATATACAGCTGGGGAGCAGACCTCCCGAAAAGAGACGGAGCGGCTCTGCTCTGCAGAAAGGCGATGTCTGGTGCGGAATTTCGGCGGGGAGTTCCAACGATGATGACATTGACCTGTCCAACGGAGCGGGAATATCAGCTCACATAACAGTGGTCAGGCAGTGGGACGGCTCGGCTTGGCAGGTGAAAGACGGGGAAATTTACAATAAAGGCGTGTGGAGAAAGCTGGGGGTGAAATACATAATCCTCAGCACCGTACTGGCGGGAAATGTGAAATTCACGCCGGACAAAGCCTCAATTCTCACCCAAAGCGGCTCTCCGATACCAGATAGCTGGTGGAACGCCGACGGCTCAGTGACACCGACGGAAAACTCAAGGATGGCTCCGGTAGATTTCGCCGATTACAATTGGCTTCAGTACAAAGAGGATAAACACGGTGCGACTTACGGGCTTTTCGCATATTTTTGCGGTACAACTCAAACTTATTTGAGCGGCGGAAAAAACGGACAATACTCAGGTGTGGGCAACGGATATCTGAATGTAGACGCCCTTATAGATATTACCGACTGGAATGAGCAGGGGTGGCTGGACTTGAAAAGTCTCGGAGGTACTCACCAGATACTCGGTCTGAGACTCCTTTCAAGCCCGAACAAACCCGATACACCGTGGGTTTAAAAAATGCAGAAGTTCAAGTTTCCGATGGAATACCTAAGAGTCACGCAGGGAGAACTCAGCGGATACTCCCACGCAGGAAGCCTTGCGATGGACTTCGGGGGTAAAGACAGCGGGGTCGATAAGTTATACTGCCCCTGCGATATGGTGGTAAAGAGGGCGAGAAAAGCCGCAAACGGAGAGCTGTACCTTGAAAGCACTCAGCCCGTACTCTTTGCGGACGAAACAACCGATTACGCCAGACTGCTGTGTATGCACGATAACGCCTTCAATGTGGCGGAAGGGCAGATTTTAAAGCAGGGGGAATATTTCTATGACGAGGGCGGTATGGGCAGCGGAAACCCAAACGCCTTCGGCACTCACCGGCACATAGAAGCGGGCAAGGGAAAATGGATAAGTTGTACCCAGAGCAAAAACGCACAGGGTACTTATGTAATCGAAAACCAGACCTCGCTTTATAAATTATTCATTGTAGGCGATGATGTGATAATCCTCGACAGCGGAGGATATATGTGGCACAGGGAGTGCGAGTTCAAGGGGGAGGTCGATGATAAGAATATGGCGCTCTGCGGGCTGCCGATCCAGAAATTGTGGAAAGCAATAAAGGACTGGTTGCGGAAATATACCAAGGAACTGCCGGACGATGAGGAGTAGCGTATGGCAAAGGGCCTGAGGGGCGGCAAGGCAGCAAACATCCGGATACCCAAACCCGTGGCCGCCTTCACCGATATGGTGATGACAGTAAACGGCATTGCGAAAGGCGTGCCGAGGCAGGGCGAAGATATATACGATATGCTGAAGCCCTGGAAACAGCGCGACTTTTTGACGGGGCAGGGGAGCTGGAAGCGCGACTATCTCAAGGGCGATTACACCATTGAGAGGGAGACGGAGAAAGCTTTTCTGGTGAGTGTAGAAGGTCCGAAGCGCTCGAAGATAGCCGAGTGGATACCGAAGTCAGCCCTGAAAACCGATGCCGACAATGAGGCAGGACGGCAGAGACGCCGGAGCCGGAAAGAAAGATACGACAACCTCGTGAAGTTTGCCAAAGACAACAAAGTGCCGGGGGTACGAAACAGGATGAAGGCGCAGACAATTCTGGATAAAATACGCAAGGCAGGCCTTGATTACAAATACTGAGACAGACAGAAAAAAGCCCCCGAAAGGGGGCTTTTTTTGAGTGTTTCGTGTATAAGTCGTGTACATAAATTCGGATTCCGCGCCAAATTGGCAAAAATCGGGGATTATTGTAATTAATAGAGAACTACAACAGGAGTAACTGCTTATTTTTATGAATCTGCGCACAAGAAGACGAATCTTAACATTTTTTAAATAAATGTCAATAAATTGGCTAAAAGCCAAATCCCCGAGTGGATCAATCAAAAATTT
>CAZYZR010000014.1:0-7361 GCA_964651945.1 uncultured Oscillospiraceae bacterium | reverse complement strand
CCCAGATCCTCTGGCCGTTGAGGATTGTCTCACAGAGCTCAAGATTTTCATCCAGAATCGCAATATTAGCAGTCCCGTTTTCAACCAGTCTTCCTGCGCTGGTCTTTAACCCGTAATTCGCAGCGGGTGTGGTGGTCATAGTCTTCAAAACCTCTTCAAAGGGTATTACACCCCTGTCGGCCGCTTTTTTAAGGTCTCCGAGCAGCACTTTACAGCTTCCTTTGCCCATACCTATCATATTGCCCAGTTCATCCCACACAGGAGCGGAACCATTTCCGTCACTTGTCATTGACACCCTGTCAAGGCTTCCGTACTTCTTGTAAATCATCTCAAGCCCCTGAACAGAGCCATAGGAGTGCTGGCTTTCATCAGGGTCTCCGCCGGCGGTGATATCCACCTGCCCTCCGAATTCCAAGAATTTCATACAGCTGTCAAATACATAATCTTTTCTTGTTATGTGGGTCGGGATTATCAGCGGGCGGAAAGTAATATCTTCATTGCAAAGGCGGATAAAGAAATCCGCAGGATCGGGGTAATTGCCCAAGTGGATGTTCAGCACCCCTTTTATTCCCGCAAGCCTGGCCCCGTTCCTCGTGTCTGCCGCCACCCTGGCAAACTCATCATATCTCATAAGGCTGCCTCTGTGGTCACAGTGGGCGATTTCCCCGGTTCCAAGGCAGAGCTCATTGTAAATTATATCCTCCGCAATACTCCCTCTCATAGTCGTAATCGGGAATGTATAACTGCCCGTAAGGAAATAGCACTCAAAGCCCTCTTCCCTCAGAGCCATGCACTTTACAAGGACATCCTCAACCCTTCTGGCGTAGCCGTCGGTGCCCAGGACACCTACAAGAGTGGTGACTCCGGCCTCAGCTATCTCCTCAAAAGTAATCTCGCTGGTTCTTGTTGTAAACCCTCCTTCTCCGCCACCGCCGGTGATGTGCACATGGGTGTCGACGATGCCCGGAATAACCGTTTTCCCTGACAGATCATATTCCCGTCCCTCAAAGCCCCGGGGGATGGAAAGCCTATCTCCGATCCTGATTATCCTGTCTTCCCAGAGAAGGATATCTTTTTTCCCGAGATTTTCAGGGGAATAGACCTGCCCGTTTTTAAGTAGTCTGAACATGTTTGCCTCCTTTAAAATAATTCATAAAATGTATGATATCTCCCGGAGACACTCCGGAAGTAGCCTCTGAAAATATAAAGGTAACTTTAAAATCCGCAATTTTATTAGTTGATACGGAGGTAAAATAAAAAGTCAATTTTTGATGCAGGCACTATTTTTTCTTTTGTTCTTGTGCGAAAACCGAGGCGTTCTGCAGAGAGGCCTTCCCGTATCTGCCTCTTATGTCATCAATGGCAGCCTGGAGCTTTTCGCTCTTTTCTCTGCTTTTTTCGCTATTTTCCTCAAAAAGAGAAGTCTGCCCCGCCTTTTTGTCCTCGGAAAGATCTATGGCAGTCACCGTAAGCGCCCTTATTCCCTGTCCTGGTCGGGTGTTTTCCGTAAAAAGGGAAAGAGCTGAGAAATATATCTCCATAGTGACAGAGGTAGACGGCACCTGAACCTGCCTGGTGAATGTATAAAAATCAGGATATCTTATGGTGAGCCGCACCCCGTTTGCATACAGTCCGTGTCTGCGCAGTCTTTCACCAACTTCTTCCCGCAGGGCCATTACAGCAGATTTTATTTCCCCGGGATCTGTCAGATCATAGCTGAAAGTGTTCCCACTGCCTACACTTTTTATATCTTTTTCCCTGTAAAAATTTTCCACAGGTGACTCGTCAAGACCGTTGGAATATCTGTAAAGTTCCGGTCCGTGCTTCCCGAATCTGCTCTCAAGGATCTCCGCAGGAATCCGTGCCAAGTCTCCTATTGTACTGACCCCCATGGAGATAAGGGTTTCCCGGGTGCTTTTTCCCACGTACAAAAGATCGGATACAGGCAAAGGAAATACAATATCCTTGAAATTTTCCCTTGTGATCTGTGTTGTTGCGTCCGGTTTTTTGTAGTCAGAACCCAGCTTTGCGAAAATCTTGTTGAAGCTGACTCCCACAGATATGGTGAGTCCCGTCTCATTTTTGACCCTCTCCCTGATCAAATCCGCCAGATCCTTGGGGCTGGGGGCAAATTGCCTCCAGGTGTCGGTGACGTCCAGCCAGCTCTCGTCTATGCCAAATGGTTCCACCAGATCTGTGTAGGAGGTGTATATGCCGTTGATAATTCTGCTGTATTTTGTGTACATATCCCTGTGGGGAGGGAGGACGACAAGGTCC
Organism: uncultured Oscillospiraceae bacterium; assembly: GCA_964651945.1. Taxonomy (GTDB): domain Bacteria; phylum Bacillota; class Clostridia; order Oscillospirales; family Ruminococcaceae; genus RGIG3102. The sequence continues at coordinate 5,084 of CAZYZR010000014.1, read as the reverse complement.
GGGCATTTTTGCCTTGCCTGCCAAAGGGTTTCCCGGGTGACAACGCCGTACTTTTTTGCCGCCTCATTTTTGGCAAGCACTATGCCGTGTCGGGTCTGCCCGTCTCCGCCCACTGCCACCGGGAGGTCTCTAAGTTCAGGATGGGAGAGAAGCTCAACGGAAGCATAAAATCCGTTGCAGTCACAGTGAAGTATATTCCTGTCCTTCAATTTCATCACCTAAAAAAAGTATACCATATTCCAAGACTTTTTTGGATATAAATAATTTTTCCTGACATTTTTGTTGACATCTACTATACTATTGATTCTGCGATATACCCCGGTTGCCGGCAGATTTTGCAAAACAAGTACTTCCGTAGTATAATAAATTCAGAAAATAATATTTTTATTGAAAGTTTCTATAAATGTCAGCACCGCTATTTGCCGTTTAAACCCAAAGCGGCGATAATGTGTGCAGTGGCTTCGGAGTGGCATATGTACAGGGACAGGAAGGTATACGCGGTGATTGTGGCATCGGGGCACAGCAACAGGATGGGATTTGACAAAATGCTCCGGGACCTCGGTGGTATGCCCTTGATAAGGAAGACAGCCCTGGCTTTTGAAAGCAACGGCTACATAGACGAAATTATCGTCACCGCATCCGAAAATATAGACAGTATAAAGGATGCCCTTAGAGGGCTGGAAAAGGTAAAAAAAATTGTCATAGGCGGCTCCACCAGGCCGATATCCGTGATGAAGGGAGTAGGAGAAATCCGGAGTGAAGGGCTTGTGGCGATCCACGACGGTGCCAGGCCTTTTGTCAGCGACGAAGTGATATGCAACGCAGTCAGGAAAGCTCGGGAGACCGGGAGCGCAGTGCCCTGTGTGCCTGTAAAAGACACAATAAAAGTGGTGGGCAAGGGAGCTATAGAAAACACACCGGACAGATCCACTCTTTTTATTGCACAAACGCCCCAGGTATTTGATATATTTTTATACAAACAGACTGCTGAAAATTATTTTGATCCTGATTATACAGACGATGCGAGCATGTTTGAGCGGGCGGGGATAAAGCCTTCGATCACTGAGGGAGAATATTCAAACTACAAGGTAACCGTACCGGAGGACTTGAAAATGGGGCAAAAACTGAGAATAGGCCACGGATACGATGTACACAGGTTCCGGGAAGGGAGAGATCTGGTTCTCTGCGGAGTCAGGATACCCTTTGAGAAAGGACTTCTGGGCCATTCCGACGCGGATGTCGCCCTTCACGCCGCCATGGATGCAGTTCTCGGAGCCCGGGCCCTCGGGGACATAGGCAAGCTCTTCCCTGACACGGATCCTGCCTACAAAGGAGCGGACAGCACAAAGCTCGCCGCAAAGGTAACTGCCTTGGCGGTTGAAAACGGATACCGCGTTGAAAATATTGATATCACTGTAATATGCCAAAGGCCAAAGCTGTCGGGGTTTGTTGACGAAATGAGGAAAACCGCCGCAAAATGTTTTGACTGCCCAGTCCAATGCGTGTCCGTAAAGGCCACCACAGAGGAGGGACTCGGCTTTACAGGGGCCGGGCAGGGGATAGCCTGCCACCGGGTGTGCTTATTGAGCAAAAACTCCTGATCATTTCAGATTTTTTATATACTCAAAAAATTGGGACGAGGTTAGGCACCAATTGCCTGATTGCAGCATTTGAGCAATCCTGGGGGGTGGGAACATTGTCCTATTTCTTCACTAAGGGCAGAGGTCCCATTGTATAAAATTTAGTTACAATCGGGGCGGGGATATTTATTTATCCCCGTTTTTATGTTATTATTATTTTGGAAATGTTTATTTTCCGGGGAAATATATTTTTGGCGGAGGTTTTATGGACTCCCTTATAAGTGTGCTCCACTCAATAAGCCTTGTGGATGTCCTTGACGTGGTCATTGTCACGCTCATCTTTTACAGCGTGCTGAATATGTTCAAGAAAACCAGGGCATTTCAGGTAATAGCCGGACTTATTCTGTTTTTCATAGTCTACATACTCGCAGTTCAGATCAAACTGAAAACGCTGACTTTTCTCATAGAAAGTCTTATGCAGGTGGGATTCATAGCCCTTATAATTGTTTTTCAGCCTGAGCTCCGAAGGGCCCTTGAACAGGCGGGAAACGCCGGGCTTTCGTCCATAGGATTCCTTGTAAAAAAGACTGCGGAGCAGGAAGAGGCGGAAAAACTCAGAAAGGCTATAGCCGCCATATGCGACGGAGTTGAGAGGATGAGCGAGGAGGAAACCGGGGCTCTTATTGTAATGGAAAAGTTCATAGGCCTTTCCCGGATAACCAACACCGGCACACCCGTAAACTCGGATATAACCTCAGAGATTATCGGAACCATTTTTTACGAGGGCACACCACTTCACGACGGAGCCATGGTCATACACGACGGGAGAATTACCCACGCGGGCTGCCTCCTGCCCCTTTCCGACAACCTGGAGATAAGCAAGGACCTGGGCACCCGCCACCGCGCTGCCCTTGGCCTGAGCGAGGTGAGCGACGCCATAATACTGGTGGTCAGCGAGGAAACCGGAATAATATCTTACGCAAAGAACGGGGTTATAACCAGAAATATGGACAGACAGTCCCTTTATGAAGTCCTTGATACCGAATTTATAAAGCCTATTATGGACGCGGAGGAGAAAAACCGGCGCACCGGAATATTCAGGAGGAGAAAGAATGAAAAAGAAAAGGTTTAATTTTTCAAATCTCCTGGAAAACGGGAAGTTCAGGTTTCTCCTTTCCTTCCTGGCAGCCCTGGGCCTTTGGGCATATGTGGCTCTGGTTGTCAACGATGAGCACACCGATATCATCAGAAATGTGCCCATAAATATGACATACAGGCGGAATGCATATCAGAGCCTGGGGCTTGATGCCGTGGAATCTGATGTGCAGTCCGTGGATGTAACCGTCACCGGATCCCGCAGAGTCACAGGGGATCTGACGGCGGATGATATAATAATTTATCCGAATATAACAGGAGTGGAGGGCCCCGGGACCTACTCCTTTGCCCTGACAGCCGAGAAGACTTCCAGTGTAAAGGATTTTTCCATAACCTCAATAAGCACCGATGTGGTCCGGGTGAGGTTTGACAGGGTAATAAGCAAGCAATTCACTGTGGAGGCGGATATTTCCTCCCTTGTGGTGGCGGGTGACTTTATGGCGGATACTCCGGTAATAAATCCCGCTACCATCACTGTAACCGGCCCGGAATACAAGGTTACCGTCATTGACAGAGTGGTGGCTTCCCCACTCAGCAGCCAGACCATATCATCATCGGTAATGCTGCCGGGAGAACTCAGTTTTTACGACGAAAACGGAGCTGATGCGTACTCCGAGTACTTAAACCTGAGCGATGACAGCGTGAGTATAACCGTCCCTGTGCTCAAGGAGGTGACCCTTCCGCTGAAAATAGAGTATTTGAATGTGCCGGAGGGCTTTAACACCGACACCCTTCACAGGTCCATCTCCCAGAGCGAAATAAATCTTGCGGTCCCCACAGGAGATGCATCCTCTCTCACGGAGTTTGTCGCGGGGTACATAGACCTTGAGGATCTAAGGACCGACGAGCCTTATGTATTTGACATAGAGCTCCCTGCGGGGTACAAGTCTATGGATGATTTGGCCCAGGTCACTGCCACTGTCTCCGGTTCCGGAATCTCTGAAAGGACCATTACGGTATCTGATATCAGGGTGATAAACGACGCCGAGGACGACATAGAAGTTGTGACAAAGGCGATAAGCAATGTAACTGTCATAGGGGACTCCGATGTGGTTGAATCCCTGAAAGAAGGCAGTGTGATAGCCCAGATCGACGGCTCAAAGATAACAGCTGCCCAGGGCCAGCAGACAGTGAGGGTAAATTTTGTGATACCGGGAACTGACCGGGCATATGTAATGGGATCTTACACTGCCACTATAAGAAAATGATAATAGTTGACAACATAAAGCTTCCCGTTGGCGGGACCCCCCGGCAGGCAGTGGAGCGGGCATTTAAAAGGCTTGGGATATCAGAAAAGGAAGCAGTCGGTGCGGGAATAAGAAAAGTCAGCGTGGACGCCAGAAAAGGCGGAGTAAACTTTGTGTACAGTGTTGCGCTGGATCTGCCGTCCTCCTATGGCAGTTTTGAAGGCATACCGGGTGTCAGAGTATTCACTGAAAAAGAGGTTGTCTTTGAAAAGGGGGACACTGTTATTCCTCATCCTCCCCTGATATGTGGGTTTGGTCCCCGGGGAATGTTTTGTGCCCTTGCGCTGGCAAGGCAGGGCTTTTGTCCTGTGGTGATTGAGCAGGGGCGGGATGTGGATTCCCGCATCGAGTCGGTTAAAAAGTTTTTTTACCAAGGGGTCTTGGATCCTTTTTCAAATATACAGTTCGGCGAAGGCGGCCGGGGAACTTTTTCCGACGGGAAGCTTATTACGAGGATTTCCGACAGCAGAGTCGCTTATGTCACAAAGACACTTATACAACATGGGGCCCCGGAGGAGATTGCCTACAGGCAAAGACCTCACATAGGCACAGACCTTTTGTCGGAGGTTGTCAAAGGGATAAGGCAGGAGATAATTTCCCTGGGGGGCAAAGTGCTGTTCGGCACACGCCTCACTGATTTGAATATAAAAAACGGCAAACTAGTGTCTGTTGAAACCACTGCGGGACAGTTGCCCTCAGATGCCCTTGTCTTGGCAACGGGGCACAGCGCCAGAGAGATTTTCCGGCTTCTGTACAAAAAAGGTGTCAATATGGAGGCAAAGCCGTTTTCCGTGGGTGTCAGGATCGAGCATCTGCAAAGCGAAATTGACCTTGCCCTTTACCACGGCGAAGCAGGCAACCCGCTCCTTCCGCCCGGGGAGTACAGCCTGTCCACGGGGAACAATGGCAGAGGAGTGTACACTTTCTGCATGTGTCCCGGTGGCTATGTGATCCCGGCAGCAAGTGAAGCCGGGGGAGTCGTCACCAACGGCATGAGTTTCAGCTCCAGAAAAGGGGCAAATTCCAACAGTGCCCTTGTGGTTTCGGTATTTCCCCGGGATTTTGACGGAGATTTCAGGAGAGCGGTGTCTTTTCAGAGGGA
>CAZYZR010000013.1:0-19743 GCA_964651945.1 uncultured Oscillospiraceae bacterium | reverse complement strand
GTGAAATTTTGCAGGGCGATAACCTCATTCAGTGAGGTTGTTGTCCTGCATTTTTATTGAGTAAAAAAAGGTTATAAAATCAAAAAATGTTAAATCAAGAGGTTGTAAATATTTTTTTATTTTTCCGAAAATTAATCTTCGTTTTAATTTGTTATAACTTTTGTAAGAAATATTTTCTGTTCTTTAAAGCACTGTTTCATCAGTAAAATTACATTAAAAATTTGTATCAATTGTCATTTTTTTTACAAAAATTGAAATGTAATTAATGTATCTATATAGATAAAATTTATTTTTAAATTTTTAAGGAAGAAGTCATTGCCTTAATTTTATATTAAATTCAGACTTTGAAAGGCTTGATAAGTATATTTTAATTTTTCTGTTTCAAAACCTTTACTTTTTGAAACAAATGTGCTATAATGCATAAGCTAATAATTTATGAATAATTTTTAGAAAATATAGATAGTTATTGCGTATTTTTTGTATTTTTATTTAAAAAATTCCTGTTTCAAAAAGTAAGGTTTTTGAAACATGAACTTTTGAAATTTTCCAGATTTCTGAGGAGAATTAATGTATAAGCAAATAAAAACAAGCCGCTATTTGCACTTACTTAGAGAAAATTCAGGATTGTTAGCAATAAGCTTGATTGTTGCAGGAATATGTGTATTCATCTCATATCCAGGGGTTGTATACGGTGACACATATTACAGGGTTAATCTGGGATATCTTATTAAAGAATCCATAAAAATTTTTCGTTCTACAGGTCAATGGACATTGGATTATAGTTCGTGGCTGACACCGGCTCCTTCGTATTTTATTGCTCTTAGCTATCTCATCACCGGAGACTTTGTGGCGTATAACTTTTTTATTGCCGCTTTTGTATTTTTTATTACACTATTATTTCTCAAAAAAATCTGCAAACGTTACAGTTTTGCTGCATATATGGTTGCTCTTTGTTGTCCTGTGATACTCTGTGCTTCTGTATACATGGAGCAGGGTGTGGCTTGTGCGGCTGGGATTGCTGCTATCATACTACTTCTTTTTGACGAAGGTCCTGTAAACGGTATTGACAGGGTAATTAATTTTATTCTTGTTGCTTTCTGTTCTTTTCTGATTTTTGGTTACAGGCAGAATGCTTTTACAATTCTTCCTGTAATTTTTGTATATATTTTTTTCAGAATGGCAAAATCCGAAAGAATCAGGAATTTTTTTGCTGTCATATCCGGCCTTATTCTTGTATGGTTTATCCCCAAACTACTGAATATTGATACAATGCCTACTGCAGCCTCCGGTTTTGTATGGGATATGGTCACAGCCATACAGCGCATGGAACCGGAAAAGCAGGAAAAATATATAGATTATCTCGACGATATAGGTGGAAAAGGATCAACAAAAGAAGCTGTTGAGATTAGCAGTCAATATGCCACAACTATGCTTGTCTATTACAGTGACCTGAATAAAGATGTTATGAACAAAGACGGAAATTTTGGGAAAATAATGGATAAATACGTGAATTTCATAATAAAAGAGCCAGCTGATTGGGCAAAAGTAAAGCTTGGATTTGCTTTTGATACTTTGGGGATAAACCACAGGCTGGACCACTCTTTGTTTTCAGAAGAATGCGGGTACTATTTCAATGCCACGGCACATCGCACTTTGTTTATTGAACTTTACAACAGATTTGTAGATTTGTTTTATTTTGTTTTTCTCAAACCCTGGATATTTTTTCTTCTTAATGCAGCTGCATTATTATATCTTTACTACAAAAAATCAAATAACTCTGAATTATTTCTTTTCGTATTTCTTATTTCAATATTCTATTATGGCGGATTTCTTTTAAATACTCAGGCTTTCGAGCTGAGATATTTTTACCCGTCAATGTTTATTCTGTTGTTATGTGATATATCAATTGCAGTATTACTTGTCGGTGATACTTTTAAAACATTACTGAAGCTCCTTAAAAAAATGTTTTGTGCTACAAAGGGCTTTGAATGATACAAAATTTTGGTTATTAGGAGAATTTATATTGAATTTTCAAGACGAAATCAGGGAATTCTTCAACAATTCCATAAAGAAAAGTACATATCTTTTGCCGGTTGTTTTCTTCACTTTGGCAGCTTTTCTGGGAACTCTTAATGATCAGACATTTACTCACGATGATGTTGCATTTGATTATTTCTTTGGCGAATATGGTACTATTCTTTTTCATAACAGATGGGCAATGTACTTCTTCGTGAAGTTATTGGGTTTTAAAACTTTTTCAGGACCTTTGGGCAGATTTTTATCTCTCACCGGATATATCGTTTCAGCTGTATTGATATGCTTTTTGTTGTCGAGAGTAATAAAAGAGTTCGGCAAGAAGCCATTTGTCTGTGCTTGTTTTACTTGTCTCTATGTCACTTTTCCTTTGCACACTGAGCTTTACAATTTTTTCGGTGCAAACTTTGTGGAAGGAGTGGGATTATGCCTTGCAGTTTCAGCCCTTATTCTGTTGTACTATAAAAAAGATTTCCTATCCGTTGCCCTTGCCTCTGTTCTGCTGACGTTTCCTGCGGCCGGATACGAATCTGCACTTTTTACATATGTGACCGTAGTATTTACAATTCTTTTTTTAAAGTATACTGAAGATCAATCCGAAAAGTTTATTAAATCACTCAAAGGATATATTATTGAAGGACTGAGATATGCATTTCCTCTCTTTATTGCTGTATTCTTGAGATATTTTGTGGCATATCTCTTTTCAAAAATATATGATTATGGTTTTATTTTTTCCGGGATAGGTGATTCAAATTTAAAATGGCCAAACCTGATTCGGGAAAGGGGAGGAATATTCCCGGCGATAAAAGGTTTTCTCGGTCAGATTGTGGAAAAGTACTTTGTAAATGGTCTTATTTATCTTCCGATAGGAATTTTTGTTCTTTCAGCATTGCTGTTTTTTCTGATTGTGCTGGTTTTGAGTTTAAAGAAGCGTAGCTTTATGATATTTTTTGCCGGTCGGATGACGGGTATTTCGGTATTTCTGCAGGGCTTTTTGCAGGGAGGCGCAATGCCTTACAGGACAGCTCTTCCCATAGCATTTTTTACCCGGTTTTCAGTTACCTATTTTGTCATAATGTCAATGAGAGTTCTGCAGCTTAAAAATGTGGGAGAATGGAAAATAAGGGTTTACTGCAGAAAACTCTTATGTTATTCGGCGGCTTTTCTGGCGTTTTATATATCTATTAGGCAGGCTGTTTATACTAATCATATTCTTACTGTCAACAGCATAAGGAATGAAGATGAGCTCAGTTTTATAAGGCAGATAGGATATTCACTCAAATCCCAATATCCTGATAAGCCTGTGGCAATCTATGGAAACTATAGCTGCATCTGGGATAACCTTACTCCAATGCTCTACGCAGATGAGGATTCTGCAGGAGCAAAGATTTACAGAAAATATTACGAAAGAAGATATAAGGTTCCGATGGATAAGTCAAAACTGATGGCGCAGGAATATGTTTCATATTCTCAGATAATGAACTGTTATGGAATATTTGGCTGGACAGGTGAGTTTTTTGAGGATTACTTCCGATACTGTGGTTATGAGATTGAAATCTTAGACAGGTACTCACCACCTGTATATACAGCTGAGGCTTCTGATCTGGATATGAAGCCCGGTGAAATAAGAGATATGGGCGATTATCTGCTTCTTTATCTGGGTTGATTAACAGGAGAATATATATTTTGGATAATTCTAAACAATATTTCATTAGATATTTAAAGATTCTTTTAATTATAATTTTTTCCGGGGTAACTGTCTATTTACAGTGGTATATGACAGAACTGTCTTGCAAAACTTCGCGGACAATCACCGAAGGAGTTGAAGTTCAGTATATTTTGATCGGGCTCTTTGCCATACTGGTGCTTGACCTGATCCTGATTGCCATTACAAACAGATTTTTTGCTGCCGTAAATATAACAAGTATATTGCTTTTTATATATTCCGTAGCAGGGTATTTTGTCTATAAGTTTCACGGTTCTCCCCTTACTCTGGGAGCATTAAAAGGTGCAAAAACAGCTTTAGATGTGTTCAGCCTGTCATATTTTTCCCTTGACAGGAGAGTTATATTAATAACGGGAATATTCATTATTCTTCTGATATTAGACTACCTTGTATACAAAATAACAAAAACCGAACATAGAATGAGCAGGAAATTTAGTTTTATACCTGCCGTGTTAAGTATTTTGATATTTATTCCTGTTTTTGATAAATTCGGCCCTTATGAGTATTGGAGATGGGACGACTCAATATCAATATTCGGGTGTGTACCTACTGTCATTAGGGCAAGTATGATTCAAATGAGACCTGTTCTTACGCCTCCAGACTATAATGAAGAAGAAACGACAGAATTTATTGAAAAATATGATAAAATAGTTGAAACGGGAAATAATAAGCCGGATATAATACTTATTCTGAACGAGACCTGGTATGATATGAAAAATATTAACGCTTTCAACGAAGAACCTTATGCTTTTTCAGTCTACGATAATGCTGATGGGGGGGGTGTGTATAAAGGGGAAAACGGTTTCACCATTCAATGCAGGCCATACGAACAACAGCGAGTGGGAGGTATTATCAAGCAATCCAGCATATCTTTCTGCAAATGATTTTCCTTTCTTGAGTACTGACATGGATAATGCCAACAGTCTGGCAAGTTATCTTGAAAGTCTTGGATACTCTACTTTGGCCACTCATCCTGCGGATGGGGACAATTATGGCAGGGCAAAGGCTTTCCCGGCTCTCGGGTTTGACCGGATTCATTTTATTGAGGATTATTCTGACCTGGAATATTACTACACAGATCCTTATCCCACAGACTCCTCGGTTTATAAAAATGTCATTAAGTGGTATGAGGCTATGGGTGACAGCCCAAGATTTGTAAACTTAGTAACAATACAGAATCACGCTCCTTATGCATCTGTTGCCGATAATATAGTAAAGACTGATGCCAAGACAACTGAGGACAATGAATATCCTTCATCTATAGATATGTATGAAAGTCTTATGTATCTTACTGATACGGCTTTAGGAGAGCTGTTCGAATATTTCAGAACGGTTGACAGGGATGTGGTTGTGTGTATGTATGGGGATCACTGCCCCTATCTGGTTTATTATTATACCGATGAAACTATGTTCAGTGACTGGTTCCGGAAAAATCTTGCACATCTGGAAACTCCATACATTATATGGTCCAATAATGATGATCTGCTTGGGGAAGGGCCTGAGTCGGATGTAATATCAATGAATTATCTTGTTCCCACACTCCTGGAAAGTGCAGGAGTGGAACTTTCAGGTTATTATGATTATCTTGTAAATCTCAGGGACAAGTATCCCGTTATATTTACTGATGGAACTTATCTTCGCAATGGCAGGGAAATGGAGGCTAACGACGATATAAAGAGATACTTGCGGATTGGTTATCTCAATATGACAAAGCCTTTGGAATGTGTGGATTTTTTCAGGAAACCCGCCGAATAAAAAATTTAATATGAATTAAATAAACCCGAGAAATTATAATTCCTCGGGTTTTTGAATTTGTTTTATTTTTACGCTGAATATTAAAGTTGTTTTTAATATATTTTATCTGATAACTGGGATAAAATGTATTTTTGATAATTCATTTATTTCTCCTCATTTTTAAGGAAATATCAGGTATATATTGACTTTATGAGTGGGTTGTGGTAACATAACTGTACAAATATTCACGCTGGACTCCCTGCAGGTGGTGTATTTATGATATAGCCTGCAAAAAATGAATGTCCGGCGGAGGTTTAACCAAACGGAGGTAAATTTAATGGCACCGGTAACAATGAAACAGCTGCTTGAAGCAGGGGTGCACTTTGGCCATCAGACGAGAAGATGGAATCCCAAGATGAAAAAATACATCTTCACTGAGAGAAACGGTATTTACATCATCGATCTGCAGAAGACCGTGAAAATGCTTGAGACCGCCTACGATTTTATAAGGCAGACTGCGGAGGAGGGCGGACAGATTCTGTTTGTAGGCACAAAGAAACAGGCCCGGGACGCAATCAAGGAAGAAGCCGAGAGGTGTGGTATGCACTACGTGAATTCCCGCTGGCTCGGCGGAATGCTCACAAACTATCAGACAATCGAAAAGAGAATCGGACGTCTTGAACAGCTCAACCAGATGAAAGAGGACGGTACTTTTGAACTTCTTCCCAAAAAAGAAGCTGCAAAACTTGAGCTGGAAATCGAGAAACTTGAGAAAAACCTCGGCGGCATAAAGAATATGGGAGGACTCCCCCAGGCACTTTTTGTCGTAGACACGAAGAAAGAGAGCATAGCAGTGGCCGAGGCAAGGAATCTTGGCATTCCTGTAGTCGCAATAGTGGATACCAACTGTGATCCAGATGAAATTGACTATATCATTCCCGGAAATGACGATGCCATAAGGGCAGTGAGACTGATTTCAGCTGCAATGGCTGATGCAGTGATCGAAGGTCGTCAAGGCGAGCGGGGATTTGTCGAAGAAGAGAGCGAAGATGACTATGATGACGATGATTTCGATGAAGACGAAGATGAAGATTTTGATGATGAAGATGATGACGATTCATTTGACGATGATGACGATGAATCTGATGAAGACGATGACTGAAAGCTCTTTCTGATATTTTTTTGTTCGGAGGTAATTTTTATGGCATTTACAGCACAGGATGTAAAGACACTTCGTGAACGCACGGGCTGTGGCATGATGGACTGCAAAAAGGCTCTCACCGAGGCAGACGGCGATTTTGATAAAGCTGTAGCTATACTCAGGGAAAAGGGTCTGGCAGCAGCCGCAAAAAAAGCCGGCAGAATCGCAGCTGAAGGAATGGTTTATGCAACTGTTGACAAGGAGAATAAACTCGGAGCAGTTGTTGAGGTAAATTCAGAAACGGATTTTGTGGCGAAAAATGAACAGTTCAGAAAGTTTGTATCTGATGTAGCAGAGGTAATTATCGGGACGGACCCTGTTGATGTTGCGGATCTGCTTACAAAGACTATGCCGGATGGGGGCACTGTAGAAGCTGCGCTTCAGGAAAAAATCCAGGTTATAGGCGAAAACATTAAAATCCGCCGCTTTGCAAGGTATGAAGGGCCTTGTGTTTCATATATCCATGCGGGCGGGACCCATGGGGTGCTGGTCAATTTTGATGTTTCTGACGATATCTTTAAAAAACCGGAGTTTGAAATTTATGGTAAGGATATTGCTATGCAGATAGCCGCTGCAAATCCTTCATATCTTGACAGGGATGCTGTCGAACCCGAGGTTCTTGAAAGAGAAAAAGAAATTTTTGTCCGTCAGGCAATGAACGAGGGAAGGCCGGAAGATATCGCCAAGAAAATGGTTCAGGGCAGAATCAATAAGTTCTATAAGGATAATTGCCTTATGGACCAGGCTTTTATCAAAGATGAAAAGCAGTCAATAACTGATTATACAAAAGCCACTGCAAAAGCCCTTGGCGGAGATATTAAGATAGTAGCTTTCACACGTTTTGAAAAAGGTGAAGGAATAGAGAAAAAATCCGAGGATTTCGCTTCTGAAGTTGCGGGAATGGTAAAGTAATAATTCAAAGGACAAAATTCAAAACCGCCGTATTATGCGGCGGTTTTATTTATTCTTTCGCATTGGATAAGAGTATGAACCAAATTTTTAATATTTTAATCAATAGCTATATTGGTTTAAAATAAACTAAACGCATTTTATTTAAAGTATTGTATATCTTCCTGGATTAAGCATAAAGCCATAAAATTTCCGGGAGAAAATATAAAAAGGAATTAATTTAATTATTTGGAATATTTTATTTTCAATAAGTACACATGTTTCATAGATAAATTTTTGCTTAAGAGGGATATGTACCTGATATTATTCTTTACATTATTTTCAGAATATAGTAAAATATTAGAAAATAAAATTCAGTGTATTAATGGCAAAAGAGGACGTGGAAAATGCCGCTGAAATATAAAAGAATTTTGCTAAAACTTAGCGGAGAAGCCCTTGCAGGTGAAAAGGGTTTCGGGCTTGACAACGACACTGTAAAGGACATCTGCCGCAATATCAAGGATGCCTATGATCTGGGAGCCCAGGTCGGAATAGTTGTGGGAGGAGGCAATTTCTGGCGCGGCAGGACAGGCGGTGACATGGAGAGAACAAGGGCAGATCTTATCGGCATGCTCGCTACTGTAATGAATGCCCTTGCACTCTCTGATGCAATTGAAAAATTAAGCCTGCCGGTGAGGGTCCGGACTGCGCTGAATATGCCCCAGGTGGCAGAACTTTATATAAGGAACAAAGCAGTGAGGCACCTTGAAAAGGGAAGAATAGTTATTTTTGCATGCGGCACAGGCAGTCCGTTTTTTTCAACCGATACTGCTGCAGCCCTGAGAGCTGCGGAGATCAACGCCGACATAATATTCAAGGCAACAATGGTCGACGGGGTATATGACAAAGATCCCAAAAAGTTTCCTGATGCAAAAAAATACGACAGGCTGACTTTTACACAGGTACTTAATGATCAGTTGAATGTTATGGACATGACTGCCGCGACAATGTGCCGAGACAGCAATATACCGATTCTTGTATTTAAAATGGGAGAAGGGAATATCGCCAGGGCTGCACAGGGAGAAAATATCGGCACCTTGGTGAGCAATGATAGATAAAGAAGGAAAGGAAACTGCTATGAGCAAAGACTATGAAGACAGAATGCGGTCAGCCGTAAATCACCTTCAGAGTGAGTATTCAAGGATAAGGGCGGGAAGGGCAAATCCCGGCGTGCTGGACAAAGTCACTGTTGATTATTATGGGGTGCCTACTCCCATAAATCAGGTTGCGACGGTTTCTGTGACAGAAGCCAGGACGCTGGTCATTCAGCCCTGGGACAGGAGTCTTCTGAAACCTGTCATAAAAGCCATTCAGATGTCCGATGTGGGAATAAACCCCATTGATGACGGAGTCAGTATCCGCCTGATTTTTCCCGCTCCCACTGAAGAGCGCAGGAAAGCTCTTGTCAAAGACGTGTCCTCAATGGCAGAGGCCGCCAAAGTTGCCGTGAGGAATATAAGGCGCGATGAAATGGACAGGCTCAAGGCAGAAAAGAAAGCAGGGGAACTCACAGAGGACGATCTTTCAAGTGAGGAAGAAAAACTCCAGAAAGTAACCGACAAGTATGTAAAGGAAATAGATTCAGTAGCTGAAAAGAAATCAAAAGAGGTTATGGAGCTTTAATATTTAAGTTCGGTTTGGCCTAAAAGGGCATATTCTTTTATATGCCCTTTTCTTTTTTGTAATCCGGAGGGCAATATGGACAGCAATATCACAATTCCGAAACATATAGGCATTATAATGGACGGAAACGGCAGATGGGCAAAAAAGAGGATGCTCCCCAGAAATATGGGACACCGCAAGGGCGCTGAGGTGTTTCAGGACATAACCAGATACTGCAACGAACTTGGTCTTGAAGCTGTGACATTCTATGCTTTTTCTACAGAGAACTGGAAAAGGCCTGAGGATGAAGTTGCCGGAATAATGGATTTGCTCAAGGAATATCTTATTAAATCTCAGGACTACGAAAAGGAGAACAACAGAGTTAAAATTCTGGGGGACAAATCAGTCTTTGACGGCGAACTCCTTGACCTTATGAATGAGATTGAAGAAAAAACCCGGAACAGAACCGGAATGACTTTGAATATTGCACTGAATTACGGTGCCAGAAATGAAATCGTAACGGCTGCCAAAAATATAGCCAAGGAAGTAAAGGAAGGGAAACTCTCCATAGATGAAATAGATGAAGATTTGTTTTCCGATCATCTTTATACTTCCGGGCAGCCGGATCCGGATTTTATTCTCAGGCCCAGCGGGGAAATGAGGATATCAAATTTCCTTCTTTGGCAGTGCGCTTATTCTGAGTTCATTTTTATGGATGTGCTATGGCCTGATTTTACGAGGCGGGATCTGGACAAAGCTATTGAGGAGTTCAACAGAAGGGATCGACGCTTTGGCGGAGTATAGGATGGAAACATTTTATGAAACAAAGAATTATTACTGGAATAATCGGAATTTTACTCCTAATTGTATCTTTATTTTTTTATCGCACAATCGGATTTGACATACTTGTATGTCTTGTGTATTTAATTGCAGTTTATGAGGTATACGGGGCTTTCAAGGAAAAAAATTCAATTTTTCTTACGGTTGCATCTGCCATTATAGGTGTGGCTGTATTAATGAGATCATATATTCCGTTTGTAAATTTTGACGTCCTCGTCTCCCTGTTTACTCTTATCTTTGCGGTAGCAATCGTAAAAGGATTTCACGATGTTGACTTTAAAACTGCAGCTGCCGCACTTGCTTACAATATATACATCCTTGCAGGACTTTACTCAGTGACGAATATGAGACTGAGTATGCCGTACAGCACATTCGGATATGACAGCGCTTTTATGCTGCTGTTGTGTCTGGCATTGGCCTGGGGAGGAGATATCTGTGCATATTTTACCGGATATTTCTTCGGCAAGCATAAAATGACTCCCGTGCTGAGCCCGAAGAAGACTGTAGAGGGGGCAATAGGGGGAGTCATCGGCTCTGTGATTTTTGGATTTGCGTCGATATTCATCTATGCATATATGAAACCTTTGGTTGAGCATACAGAACATGCTTTAATCTATTCAATAAGTTTTGACCATACGCTGCCTCTTGTACTGAGTCTTACAGCTGTATTTGTAATCTCTTCCCTGATTGCAATTGTGGGTGATCTCTTTGCCTCTGCGGTTAAGAGACAGGCCGGAATAAAGGATTACGGGACAATTATACCGGGACATGGGGGGATTCTTGATCGATTTGACAGTGTACTTCTGGTGGCTCCTTTTATAAATATGTTGTCATATTTTGTAATTGAGCGGGGAGGAGTGTTTTTTGTATAAAAACATTATTATCCTCGGTTCCACCGGTTCTATAGGCAGACAAACGCTGGATGTATGCAGAAAACTCGGGGTAAATGTCGTGGGGCTTTCAGCTCATAAAAATATTGCTCTTCTGAGGGATCAGATAAGGGAATTTTCGCCTGAAATTGTATGTATTTCTGATGAGAAAACCGCATCCGTTAGCAAGAAAACACTGGAATCGGATTTCCCCGGCATTAAAGTACTGACCGGTCTTGATGGTCTGCCGGAACTTGCCTCTTTAGACAAGGATGCTCTTATCCTGAATGCTGTCGTGGGTATAGCGGGATTGGGGGCTACCCTTGCAGCCGCAAATAGCGGAAATGACATTGCCTTGGCAAATAAAGAAAGTCTGGTCACCGGGGGGAAACTTGTTATCGATGCTGTAAGGGAAAATAATGTGAGACTTCTTCCCGTAGACAGTGAGCACTCAGCTATTTTTCAATGTCTGCAGGACAGGGGCAGTGCACCTTCTCTTTCAAAAATTATTCTAACTGCCTCTGGAGGACCTTTCTGCGGATATAATTACGAACAACTTGAAAAAGTTACAAAAGCACGGGCGCTGAGGCATCCGAACTGGACTATGGGCGCAAAAGTGACAATAGACTCTGCGACTCTTATGAACAAAGGACTTGAATTTATTGAGGCAGCATGGCTTTTTGGAGTAAGACGGGAACAGATTGAAATTGTTGTTCACAGGCTGAGCATCATTCATTCCGCCGTGCAATTTTCCGATAACAGCATTATTGCACAGATGGCGACTCCGGATATGAGAATCCCTATTCAGTACGCTGTCACATATCCTGAAAGGTATCCTTCCCCTGCAAAGGAACTTGACCTGTTTTCCCTGAAACCTCTCACATTTGAAATGCCTGATGAGGATACTTTTATTTGTCTAGCCGCCGCAAAAAAAGCTTTCAGAATGGGAGGGCTTTATCCTTGTGCGGTAAACGGTGCAAATGAGAGGGCTGTTGAACTTTTTTTGGATGAAAGGATTGGATTTACCGACATAGGAAAAGCTGTCCGGGGAGTATTGTCGCGGATGGTTCTTCCGGATGAATTCGAACTCCGGGATGTATATTCTGTGGACAAAAAAGCCAGGGAATACGTTGACAGTCTTTTCGGAATCTGAGTTTCTGAGGTTTTTAATGACTATTATAGTTTCAATACTGGTCTTCGGTGCAGTGATAATTATTCACGAGCTGGGACATTTTATATCTGCCAAATTGAGCGGGATCACAGTAAATGAATTCAGCATAGGCATGGGTCCCCGACTTATTGGGAAAAAAGTAGGAGACACTGAATATAACCTGAGACTTCTTCCCATCGGCGGATATGTTTCTATGGAGGGTGAGGACGAGGAAAGCGACACAGAGGGTTCTTTTTCCACAGCTCCGGTACAAAGCAGGATATTTGTGGTTGTGGCAGGTGCAGCGATGAATTTCCTGCTGGGTTTTTGCGTTCTCTTATATCTGACCTGCTCTCAGGATGCCATTACAAGCAAAGTCGTCAGCAGTTTCTACCCGGACGCAATGACTGAAAAAACAGGTCTTGAGCTGGACGATGAAATTGTCGCTATAAACGGGAGAAAATGTTATATCGCCAATGACATAATATATGAATTTGCAAGAACTCAGAATGGGACTGCTGATTTTACAGTGATCAGGGATGGAGAAAAAGTAGAACTGGAAGACGTCACTTTTGACACATATACCGATGAAGACGGTAACAAACAGATGGTAATTGATTTCACTGTCTATCCGATAGAAAAAACTTTTTCAAGTGTCATAAGAGAATCTGCAAACTGGACTATAAGTCTTGCGAGGACCGTATTTTTAAGTCTTATTGATCTTGTAACCGGAAGGGTTCCAATAAACCAGTTGTCCGGCCCGGTCGGTATAGTATCCACAATAAGCGAGGCTGTAGACTACGGGTTGGAATCGGTGCTTATGATTCTTGCTATGATAACCATAAACCTGGGTGTTTTCAATCTCATACCTTTTCCTGCTCTGGACGGGGGAAAGCTGGTGTTTCTGATAGTTGAATTTTTAAGAGGTAAGCCTGTGAACCCCAAATATGAGATATTTGTCAATGCTGTAGGAATGATTGCGCTTCTGGCATTGATGGTTTTTGTTACTTTCAGTGATATATCCAAGTTTTTCGTATAAGGCGCTTATGAGACATATAAAGAAACAAGTAATTGTGGGCGGCGTAAAGATCGGGGGAGGTGCCCCTGTAACCGTTCAGAGCATGCTAAATGTTAAATCTTCTGATATTGAGGGAAATGTAAAGCAGGCTAAAGAACTTGAAAATGAGGGATGCCAGATACTTCGAGTCAGTGTCCCTACGTTAGAAGATATTCCTCTTATATATAAATTGAAAAATGCAGTCAGCATTCCTGTTGTGGCTGATATACATTTTGATTACAGGATTGCAATCCGGGCAGTCGATGCAGGAGCAGACAAAATCAGGATAAACCCGGGTAACATCGGCGGCGATGACAGGGTAAAAGCAGTTGTGAAGGCCTGCCGGGCAAAAAATATCCCTATAAGAATAGGTGTTAATGCAGGGAGCCTTGAAAAGGATATACTAGCAAAATACGGGTCTCCCACTCCAAAGGCACTGTGCGAAAGTGCTATGTACCATGTGAGACTGCTGGAGCGATATGACTTTGACAATATAGTTATCTCAATCAAGTCCTCAAATGTTGCAGTTATGATGGAAAGTTACCGAATGCTGGACAAAATGTGCGATTATCCTCTTCACCTCGGAGTAACCGAGGCAGGAACTTACAGGATTGGCCTTATTAAGTCTGCTATGGGAATCGGAAATCTGCTCCTGGATGGCATAGGGGATACTTTGAGGGTAAGTCTTACTGATGACCCGGTCAAAGAAGTAACTGCCGGTTTTGACATACTCAGAGCTGCAGGGTATCCGGTCCCCGGGGTTGAGGTCATTTCCTGTCCTACCTGCGGAAGAACAAATCTGGACGTGGCAGGAATAGCCGGAGAAGTCGAAAGAAGACTCAAAGGAATAAAACGCAATATAAAAGTTGCAGTTATGGGGTGTTCAGTAAACGGGCCGGGGGAGGCCAGGGAGGCCGACATTGGAATTGCCTGTGGAAAGGACAGTGCACTCCTGTTTGAGAAAGGAGAGACAATAAAGACTCTTCACGGCGATTTTATCAATGAATTTATCGCAGAAATTAAAAAATTTGCGGAGGAAAAAAGTGAGTGAGAAATTGTTGTCGGTTTTTTCCGACTATTCTGACAATAC
The DNA here is from genome assembly GCA_964651945.1 of uncultured Oscillospiraceae bacterium. Classification (GTDB taxonomy): domain Bacteria; phylum Bacillota; class Clostridia; order Oscillospirales; family Ruminococcaceae; genus RGIG3102. The sequence continues at coordinate 5,492 of CAZYZR010000013.1, read as the reverse complement.
ATATACAGAAGATTTCGAAGAAGTTGAGGTTGAGAAAATTCAGGTCTCAGAAAAAAAGTCTCACCTCAACATTATTTTGATTTCTTCCTCCCCGGTAAGTTTTGAGGCCCTGGAAAGTTTTGCGGGGTTTCTTAGTGGCAAATATCCCGACTTTTCAGTTGATATTCAGAATAAATTTGACTTTTCGCATTTTTCTCCATCTGATTTTGACACTGTCATGAAACATTACTGCAGGCAGGTGCAGGATGTCCCCATTGAATTTTTCAAGGATGCAGAGATTGAAAAAGGCGACGGATATCTGAACATTACATTGCACAATGGCTATTCTTTTTTGAAAACCTGTAATTATGAACAGACTCTGTCAGATTTTTTGTTTTCCCTCACCGGGAAAATGGTTTCTGTGAAGATAATAAAATCCGAAAAAAGTATAGAACCGGAAGTTGCAGAAACCGGGGAGATCAGTAAGTATACCACTCCTGTTGTCAAAGAAAAACCAAGAAATCATTCCGGATTTAAAATTGATGGACTGGATATCGACCCCGGCAGTATAAAAGTTCTGAAGGGAAAATACTTTACTCCTAAGTCTGTTGACCGGTACAGAGATGCTCTGGAAAAAAGCGGCAAAGTATGTATCTGGGGCAGAATATTTGATGTCAGCGAACGGGGAAACTTCAAAAAAATATTTATTTTTTCACTTACCAACAATGAGAGCAATATTGACGGTAAAAATTCAGTCAATATGAAGGTATTGCTGGATGCTAATGACAAAAGCTGTGATGTATACCGGGATTTGAAGCCTGGCATGTATATTCTTGCCAGGGGTGTCTTTGACATGCGAAAATATGATGATGAGCCCTCACTTTATCCCGATGACATTATTTCATTTAAAGTAAACCCCATAGTTGATGACCGGTCCCAAAAAAGGGTTGAACTTCATCTTCACACAAAAATGAGTGCTATGGATGCTTTTATTGACCCTGACATCGCAGTAAGACATGCGCATGAAATTGGTCACAGGGCAATAGCAATCACTGATCACGGTGTGGTCCAGGCTTTTCCGCTTGCAATGCAGGAAGTTGACATTATACACAAAACGGACCCGGATTTTAAGCTTATCTACGGGTGTGAGGGCTATCTGTCAGACAACCTGGCCAAGGCTTACAGCGGGAACATACAGGGAAAAATCAGAGACCTCTCCTATGTGATTTTTGATATTGAAACAACAGGGCTTAATCCGAATGAAGAATCGCTGATAGAGATAGGAGCTGCAGTATACGAAAGCGGAAAGCTCAAAGAGAGATTTCACACTTTTGCAGAGCCGGAAGTTCCGCTTTCACACGCTACAACGGAGCTTACCGGAATTACTGATGATATGTTGAAAGGAGCTCCTGGTCAAAAGGAAGCTCTGGAGAGTTTTATTGGATTTCTCGGTGACAGAATCGCTGTTGCCCACAATGGGCGGGCTTTCGATATAAACTTCCTCAAAGTAGTGCGGAAAAGGGAAGGGATTGCGTTTGACTGTCCGTACTTGGACACCCTTCCCATTGCAAGAGGTGTGCTTAAAAATCTGGGAAATCACAGACTTGAGACTTTGGCTGAGCACTATGGGTTCGGAAATTTCAATCATCACAGAGCAGAAGATGACAGTCTTATGCTGGCAAACATATTTGAAAAACTCATAGAAGAACTTGAGTCAATCGGTATAACGGAGATTGAAAATATTAATCCCCGGCTGAGTGGTACGGACAATCTTCCGAGAAACACTTATCACATTGTTTTGCTTGTTAAAAATCAGGCTGGGATCAGAAATCTCTACAAGCTCATTTCTTTCAGCCATTTGAATTATTTTTTTAAAGTTCCGAGAATGCCAAAGAGCGAAATAATGAAATACCGCGAAGGACTTCTTATAGGTTCTGCATGTGAAGCAGGTGAGCTTTACAGAGCTGTGGAAGATGGAATGGACTACGAAGAGCTTCTGAAAATTGCTGATTTCTACGATTATCTTGAAATACAGCCTGTGGCAAACAACGATTTTCTCATAAGGGAGGGAAAAGTTGACAACGAGGAAAAACTTAGAGAATACAACAAAACAATTGTAAAGCTCGGGGAAGATCTGGGCAAACCGGTGGTCGCCACGGGTGATGTCCATTTTATGGAACCCGGCGACAGTATATACCGTCAGATACTTATGACGGGGATGAAGTTCCGGGACGCAGATTATCAGCCTCCGTTGTATTTCAGGACAACTCAGGATATGCTTTCAGAATTCAGTTATCTCGGTGAGAAAAAAGCATACGAAATAGTTGTGGAGAACACCAATCTGATTGCAGATATGATAGACAATGATATCAGGGCCATTCCGAAAGGCACTTTTACCCCTAAAATCGAAGGTGCTGAGGAGGAGCTTAAAGAAGCTGCATACAAAAACCTCCATTCCATTTATGGAGAAAATCCACCCCGGATAATAACCGAAAGACTGGACAAGGAACTGGACAGTGTTATTACCCATGGATATGCCGTCCTCTATGTCATTGCAAAAAAATTGGTGGAGGACAGTGAAAGACATGGATATACTGTGGGTTCCCGTGGGTCGGTGGGATCTTCTGCCCTGGCATATTTTTCGGGTATTTCAGAGGTAAATCCTCTTCCTCCTCATTACAGGTGCAAAAACTGCAAATACGTGACTTTTGATGTTCCCGAAACAATTTCCTCAGGTTTTGATCTTGAGGACAGGTATTGTCCGGTATGCGGAGAGAAGATGTACGGAGACGGAAATGACATACCTTTTGAAACTTTTCTGGGTTTTGACGGTGACAAAGAGCCTGATATTGATCTCAATTTTTCGGGGGAATATCAGAACAATGCCCATAAATATACCGAGGAATTGTTCGGACATGACTATGTGTTCAAAGCCGGGACGGTTTCCGCACTTCAGGACAAGACCGCCTATGGATATGTCAAAAAATTTCTTGAGGGAAAAGGGCTTGTATACTCCAGAGCCGAGGAAAACCGCCTGACAATAGGCTGTACCGGTGTAAAGAAAACAACCGGACAGCACCCCGGGGGTATGGTTGTCGTCCCGTCCGACAAGGAGGTTTACGATTTTTGTCCTGTACAACACCCTGCGGATTCCAAGGAAAAGGGTGTTGTCACTACACACTTTGAATTTAAATATCTGCATGACACCCTTCTGAAACTGGATATACTGGGTCACGATGTGCCTACTATGTATAAGTATCTGGAAGACCTCACGGGGATAAAGATACGGGATGTTCCGATGAACGACAAACAGGTGTATAAGATGCTCACAAGCACAGAACCTATAGGTGTCACATTTGACGATATTCAGTCCCATACATCCACATTCGGTATTCCGGAGCTTGGCACCGATTTTGTAAGGCAGATGCTGATAGAAGCATCTCCAAAGACATTTGCAGATCTGATTCAGATTTCAGGGCTGAGCCACGGCACAGATGTGTGGAACGGCAATGCACAGGAGCTGATAAAAAATCACATCTGCACAATTTCCGACGTTATAGGCACCCGTGACAGCATTATGCTGACCCTCATAAAGAAAGGGGTTGACAAAGCGGAGGCCTTCAGGATTATGGAGATAACCCGCAAGGGAAGAGCTGCAAGGGACTTTGACCGGCGGACAGAGAAAATGCTCAGGGATAACGGAGTTGAAGACTGGTATATAGAGAGCTGCAAAAAGATAAAGTATATGTTCCCCAAGGCTCATGCTGTGGCATATCTTATGGCTGCAATAAGGATTATGTGGTTCAAGCTCTATAAACCCCTGGAATTTTATGCCACTTACTTTACTGTAAGGGGAGAGGCAGTTGATTACGAATCAGCTGTGGGAGGCAAAAAAATCGCCACACGCAAACTGAAAGAAGTGACTGCAAGACTCCGGAATGAAAAGAATGCCAAGGATGAAGATCTGAGAACTTCCCTTCAAATGGTCTGTGAGATGCTTGCAAGAGGGTATGAATTTCTTCCGATAGAACTCGGGCTTTCAAAAGCAAAGGAGTTTGTAATTGAAGATGGCAAAATAAGACTTCCGTATATAGCTCTCAAGGGTGTTGGTGAAAATGCCGCTTACCGGATCGAAAATGTCTGTTCCCGGGGCAACGAATTTCTGTCAGTAGAGGATTTCCGGCGGGCAAGCGGGGTGTCATCCACTGTAATGGAACAACTCACTGCAGTCGGCGCCCTTTCCTCGCTTCCATCGTCAAACCAGGTATCCCTGTTTGGGGAATGAAAATAAAAATATGCGCTCTCAGGCCGGCAAAAGCTTGCTGAAGGTGCATATTTTTGTTCAGTCAGGAATTAAAAAGGGAAACCCTGAATAAATATCACAATAACAATACCCTATGTCGCCAGAAATTGTTGGATATCGATTAATTAGGTGTAAATTAAAAGAGATATTTTTTCTATTATATCTGATAAAATCGGCAACGCACACTTGTGACTTTAGTCGTGAAATAGTCGCCATTTCTTGATTTTACTTACTGTATATGGTGTTATACAAACTTGGATAAAGATAGCTTATTTGCAATAAATTCAGATGTTGCCTGTGGTAAGGGATGTGTCTCTGCAGTATCATTTTAAGGTGGGCATCTGTGGAATCCGACATATTTTGCTGCAACTGTAAGCAAATGCGCCAAAGAGCAGATTGTCAGCTATATCAACATACTGAAAGAAAAGCAACATATGAAGATATTTTCAACTTACTATGTCAAAATAAAAAAATATATTCATACATTTTCCGGGACAATAGGTCTATAGAGAGGTGTAGTCAATTTTCTTTTTGGTGACGGACAGGTTGAACATTGAATCAAAAGTCCTCCGGTTTTTCCAGGAGAACCACCTGCATGTCAGCTGACTTTATCAGAATAAATGCGGTCTTAAGTAACTTATCTGTTGCCTTGATGCTGAGTATATGCCGTATGGACAGAAACGCAGTCCGATACCATTAAAGAGTAACCACAATGTGGATTGTGGCATCAGGATGCACGCGAGATCAAATGTGTGAGGCTTCATAATAACATCATAGCCATACGGCAAAAAATATGTCGTAGAGAGGGAATATGTGATGTCAAGGTCTCTTGCTTACAGAAGGCTTGACAAAGATCTGACAAGAGTATCCGGGCAATACAGCGATATGACAATGCTCGTAGTAGACGAGGGCGGTGACCTCATCAAAACGGTTCTGTCGTTAAAAGGGGTCTACGCCGATGTATTGTACAGGCAGTACAAAGAAGGTGTGGGTAAAGCTGAAAAACGCCGTTTTGAAGGGGCGATTTACAAAAATAAAATAACTCATAAAGATATTGAGAAGTACACAATTCCCATCGGGGACAAAGTACTTGATTTTCTGGAAGAGTAAAAATAAAGACCTCGCACAATGCGGGGTCTTTTTTTATGTCTCATAATTTATTCATCAGAAGAAGAGCGGGAAAGACGGAACTGATAATGTAAAGTATTTT